>NZ_JBHSQO010000057.1:0-54356 GCF_042658445.1 Saccharothrix lopnurensis | reverse complement strand
CCCGGCCGCGGCGGGGCCCGCCCCCGGCGGTGGCCGGCCCCCGCGGCGGCCGCCCCCCTGCGATCACGGCGGCGGCCCGACCACCCACCGGCACGGCGGCGGCCGGTCGCGTGCGGCCGGGGGCCGGTCAGGGCCCGGTCGGCCCCGCCTCGCCCGCGGCGTTCGCGCGGGCGCGGAGCCGGGCCGAGGTCCCCCGGTGCCGCTCCGCCGCCACCGGGTCGCCGCGCCGCTCCCACAGCTCGCCCAGGTCCCGGTGCAGGTGGGCCTCCTCGTGGTCGTCGGGGACCCGCGCCCTCACGGCCAGCGCCGCGTCCAGGTGCTCCCCCGCCGCCGCCAGGTCGCCCGCGAGCAGGTGACCGCGCCCGAGGTGCGCCAGGGCGCAGGACTCGCCGTGGCGGTCGCCGACCTCGCGGCTGATCGCCAGCGCCCGGTCGAAGCACGCCAGGGCCCGGCCGTGGTCGCCCCGGTCGAGGTGGGCGGCGCCGGTGTCCAGCAGGATCTCCCCCTCCAGCCAGCGGTCCCCGATCTCGCGGCTGATGGCCAGCGCCCGGTCGAAGTGCGTCAACGCCCGGTCCGGGTCGCCGAGCAGCAGGCACGCCTCGCCCAGGGTGTCCAGGGTGCCCGCCTCGACCCGGGGGTGGCCCAGCTCGCGGCAGCGGGCCAGCGCCTCCTCCAGCGGCGCGAAGGCCGGTTCCGGTCGGCCCATCCGCACGTGGGCGTTGCCCAGGTTCCGCAGCACCAGGGCCGTGCCCAGGCCGTCCCCGGCGGCCGCGCAGCGCTCCACGGCCAGGTGGTAGGCGGCCACCGCCTCGTCGAAGCGGCGCAGCTTGGTGTGGATGTTGGCCACGTTGTTGTGGATGTGCCCCTGGCCGGGCACGTCGCCGATGGCACGGGCCAGCTCCAGGGCCCGCTCGTTGGTCTCCAGCGCCTCGCGGAGCCTGCGGGTCATGGAGTAGGCCACGCCCAGGGCCCGCAGCATCTCCACCTCGGCGGCCGGGTCGCCCAGGCCGGCGGCCGCGGCGGCGCCCTCCCGGCACAGCTCGACCCGCTCCTGCCAGTGGCCGGTGGAGGCGTAGAAGCTGGTCAGCAGGTAGGTCAGCTGCCAGGCGGCGGTGAGGTGGCCCCAGGCCCTGGCCTGCCGCACCACCGGCACCAGGTTGCCGCGCTCGGCCTCCAGGAACGCCAGCGCGGCCTGCTGGTCGGCGGGGAACGGCAGCTCCGCCGGCGGGTGGGCCACGGACGGGGTCACCAGGCCGCGGGCCGGGTCGAGCAGCCGGTTGGCCGCGTCCACCACGGCCAGGTACCAGTCCACGAGGCGGTCGGCGGTGTCGCCGCCGGGTTCGCGGGCGCGCAACCGCCGCCGGGCGAACTCCCCGATCAGGTCGTGGAAGCGGTAGCGGTCCGCGCCGACCGCGCTCACCAGGTGCGAGGCCGCCAGCTCCGCCACCGCGCGCCGGCCCCCGTCCGGCGGCAACCCGCACAACGCCGCGCCCAGGTGGGGGCCGAACGTGGGGCCCGGGTGCAGGCCGAGCCGGTCGAACACCCGGGCCGTGCCCTCGGCCAGCGGCGCGCACGCACCCGCCAGCACGGTCCGCACGGTGCGGGAGTCGCCCTCCACGGCCAGCCCGTCGATCCGGTCGGCCCCGGTCAGCTCGGCGGCGAACTCGGCCAGGGGCCGCACCGGCTGGCCGACCAGCCGGGCCGCGGCGATGCGCAGGGCCAGCGGCATCCCGCCGCACAGCCGCGCCAGCCCGGCCGCCGCGCCCGCCTCCCGCTCCACCCGGTCGTCGCCCACGACGCTGCCCAGCAGCGCCACGGCCTCCTCGTGGCCCAGCGCGTCGACCACGACGACGCGGGTGGCGTGGCGGGCGGCCAGGGCGGACATCACCCGGCGGCTGGTGACCAGCAGCAGGTTGCCCTCGCCGCCGGGCACCAGCCGCGCCACGTCCTCGGCGCTGCCCGCGTTGTCCAGCAGCACCAGGCACCGCTTGCCGTGCAGCAGCGAGCGGTACAGCGCGGCCCGCTCGTCCGGGCCGCCGGGGATGCGGTCCTCGGGCACGTCCAGCCCGCGCAGCAGGTGCGCGAGGGCGTCGTGGGCGGACACGGCGCGCTCCGGGTCGTGGCCCCGCAGGTCCAGGAACAACTGCCCGTCGGGGAAGCGGCCGATCACCCGGTGGGCCCACTGCACGGCCAGCGACGTCTTGCCCATGCCGGCGGGACCGGTGACCACCAGCACCGGCAGGTCGTCGGTGGCGGGCGCCACCGCCGCGTCCAGGGCGGCCAGCTCCGCGGCGCGACCGGTGAAGTGGCCGACCCGGGCGGGCAGCTGCCGGGGCAGCACGGCGGGCGCGGGCGCCGCGGGCGGCGGGTCGAGGACCGGTTCGCGCCGCAGGATCGCGGTGTGCAGCTCGGCCAGCTCGCGGCCGGGGTCGACGCCGAACTCCTCGGCCAGGTCCTGCCGCAGCCGCCCGTAGACCTCCAGGGCGTCGGTGTGCCGGCCGCAGCGGTAGAGGGCCAGCATGTGCAGGCGTACCAGGCGTTCCCGGGTGGGGTGCTCGGCCAGCAGGCGGGGCAGCTCCAGCGCGGCCGCGCCGTGCCCGCCGGAGCGGATCTCGGCGTCCCACAGGTCCTCCACCGCCGAGAGCCGCAGCTCGTGCAGGCGTTCGACCTCCCGCTCGCCCCAGCCGACCAGCCCGGCCCCGGCCAGCGGCTCACCCCGCCACAGCCCCAGGGCGGAGCGCAGCGTGCGGGCGGCCCGGTCGGGCGCCCCGGTCAGGTCGCGCCGGGCGGCGGCCACGAGGTCGGCGAAGCGGTGTGCGTCGACCCGGTCGGCGAGCAGGTCCAGCACGTAGCCCGGATCGCTGGTGCGCAGCAGCGGTCCCGCGCCGCACGCCGCCAGCGCCTGCCGGATCCGGGCGACGTGGCTGTGCAGGGTCCGCAGCGCGGTGCGCGGCGGGTCCTCGCCCCACAGCACGTCCACCAGGCGGTTGCCGGGCAGCACCGCGCCCGCGTGCAGCGCGAGCACCCCCAGCACCGCCCGCTGCCGGGCGCCGGACAGCGCGGCGGGACCGGCCGGGCCGAGCGCGGTCACCGGGCCCAGCACCCGCACCTCGCACCGCTCGTCAGAGGCCGTCACGCGCTCCCCCTCCCCGGCCACCGGGCATCGAGGCCGGCACCCCGCCCGCGCAGACCCGCGGTCGTCCGGTGGGCGGGACCCGCCGGTCGGTCGGGAGGGGAATCCCCATGAGCACCCGCCTCCGTCCTCGCTCGACCCCGTTGTGGCGCTGCGCGCTGCCCGTGGTGACCGCGGTCGCGGTCGTCGCGTCCACGATGCCGGCCCGCGCGTTCACCGACACCACGATCCCCCGGCACGATCCCGGCTCGATCCCCCGGGACGTGGACCACCCCCGCGGCGGGGGCGCCCGGTCGCCGCAAGACCAGGCGCGGGCCCCGGCGCGGGACGCCGGCCAGGCGCTCGACCAGCCGGCGTCGCCGCCCGTCCGGGAGGTGGCGGCCCGGGAGGTGGCGGCCCGGGAGGTGGCGTCCGGCCGGCGCACCGGGTCGGGGGCGGTGCCGGGGGTGGGGGGATGATGCGGGGATGACCTTGCCCGGAGCGATCGAACTGCCCGACGGCGCCGCGGTGCGCGGTCGGGGCCTGCGCAACCCCGCCCCGGAGGGCACGCCCGACCACGGGCTCTACCTGGGGTCGAACCGGATGCGGCGGGCCCACTCGTTCCCGTGGTCGCACGAGTGGGTGGAGTGGCCGGACTTCCGGCTGCCGCGCGACCACGACCGGGCCGTGGAGCTGATCCGCGACCTGCACGCGCGGGCGCTCGCCGGTGAACGGGTGGAGGTGGCGTGCGGCGGCGGGATCGGGCGCACCGGCACCGCCGTGGCGTGCCTGGCCGTGCTGGCGGGGGTGCCGGCGGCGGAGGCGGTGGCGTGGACGCGGGCCCACTACCACCGGCGGGCGGTGGAGACGCCGTGGCAGAAGCGGTGGGTGGCGCGCTTCCCGGGGTAGCGGACGCCGGTGGGCCCGGGGCCTGGCGGTCCCCGCACCCGCCGGGCGCCGCTCACGTCGTCGACCACTTCAGGAACTCCCGGACGGCCTTGAGGTCGTCTTCCTCGAAACCACGCAGGTCGGCCGGGTCCCGGCCCTTGAGGACCTGGTCGATGTCGGCGGCCTTGACGCCCTTGTCGGTGCCCCCCGAAGGCTTGATCCAGGGCACCGGCGCCTCCTTGCCGGAGCCGGACTTCGCCGTCACCCACTGCCCCTTCAGCGTCGGCATCCTGCCGTTGATCACCAGGGGCAGGTAGCCGAGGTTCTTCCACTGGTCCATGCGCCCGGCCTGGGCGCTGCCCTTCTCCTCGATGTAGCGGACCTCGTGCCCGATCAGCGCGTAGGGCTCCAGGTTCCCGCTGCGGAAGCCGAGGTGCTTGAGGCGCCCGCCGGAGACCGTGTGCAGGAGGTCGAACACCGCGAACTGGGCCGATCGGGACGTGAGCCCCAGGTCGGTCCACCCCGGGTCCAGCCAGAACTCGCGGAGGTCGTGGACCCCGGCCGCCTCGATCTTCGACCTCCACTTGTCGCGCGCCCGCGCCGAGATCGGGAGGTCACCGGCGACGACGACCAGACCGCCCTGGTCGAGGGCGATTCCCAGCAGCTGCTCGAACGCCCGGAAACCCATGTCGTGCTGGGGGTGGGGGCCGCCCTTGCTGCCGCTGAAGCGGCACCAGAGCACGACGTAGTCGCCCCGGGCGACCGGCACCCCGCGGCTCCTGACGAACTCCTCCACCTTCCGCTGATCGCCGTCGAGCCCCCAGGCCGCCCGCACCCCGTCCCTGGTCTCCTCGCCCCGCCAGCCGGCGGCCACCTGCGTCGTCGCCTCGGTCACCGGTAGCTGGAACTGCGTGCCGCGCAGGAATGGGGGCACGGGCGGTTCGGCCTTCTCGTAGGGGATCTCCTCGCGCTTCGCGTCCATCCCCTTGCCCTTCCGGCCGCCGGTGAAGGCGGTGTGCAGCTTGCCCATGTTCCCGCCCGTCGAGTCCAGGACGTGGACGCGGTGCTCCTCGATGCCCGAGTCGCGGTAGAAGGTCGCGATCGCCCGGCTCCGGTCGCGCGCCGTGCCGTCGGAGATCAGCAGGACCTGCGCGAACGGGTTCAGCACCAGGGCCGCGCACACCGCGAACATGTCGCCGGTGAAGTTGCCCGCCTGGACGAGGAGGACCGGGCGCACCCCGGGGCCCTTCTTCAGCGCCTCCACCTTCGGGCCCTTCTCCCGGGGAAGCCCCAGCGCGGTCGCCAGCTGCCCCAACTGGACGCGGAGGTCGTTCCGCACCCGCTTGCCCTCCTTCGGGTTGGCCGAGTGGACGTCGGCGACCACGTGGTTGATCAGCTGGTCGGCGCCGAAGACCGCGAGCAACCCCGCGAACACCACCGCGAACTGGTCGGACAGCCGCTTCGCGGTCGTCGGCGCTCTGGTGGTGGTGGTGTTCGAGCCGGGTTTCTGCGCGTTCCGGTGCGCCTGGTACTGGTCCCCGCGCCGCGCCTCCAGCTCGCCGAAGAACCGGTCGATCGGCATACCCGTCCGCTTGAGCCCCCACAGCAGGTCGAACAGGTCGGATTTCTGCTTGGTGTCGGGAGGGCGCTGCGCGAACGACAGCGCCTTGTCGAAGATGACGTCCTCACCGGAGATCGCCCCACCCGAGGGCTGGTAGGTCGTCATGCCCTTGACGACGCGCCTGATCGTCACCTTGCAGTCCTCGACCACGGCGTCCACGGCCATCGTGTCGCGATCGGCTTTGGTGAAGGGCTCCTGCACGGTGAATTTTCTCAGCGCGTCGTTGAGGAGTCCGAGGTGCTTCTTCCCCTCGGGCGTGTTGAAGTTGTCGGGGATGCTGTACGTGCGGAAATCGAGGTCGTTGAGCCGTCGGGGACTGTCGAAGACGGCATTGGTCGCGGCGCCGCCGAAGAGGAAGATGTCGATGCCGATCGACGCCATGACGTCGACGAGTCGCTTGAAGAGATCGAGTTTGCGCTCGTTGTTCAGGGGAATCGGTTCGGAGGCCGAGGCCGCGGTGGCCGCGGCGCCGAGAACCTCCAGCGACCACGCCACGGTGTACCGGTCCCGGGGGCTCGAACCGGAAACGTTCCAGAGGATCTTGTGACCTCCGGCTTTCACCGACTTGTCGAGCTCCGCGGCGACCTGATCGGAAAACGGCCCGTTCAGCCACGGGTCACCGCTCAAGCAGTGGTGGAGGATCACCCGCAGGGACACGGCGGTGTCACCGGGCGGCAACGCGTAACTCAACTTCCCCGGTTGGCCGGGAAGGCTCGCGGGAACAGCCGAGGGGCCACCGGTGGCGACGGCACCGCCCTTCGGCGCCTTGACCGGCCGCACGACGTCGCCCGGCTTGCCGTCCTCCTGAACCTCGATCTTGAAGGTGGCGCGCTGGACCACCACCGCACCGGCGGCCGCGTTGCCGGCGGCCCGCTGCAACCGCAGCACGGTGTCCGGCGTGAGCGGCCCCGGGCCCCGCCGACCGGTCCCCGCCGATCGCGCGACACCGCCTCGGATCACGGGTCCGCGCGGTCCGGACCCCCGCTGCCCCGCCGCGGCGGAGCGCTCGCCACCGGCGCCGGGGTGCGACCGGCCGGCGAGGTGGTCCTGTGCCATGCGCCCGAGAGGACCACGCCGGCACCCGGCCCGGGAACGGCCGGGCGGGCGGCCTTCGGGGCGGAGTTCCACCGCGCCCCGAAGGGAGGTCAGGCTTCGGCCACCGCCACCCCCTTGGCCACCCTCTCCTCCTCCGGTTCCCCCGCCACTCCCTCGGCCACCCCCTCCGGTTCCGCAGCCACCCCCTCGGCTTCGGCAGCCGGCTCCTCCGCCGCCGCAACCGACTCGTCCGGCTCCTCCGCCACCGGCTCCTCCGCCACCGCGGCCACCACCGCCACCCGGGTCGCCGCCTCCGGCCCCTCCTCCAGCAGCACCCGGAACCCGGCCTCGTCCAGCACCGGCACCTTCAGCTGGACCGCCTTGTCGGCCTTCGACCCCGGCGACTCCCCCACCACCACGAACGCCGTCTTCTTCGACACCGCCCCCACCGCCTTCCCGCCCCGCGCCAGGACCGCCTCCTTGGCCTCGTCCCGCGAGAAGCCCTCCAGCGAACCCGTCACCACGATCGACAGCCCCTCCAGGTTCCGCGGCACGGAGGTGTCGCGCTCCTCCACCAGCCGCACCCCCGCGGCACGCCACTTCTCCACCACCTCCTGCCGCCACGGGGTGTCGACCCACTCGCGCACGGCGGCGGCGATCGTGGGGCCCACGCCCTCGGCCGCGGCCAGCTCCTCCTCCGACGCGGCGACGACGCGGTCCACCGAGCCGAACTCCCGCGCCAGCGCGCGGGCCGCGGTGGGGCCGACGTGGCGGATGGAGAGAGCGACCAGGATCCTCCACAGTGGACGCTCCCTGGCCGTGGCGAGGTTGTCCAGGAGCTTGGTCGCGTTGGCGCTCAGGGCGCCGTCCTTGGTGCGGAACAGGGCGACGGCCGCCAGGGCGTCCGCGTCGAGCGCGAACAGGTCGCCCTCGTCGCCGTACTCGCCCGACTCGACCAGGGCGGCGGCCGCCTCGTAGCCCAGCACCTCGATGTCCAGCGCCGACCGCGACGCCAGGTAGGCGAGGCGTTCCCGCAGCTGGGCGGGGCACCGGGCCGCGTTCGGGCAGCGGATGTCGACGTCGCCCTCCTTCATGGGGCGCAGCGCGTGGCCGCACTCCGGGCACGTCGTGGGCATCTCGAACTCGCGGGCGTCGGCGGGCCGCACGTCGACCACCGGGCCGAGCACCTCGGGGATCACGTCGCCGGCCTTGCGGATCACGATCCGGTCGCCGATCAGCACGCCCTTGCGCTTGACCTCGCTCGCGTTGTGCAGGGTGGCCCGCGCGACCGTGGACCCCGCCACCTTCACCGGTTCCATCACCGCGAACGGCGTCACCCGACCGGTGCGGCCGACCTGCACCTTGATGTCGAGCAGGGTGGTGGTCGCCTCCTCCGGCGGGTACTTGAACGCGATCGCCCAGCGCGGCGCGCGCGAGGTGCTGCCCAGCCGCCGCTGCGCCGCCACCTCGTCGACCTTGACCACCACGCCGTCGATCTCGTGCACGGCGTCGTGCCGGTGCTCGCCCCAGTACGCAACGTGCTCGGCGACCTCCTCGAACGTGCTCAGCACGACCGTGTGCGGTGACGTCGGCAGGCCCCACGCCCGCAGCGCCTCGTACGCCCCGGACTGCCTGGTCAGCTCGAAGCCCTCGCGCTTGCCGAGCCCGTGGCAGATCATGCGCAGCTTGCGCGACGCGGTGATCCTGGGGTCCTTCTGCCGCAGCGACCCGGCGGCGGTGTTGCGCGGGTTCGCGAACGGCGGTCTGCCCGCCTCGACCAGCCGGGCGTTGAGCTCCAGGAAGTCCTCCACGGCGAAGAACACCTCGCCGCGCACCTCGACCAGGTCGGGCACCGGGTGCTCGTCGGTGCCGGTCAGGGTCTCGGGCACGTCGCCCAGCGTGCGGACGTTGAGCGTCACGTCCTCGCCGGTGCGCCCGTCACCGCGGGTGAGCGCCCGGACGAGCCTGCCCTCCCGGTAGAGCAGGTTGATCGCCAGGCCGTCGATCTTCAGCTCGCACAGCAGGTGGGCGCCGGCCCCGACCTCCCGGTGGACCCGCTCGAACCAGGAGCGCAGCTCCTCGTCCGAGAACGCGTTGTCCAGGCTGAGCATCCGCTCCAGGTGGTCGACCGCGGTGAACTCGGTGGAGAAGGTGCCGCCGACGCGCTGGGTGGGCGAATCGGGGGTGGCGAGGCCGGGGTGGGCGGCCTCCAGCGCCTCCAGCTCGCGCAGCAGCGCGTCGAACTCGCCGTCGCCGACCGTCGGCGAGTCCAGGACGTAGTAGCGGAACTGGTGACCGCGCACGACCTCCGCGAGCGCCGCGTGCCGCTCGCGCGCGGCGGCGGGCACGTCCTCGACGCCCTCGGCGGGGGCCTCGGCCGGGTTCGGGAAGTCGTTGCTGGTCACGGGAAAAGACTAGCCAGGGGGTCCGACAATTTCAGGAGGGGCGCTCGACTTGCCCCCGGACGAGGTCGCGGACGAGGTCGCGGAACTCCAGCAGGCCGATCGCGCCCTCCGGTTCGGTCACCGCGGTCTCCACCCGGCCGAGTCGTTCACCGGCCAGGCGCTCACCGAGGGTGACGTCCAGCGGGAGGAACGTCAGCCGTTCGCGGGTCGCGTCGTCGAGATCGGGAAGATCCGGGTGCCAGACCGCGACGTCGACGAGCCCGTCGGACAGCCGCGCCACCACCCGCACGTCCGCCAGCCGCAGCCGCCGCGCGCCGAGGTTGATCGTGACCAGGGTCGGGTCCGGCACGGGCGGCACCGAGTCGTGGTACTCCCAGATCACGTCCTCGGCGGGCGCGGCGGCGACCCAGGCGTCGGTCCACGGCCGCAGCCGCGGGTCCTCCTGGCCGGTGACCACCAGCGCGTAGATGGCCCGGTGCCCGCGTTCGAGGGAGAAGCGCAGGTCGGGGTGCAGGTCGGCGACCAGCTCGGCGAGCCGCTCCTCGACCCGCTCGGGCGCGCGGTCGCCCAGCGCCGCGCTCACCGAGGGCAGCAGGTCGTGCCACGCGGCCCAGAACGCGGCCGCCGCCTCGTCCGGGTTGGGCAGGTGGACGGGGACGGGTCCGGGCTCCCGGCGTCGGCGGAACCAGCTCATGACCCCATTGAACTACGCGCCCCGGCGGGTGGTGTGGGCGCGCAGCAGGTCGGCGTTGAGGCGGGCGATGGTGGTCAGCGGGACGCCCTTGGGGCAGGCGGGCGCGCACTCGCCGGTGTTGGTGCAGCCGCCGAACCCCGCCGCGTCGTGCTCGGCCACCATGTCCCGCGCCCGCGACCACCGCTCCGGCTGCCCCTGCGGCAGCACGCCCAGGTGGGTGACCTTGGCGGCGGTGAACAGCATCGCCGACCCGTTCGGGCAAGCCGCCACGCACGCGCCGCAGCCGATGCAGGCCGCCGCCTCGAACGCGGTGTCGGCGTCGGGCTTGGGCACCGGCACCGCGTGGGCGTCCGGGGCGCTGCCGGCGGGCACGCCGACGTACCCGCCCGCGGCCACGACGCGGTCGAGCGCCGACCGGTCCACCACCAGGTCGCGCACCACCGGGAACGGCCCGGCCCGCCACGGCTCCACGGTGACCACGTCGCCGTCGCGGAAGTGGCGCAGGTGCAGCTGGCAGGCGGTGGTGGCGCGGCGCGGGCCGTGCGCCTCGCCGTTGATCACCACCCCGCACGCGCCGCAGATGGCACATCAGCTCGGCCAGCTCCAGGAAGTCGGCCACCCGGCCCGCCTTCTCCAGCTCCTGGTTGAGGTCGTCGCCCTCGGGCACCCGCACCCGCCGCCAGAACTCCTCGCGCAGCTCCGGGATGCGCTCCAGCGCTTGGCGCAGGCCGGCTGCGTCGCGTTCCATGCCGCACTCGTCCCACATCAGGCGCCCCAGTTCGCGGTGGAACGACTCCACCGTGCGGTCGCCCTTCACGGCCAGCAGCGCCTTGAGCCGGCCGCGCACCTCGGACGCCGTGTCGGCCACGGCCGGGTGGTCGGCCGTCACCGGGTCGAACGGCGCGTCGGCCAGGTAGTCGCCGACGACGCCCGGCAGCACGAAGTAGCCGTCCGCGAGGCCCTGCATCAACGCGCTGGCGCCCAGCCGGTTCGCGCCGTGGTCGGAGAAGTTCGCCTCGCCGACGACGTACAGGCCGGGGATGGTGGAGCGCAGGTCGTAGTCCACCCACAGGCCGCCCATCGTGTAGTGCGCGGCCGGGTAGATGCGCATCGGCGTGCGGTAGGGGTCGTCGCCGGTGATGCGCTCGTACATCTCGAACAGGTTGCCGTAGCGCTGCCGCACCACGTCGCGGCCGAGGCGGTGCAGCGCGTCGGCGAAGTCCAGGTACACGCCGCGCTGCCCGTCGGAGGCGTTCTTCGCGGCGCGGGAGGCGATGTCGCGGGGCACCAGGTTGCCGGAGCTCGGGTACAGGCGCTCCAGGAAGTAGTCGCGCTCGGCTTCGGGGACGTCGCCGGGCGGGCGGCGGTCGTGCCGGTCGCGCGGCACCCACACGCGGCCGTCGTTGCGCGGCGACTCGCTCATCAGGGTGAGCTTGGACTGGTGGTCGCCGCTGACCGGGATGCACGTCGGGTGGATCTGGGTGAAGCACGGGTTGGCGAACAGCGCGCCGCGGCGGTGGGCCCGCCAGATCGCGGTGGCGTTGCAGCCCTTGGCGTTGGTGGACAGGTGGAACACGTTGCCGTAGCCGCCGGTGGCGAGCACGACGGCGTCCGCGAGGTGCGTGGTCACCTCGCCGGTCACCAGGTCGCGCGCCACGATGCCGCGGGCCCGGCCCTCGACCACGACCAGGTCCAGCATCTCGGTGCGCGCGTGCACCGCCACGCGCCCGGCGGCCACCTGGCGCTCCAGGGCCTGGTAGGCGCCCAGCAGGAGCTGCTGCCCGGTCTGGCCGCGGGCGTAGAAGGTGCGGGAGACCTGGGCGCCGCCGAACGAGCGGGTGTCGAGCAGGCCGCCGTACTCGCGGGCGAACGGCACGCCCTGCGCCACGCACTGGTCGATGATCTCCGCGCTGATCTGCGCGAGCCGGTGGACGTTCGACTCGCGGGAGCGGAAGTCGCCGCCCTTGACGGTGTCGTGGAACAGCCGCCAGACGCTGTCGCCGTCGTTGCGGTAGTTCTTGGCGGCGTTGATGCCGCCCTGCGCGGCGATGCTGTGCGCGCGGCGCGGGCTGTCCTGGTGGCAGAACGAGTCGACGCGGTAGCCCAGTTCGGCGAGCGTCGCCGCGGCCGAGCCGCCGGCCAGGCCCGTGCCGACCACGATCACCGTGCGGTCGCGCCGGTTCGCGGGGTTGACCAGGCGCGCGGAGAAGCGGCGGCGGTCCCAGCGGTGCTCGATCGGGCCGGCGGGCACGCGGTGGTCGTGGAGGGGCGCGCCCTCGGTGTACCGGCTCCCGGTGTCGGTGTTCTCGGCGTGGGTGTTCTCGGCGTGGGTGTTCTCGGCGTGGGCTTTCTCGGTGTGGGCTTTCTCGGTGTGGGCTTTCTCGGTGTGGGACATCTCAGCTCACCAACCCGGTGAAGACGGCGAAGGGGACGGACAGGAACCCGGCCGCGACGACCCCGGCCACGGCGAGGCCGATCGCGCGCGAGGTGGTGACGCCCAGGCTGCGGGTCGCGCTCCACACGCCGTGGCGGACGTGGAGGGCGAGGGCGACGACCGCGGCGGTGTAGGCCGGCACCACGTACCAGTGCCGGAAGTCCGCCGTCACGTTCGCGTGGATCTCGCCGGGCACGCCGTGCGGGTTGAGCCACCCGGCGGTCAGGTCGAGCAGGTGGTAGACCACGAACAGGGCGATGACCACGCCGCCCCAGCGCATCGTGCGGGCCGCGTAACCGCCCCGGACGGGTCGCCGGTGGGCGTAGCGGCCGCGGGCCCGGCGGGCCCGCGCGGTGAGTTGGCAGGCGGCGGTGAAGTGCAGCGCGACGGCCGCGAGCAGGGCGATCCTGGTCGGCCACACGGCCCCGACCTCGCGCAGCCACCGGCCGTAGCCGTCGATCGCCGCCGGGCCGGAGAAGAACGTGAGGTTGCCGATCATGTGCGCGAAGACGTAGAGCAGCAGCACCGCGCCGGTGACCGCCATGACGGCTTTCTTGCCGACGGTGGTGCGGTAGAGCCGGATCGTGTCCACGCGTCAGACGCCAGGAACGCCGGCGACGAGTCGTCCAATACATCGTGGGCTGGCCGGCGATAGCCTGCCGCTATGACGCTCCAGCAGCTGGCGTACTTCCTGGCCGTGGCCAGGACGCGGCACTTCACCAGGGCCGCGGCGGAGGAGCGTGTGGCGCAGCCCTCACTGTCCAAGCAGGTCCACGCGCTGGAGAAGGAGCTGGGCGCGGCGCTGTTCACCCGGGCGCGCGGCAACATCTCGCTGACGCCCGCGGGCGAGGCGCTGCTGCCGGTGGCGAGCCGCATCCTGTCCGATGTGGACACCGCGCGGCTGGAGGTGGCCGAGCTGGTGGGGCTGCGGCGCGGGCGCGTGCGGGTGGGCGCCACTCCGAGCCTGTGCGGCAGCCTGTTCGCGGACGTGATCAAGCGCTACCACGACGCCTACCCCGGCGTGCGCGTGTCGGTGACCGAGGGCGGGTCGCGGGACCTGGTGGCCGCGCTGGAGGCCGGTGGGCTGGACCTGGCGCTGGTGATCGTGTCGCCGGCGGACGCGGACCGGGCGCTGACCGTGGTGCCGGTGCTGCGGGAGGAGCTGGTGGTGGCCTCGGCGGCGCCGCTGGGCGTGTCCCGGATGCGGTGGACGGACCTGCGCGAGCAGCCGCTGGTGATGTTCCGGCCCGGGTACGACCTGCGGGAGACCACGCTGGCCGCGTGCCGGCGGGCCGGGTTCGAGCCGGTGTTCGCGGTGGAGGGCGGGGAGATGGACGCGGTGCTGCGGTTCGTGGAGGTCGGGCTGGGCGTGGCGATCGTGCCGTCGACGGTGCTGGCCGCGCGGTCGCTGCACGCCACGCCGCTGACGCCGGGGGCGGGGCGGACCATCGCGCTGGCCCACCGCGCCGACGTGGCGCCGACGTCGGCCGGGCGGGCGTTCCGGGAGGTGCTGCCGGGGTTCCTGCGCGGCGCCGAACTGCCGGCCGGCGTGCGCGCGGTGGTGTCGTGAGCGGCGGTGTCGCGGGCGGCGGTGTCGCGGGCGGCGGTGTCGCGGGCTGCGCTGTCGCGGGCGGCGTCTGGCGAGCTGCGCTGTCGCGGCCCGAGACCTCCCGGTCTACGGGGTCGTAAGCTGCCCGACGTGCTGATCAGACGCGAAACGCCCGCCGACGTCGAGGCGATCCGGGCCGTGACCGGGGCCGCGTTCGCGGCGAACCCCGGCGGGGAGGTGCGGTTGGTCGACGAGCTGCGCGCCGACACCGGCTGGATCCCCGCGCTGTCCCTGGTCGCCGAGGCGGACGGCGAGGTCGTGGGGCACGTGGTGTGCACGCGGGGTTCGGTGGACGGCGCGCCGGCGCTCGGGCTGGGACCGTTGAGCGTGCTGCCCGCGCGGCAGCGCACCGGCGTGGGCAAGGCCCTGGTGCACACGGCGCTGGGCGTGGCGGACGGCCTGGGCGAGCCGCTCGTCGTCCTGCTGGGCGACCCGGCCTACTACTCGCGCTTCGGCTTCCGCCTGGCCTCGACCCTGGGCATCACACCCCCGATCCCGGAGTGGGCCCCGCACTTCCAGGCCCGCCCCCTGTCCTCCCACCACCCGGCCCTGCGCGGCACCTTCCACTACGCCCACCCCTTCACCACACTCTGACCCCGCGCGAGTCGTACGTCCAGACCCGCCGTGTCGTACGTCCAGGACCCCCGAATTCAGCGTTCAGAACGCCTGAACACTGAACTCGGGGGTCGCGAACGTACGACTCGCGAGGTCTGGACGTACGACTCGCGCGGGGGGTTACCAGGTTTCGGGGGGTTCGGCGAAGGCTTTGGCCAGGTCGCGGGTCAAGGTCAGGGCGCGGCGGGGCCACGAGGCGGTGGCGCCGGCCAGGCCGCAGGTCGGGGTGGGGACGGCGTGGGTGGCGAGGACGTCGCGGGGGAAGCCCAGGCGGTCCACCAGGTCCAGGGCCGGTTGGGCGGTGGACCTCAGGGTGGGTGGGGTGCGGGGGTCGGTGGAGGGGGTCAGGCCCAGGAAGAGGTGGGTCTTCTCCTCCCACGCCTCGCCGATCTCGTCCCAGCTCGTCCCGTCCAGCGCGGTCAGGTCGAACGAGACGGCACGCGCGCCCGACCGGCGCATCAGGGTGATGGGCGGGCGCGGCGCGCAGCAGTGCACGACCACGTCCGCCTCGATCGCCTCGACGACGGCCTGGAGGGTGGCCAGGGCGTCGGGCTCGGGCACGGCGGCGACCGTGCCGAGCTTGGACGGCGTGGGCAGCAGGCCGCGCAGCACGGCGGGCAGCGCCGGTTCGTCCAGCTGCACCACGACCCGCGCGCCGGTGCGCTTGGCGACCTCGGCGACGTGCCGGTTCAGGCCCTCGACCAGCGACGCGGTGAACTCGCGCAGCGCGCCCCGGTCGGTGAGCACGCGGTGGCCGCGCAGCAGCTCGACGCTCGCGGTGAGCGTCCACGGCCCGGCGGCCTGGACCTTCACCACCGCCGGCGGCGCGGGATCGGCCGCCTCCTCGAACGCGTCGAGGTCGCGGCGCATCAGGTCCACCGCCCGCCGGTGGTCCCGGCCGGGGTGGGCGGCCGTCCGGTAACCGGACGGGACCACCTCGACCGGCAGGTCCACCAGGAGACCGGCGGTGCGGCCGATCATGTCCGCGCCGACGCCCCGGGCGGGCAGCTCGGGCAGGTGCGGCAGGTCGGGCAGCTCGCCGAGCACCACGCGAGCGGCTTCGAGGGGGTCGGTTCCGGGCAGCGAACCGATGCCGGTCGCGGTGCCGGCGGGCCAGGGCAGTGGATCCACCCGCCCAGTCTTCCACCCGCCGGTTCGGGCGGGTGTGCGACGAAGAGGTCTAGACCCATTGACGCGGTGGTCTAGGCCACCTACCGTCACCTTGTCGGTGCCGACGGTGGCGAGGGCACCGCCGAGACCGTGGTGTGGGGGCGTGCCGCGCCCCACGCTCCCGCACCACTCCCACCCCGTCCCTACACCGCCTCCAGGGGCTTCACCGGCTGACGGCCTCAGCCGAGCAGGATCAGCACGCCGATGGTGATCAGCACGACCGGCAGCACGACGTGGCCCCGGCGGCTCAGGGCTCGGGCCACCGGTGGGCGCGTGGCGAACCACCGGCCGGCCGCGCACCAGACCGCGACCAGCACCAGGAAGACGACCACGTACGGCACGACACCCGTGGTGGCGAAGACCGGCACGTAGACGCCGATGTTGTCGCCGCCGTTGGCGAAGGTCACCGCCGCCACGCCCAAGGCGCCGGTCGCGGTCGGCTCGTCGTCGTCACCGCCGCCGCGCCACGCCCGCCACGCCGCCCGCAGGCCCAGCGCCAGCGGCAGCAGGCCCAGCCACGGCAGCGCCGACGGCGGCAGCAGGGTCGCGCCCAGGGCGGCGGCCACCGCCACCGCCAGGATCGCGGCGAACCCCGCGTACTGGCCGAGCACCACCCGCCACGGCGGCACGCCGCGGGCGAAGAACAGGGCGAGCAGCACGAGGTCGTCGACGTTGGTCACGGCGAACAGGCCGGCGGCGCGGAGGACGTCCAACACCGGGTGAACCCTAGGCTGCCGACCGCGGACCCCCGCGGACCCGCTCGCCAACGACCCCGCCCCACCGCGCTCGGCACCCGCGCCGTGCGCCGGGGCGACGAGGTGGTGGCCGACGCGGTCGGGGGGTGGGGGACCGCACCGGACCCGATCGGGGCGGATTTCGCCCGCCGACACGGCGGTCACCGGAGCGCCCGTGGTTGCCCCGGCTGGGACGATGTCCGTCATGCCTGTCGAGCTGACGCTGCACAAGGCCGCCGAGGAGGTCGAACGCGGCGACCTGGCCAGCGTGCTCCGCGCCCGGCAGCGCCTGGTCGGCCTGGTCACGAGCTTCCCGGACCGGCTGGACCTGCGGGACCGCCTCGCGCAGGTCTACCGGCTGCTCGGGAACGCCGCCCAGGCGGGCCGGTGGAGCTACCTGTCCGAGGACCGCGACGAGACCGAGGTGGCCGCGTTCGAACGCGCCTACCGCACCCCGGTGGCGCGATTAGCGGCCCTGAACTGGACCGGCGGCGAGCGGGCCGCCGCGACGCCGGTCGCGCGCGACCGGCTGGTGGCGCTCCAGAGCGCGGCGAACGTCCAACTGCGCGCGGAGCTGCTGGTCACCGACGACCGCGACTCCTCCTGGGGCACCAACGTGCTGGTGCTGCTCGGGCTGGTGGTCGCGCTGCTGTGCTTCGTGGTCGGCGCGGTGACGCTGGTCATGGGGGCCTACAGGTGGTTGGCCGGGTGAGCGCATCCTGGGGGGCATGAACCCCGACGTAGCCGCCGCCGCGGACCGCATCCGCCCCTACGCCCGCCGCACGCCGCTGTGGCGCGCCGAGGTCGACGGCCGGCCCCTCGTGCTCAAGCTGGAGCACCTCCAGCTCACCGGCTCGTTCAAGCTGCGCGGCGCGCTGAACGCGCTGCTCACCGCGGACTCGCCCGATCGCGTGGTCACGGCGTCCGGGGGCAACCACGGCCTGGGCGTGGCCGAGGCCGCGCGGCAGCTGGGCCTGCCCGCGACGGTGTTCGTGCCGGTCGGCGCGCCGGAGGGCAAGGTGCGGCGGATCGAGGCCGCGGGCGCCAAGCTGATCCGGCACGGCGAGACCTACGCGGAGGCCGTGCTGGCGGCTCGGCAGGCGCCCGGGTACTACGTCGAAGCCTACGACTCCCCCGCCGTCATCGCCGGTCAGGGCACGGTCGCCGCCGAGGTCGTGGCCGACGCGCCGGACGTGGACGTGATCGCGGTGGCCGTCGGCGGCGGCGGGTTGGCGGCGGGCACGGCGCTCGGGGCGGCCGGGCGGCTGACCGTCGCGGTCGAGCCGGAGCGCTGCCGCGCGCTGAACCACGCGTTCGAGGCGGGTCGGCCGGTCGACACCGAGGTGGTCTCGGTGGCGGCGTCGGCGCTGGGCGCCACGCGCGTGGGCGGGGTCCCGTTCGAGGTGCTCCGGGCGCACGACGTGCGGTCGGTGCTCGTGTCCGACGCCGAGCTGCTGGCCGCCCGCGACCGCCTCTGGGAGGAGTTCCGGCTGGCCGTGGAGCCGGCGGCGGCCGTGCCGTTCGCGGCGTGGCTGGCCGGGCGCGTGCCCGGCGGGACGGCCTGCGTCGTGCTCTGCGGCGCGAACACGGACTGGACGCCGTGAGGCCGTACCGGGCCCCACGGCGCCCCGACCCCTAGCGACCCCGGTGCGGGGCCGGGCAGTACCCGACCGACAGGTCCTCGCCCAGGCGGCGGCGCGCCACCCGGTCGTCCGACCCCCGCACCTGCGCCGGCACGTCGACCTCGACCACCGGCACCAGCTGTTCCACCCGCTCCACCAGCGCCTCCACCCGGACCAGCAGGTCGGCCCACTCGGCCCGGTGCCGACGCTCGCGGACGACCCACTGCAACGTCCGCGCCTCGGCCCGTAGCCGCTCGTGCTGCTCGGCCGTCAGGCGTTGCGCCGACGGGTGGTCGACCTTGCTCCCCAGCACACCCACGCGGATTTCGACGTCCGCCAGCGAGCGGCGGCGTCGTTCGTTGTCATGTGGCACACCCGCAGTGTGTCAGGCCGCACCGACAAAATCCGTCAACCGGTCGAGCTGATCGTGGCGCTCGCCAGGACCAGGTCGCCCGCCTCGGCGTCCGGCCGGTACACCGCGACGGCCTGACCGGGTGCGACGCCGCTGAGCGGCTCGCGCAGGCGAACCCGCAGCTCATCGCCCACGAGTTCGGCCACGGCGGGCGCCAGGCCGCCGTGCGCGCGCACCTGCGCCACGCACTCCACCGGGCCCTCGAACTCGACCCGGGTCACCGGCCGGCGCGCCACGATCTCGGTCACCTTCAGCCGTTCGGCCGAACCGACCCGGACCGTTCCGGTGATCGGTTCCAGCGACAGCACGTAGCGGGGCCGCCCGTCGGGTGCGGGCGCGTCGATGCCCAGGCCCTTGCGCTGGCCCACGGTGAACTCGTGCACGCCCGCGTGCCGCCCGAGCACCGCGCCGGTGGTGTCGTCGACCAGCAGGCCCGGCTGCTCGCCCAGCCGCCCGGCCAGGAAGCCCCGGGTGTCGCCGTCGGGGATGAAGCAGATGTCGTGGCTGTCGGGCTTGCGCGCGACCTGGAGCCCGCGCCGCTCGGCCTCGGCCCGCACCTCGGTCTTGGTCGAGCCGCCCAGCGGGAACATCGCGTGGGACAGCTGCTCGCGGGTCAGCGACGCCAGCACGTAGGACTGGTCCTTGCCGTCGTCGGCCGACCGGCGCAGCTCCACCCGGCCCCCGGCGGTGGACAGGCGGGCGTAGTGCCCCGTGCACACCGCGTCGAAGCCCAGCGCGACCGCCTTGTCCAGCAGCGCCTCGAACTTGATCTTCTCATTGCACCGCAGGCACGGGTTGGGCGTGCGGCCCGCCGCGTACTCGGCGACGAAGTCCTCCACCACGTCCTCGGTGAACCGCTCCGCGAAGTCCCACACGTAGAACGGGATGCCGAGCGCGTCCGCGGCGCGCCGCGCGTCCCGGGCGTCCTCCAGCGTGCAGCAGCCCCGCGCGCCGGTGCGCAGCGTGCCGGGCTTGGCCGACAGCGCCAGGTGCACGCCGGTCACGTCGTGCCCGGCCTCCACCGCCCGCGCCGCCGCCACGGCGGAGTCCACCCCGCCGCTCATCGCCGCCAGCACCCGCATGCCGTCACACCTCCGCAGTCGTCCGCCGCCCGGTCCCACCGGTGGCCAGCCGCCGCAGGCCGGCGATGCCCGCCGTGCGGGCGCGCTCGACCACCGGGCCGATCACCCCGACCAGCTCGTCCACCTCGGCGCGCGTCGAGGTGTGCCCGAGGGAGAACCGCAGCGAGCCGCGTGCCCGCACCGGGTCCACGCCCATGGCCAGCAGCACGTGGCTGGCCTGCGCCACGCCCGCCGTGCACGCCGAGCCGGTCGAGCACTCGACGCCCTTGGCGTCCAGCAGCATCAGCAGGCTGTCGCCCTCGCAGCCGGGGAAGGTCAGGTGCGCGTTGCCGGGCAGCCGGTGCACCGGGTCGCCGTTCACCGCCACGTCCGGCACCACCCGCCGCACCCGCTCCACCAGCTCGTCGCGCAGCGCGGCCAGCTCGGCCGCCGCGCGCGGCTGGCCGTCGACCGCGTGGCGCACGGCCGCCGCCAGGCCCGTGATGGCCGGCACGTCCAGCGTGCCCGAGCGCACCTCGCGCTCCTGGCCGCCGCCGTGCAGCAGGGGCGTGGTGGCCACGTCGCGGCCGAGCAGCAGCGCGCCGACGCCGTAGGGCCCGCCGATCTTGTGGCCGGTGAGGGTGAGCGCCGAGGCGCCCGAGGCGGCGAAGTCCACCGGCACCGCGCCCACGGCCTGCACCGCGTCGGTGTGGAACGGCACCGAGCGCGCCGCGGCCAGCTCGGCCAGCTCGCGCACCGGGTTGATCGTGCCGACCTCGTTGTTCGCCCACATCGCGGTGACCAGGGCGACGTCGTCGTCCAGCGCGTCGGCCAGCGCCTCGGGCCGGACGCGGCCGAGCCCGTCCGGCTCCAGCCAGGTGACCTCGGCGCCCTCGTGGTCGGCCAGCCACTGCACCGCGTCCAGCACGGCGTGGTGCTCGACCGACGAGGCCACCACCCGCGTGCGGCCGGTGGCGCGGCGGGACCAGTAGACGCCCTTGACGGCGAGGTTGTCGCTCTCCGTGCCGCCGCTGGTGAAGATGACCTCGGAGGGGCGCGCGCCGAGCGCGTCGGCGATGTCCTCGCGGGCCTCCTCGACCGCCCGCCGCGCCCGCCGCCCCGAGGTGTGCAGCGACGAGGCGTTGCCCGTGGTGGACAACGCCCTCGTCATCGCCTCGATCACCTGCGGCAGCGCGGGGGTCGTGGCGGCGTGGTCGAAGTAGGCCATCAGCGTTCCAGGGTAGCCGGGCGCAGCCGTCCGGCCAGCACCGCACCGAGCACCGCCAGCCCCGCCATCAGCAGGTCGAACGGCAGCACGGCGGCCGTCGGCGCGTCGGCGGAGGCCACCGCGGCGACCAGCACCCCGCCCAGGCCGACCAGCAGCGCCGAGCCGAGCATGTCGCTGATCTGCAGGGCCGAGGAGTTGAAGCCCCGGTCGACGTCGGAGGACGCCGCCAGGGTGAGCACGCTCAGGCTGGACATCGCCATCCCCATCCCGGCGCCCGCGACCGCCCACAGCACCGGCGTCGCCCACGCCGGGCCCCAGGAGGGTGCGATGAGCGTCACGCCCGAGATACCCGCGGCGCTGAGCACGAACCCCCAGCGGACGAGCTCCTCCCGCGGTCGGTCCGGCCGGCGGGACTGCCACCAGGCGGCCGAGGACCAGCCGAGCGCGCTCAGGGTGAGCGGGATGCCGGCGGCGATCGCCGAGTACCCGTGCACGGCGGTCAGGGTCAGCGGGATGAACGCCTCGACGGCGAAGAACGACCCGGCGAGCAGGCCGCGGGCCAGGATCGTCATGGGCAGGCCGGGGCGGGCGGTGAGGGTGCCCCGGGGCAGCAGCACGCGCAGGGCGGGCACCAGCGCGACCAGGCCGGCCAGCCCGACCAGCAGGTTCAGCCCGCGCGGGTGCTGCGCGGCCCAGCTGAGCGCGGCGACCCCGCCGCCCGCGCCCAGGGCCGCCAGCGGCAGGCCGGGGCGGGTGTTCCGGTCGGGGGTGTGCGGCGGCAGGCCCCGCAGCACGGGCACCACCAGGAACACGCCGACCAGCACGAACGGCGCCAGGCCGAGGAACACCCAGCGCCAGCTCAGCACCTCGGTCAGCCACCCGGACAGCGCCGGGCCGACCAGCGAGGGCACCACCCAGGCCGAGGCGAGCAGCCCGAACACGGCGGGCCGGTCGCGTTCCGGGTGGACCAGGGCGATCAGCACGTAGACGGCGACCACCTGCGCCCCGCCGCCCAGGCCCTGGAGCACGCGGCCGATCAGCAGCTGGGTCATGTCCTGGGCGGCGCCGGCGACGAGCAGGCCGACCAGGAACAGGGCGGGGCCGATCAGCAGGGAGGGACGCGGGCCGCGCAGGTCGCTCAGCCGGCCGGACAGCACGGTGGCCACCACGCTGGCGGCGAGGAAGGCCAGGAACGGCCAGGCGTACAGGTCCTTGCCGCCGAGGTCGGCGACCATGCGCGGCATCGCCGTGGAGACGCCCATGTTCTCGAACGCGAGGAGGGTGACGAGCAGCACCATCCCGACCGTCGGACCCCTCCGCTCGGCCCCCCAGAGGTCGCTCTTCCCGGTCGGCGTCCCCGTCGTCGTCACGGGTCAATGGTTCAACCTCCACCTCGGTTGAGGTCAAGGCAATATGACGCAAAGCGCCCCGGCCAGGCCGGCGGTTCCGGGAATTCCCGACAAAACCCCGGCTCGACCGCATCGGGTGACACACGTCGGGGTGGTCCCTCCGCACGCGTGGCGTGTCCCCCCGCTCCAGGGGGCAACTCCTCCGTCACCATCCGCAACACGCCTGGATGATCCGGCGCCTCGCCGTCGTCCCGGTGGATCACCAGAAGTGAAGATCGATCCGCTGCACCGGAGTTCGGAGGACAACTCATGAAGACCCACACCAGGACCACCCGGTTGACGGCCGGGCTCGCCACCGCGGCGGCCCTCGGCCTGGCGCTGGCGGCCGCGCCGACGGCGGTCGCCCAGCCGCTCAGCGCCGAGCCCCTCAGCGCCGAGCCGGCGATCACCGTGAACCCCTCCACCGACCTGCCCTCGGTCGCCCGCGTGACGGTCGACATCTCCGGCTTCGAGCCCGAGGAGGCCGTGTTCGCGCAGCAGTGCGCCCAGGTGGCGCCGGAGTCCTTCGCCTGCGCCCACAAGTCCATGCAGTCGGTGACCCTGGACGAGAACGGCGCCGGCACGGCCACGGTGACCGTGCGCCGCGTGTTCGAGGGGTACGACGACAGCAGCGACCTGGTCGGTGACATCGACTGCGTGACCGTCGAGCTGGGCTGCTTCGTGGCCGTCGCCAACGTCGAGGGCGGCACCGGCGAGATGATCTACTTCGACGACCGCCGCTAGGAGGCGCTCCGGACCGCCGCCGAGCGCCGCGGCCCGGGGAGCGCGGGTCGGCCCGGACCGGTGGCCCGTGCCGGTGGGAGGCGGTGGGACACCGCCTCCCGACCAGCCGGTGGGTCACGCGATCCGGGCCACGACCGGGATCGGCACTTCCAGAAGTCGTACCAGTCCCGGCCGGGCAGGTAGCCGGTGCACCAGACCCCGCTGCCGTTGACCCGCACGTCGACCCGCCGGTACCCGGTGGCCGGGTCGACGTGGACGTTGTAGGTCCGGTCGGCGCGCCCGTTGACCGGCCGGCGCGGGTGCTCCACAGGTTCCGATCATGGTGTTCCCCTCTCGCTCCGGGTGTTGCCGAGCGCAACGGTGCGGGCCCCGTCGTGTGGAGCGCTTGCAGGTTTTCCGCACGGCGCGCCTCAGGCCACCGCGCCCGTTTTCCCGGGAGGCTCCCCGTGGAGGGGGCGGTGGTCGTGGCTGTGGTGGTGCGCCTGCTGGGCGAGGTGGGCGTGGAGGTCGGGGGGCGGCCGGTGGGCCTGGGCACGCCCAGGCAGCGGTGCGTGCTGGTGGCGCTCGCGGTGGACGCCGGGCGGGTGGTGCCGGTGGAACGGCTGGTGGAGCGGGTTTGGGGCGCCGACGCCGCACCCCGGGCGCGGGCGACGCTGCACAGCTACCTCTCGCGGCTGCGCGGCGCGCTGGCCGGCACGGACGTGGCCGTGGTGCGCCGCTCGGGTGGGTACGCCCTGACCGTCGACGCCGGGGCGGTGGTGGACCTGCTCCGGTTCCGCGACCTGCGCGCCGCCGCCGAAGACGAACCCGACGAGCGGGCGGCCCGGCTGCTGACCGAGGCCCTGGAGCTGTGGCGCGGGCAGCCCCTGACCGGCGTGGCCGGCGAGTGGGCCGAGGCCGAGCGCGACCGGCTCGCCCAGGAGCGGCTGTCCACCCAGCACGACCTGGTCGACACCCGGCTGCGCCTGGGGCACGGCGCGCACCTCGTGGTCGAGCTCGCCGAGCGCGCCGCCGCCCACCCCCTGGACGAACGCGTCGCCGGCCAGCACCTGCTGGCCCTGCACCAGGCCGGGCGCACCGCCGACGCGCTGGAGCACTACCGCCGGGTCCACGCGCGACTGGCCGACGAGCTGGGCACCGACCCGGGCGCCGCGCTGCGGGACCTGCACCACCGGCTCCTGACCGGGAACCCCGGCGCGGGAGCACCGCGGCCCGAAGCCCGCCCGGCCACCGCCGGCATCGCCCAGCTGCCGGCCGCGCCGCGGAGCTTCGTGGGCCGGGACGAGGCGCTGCGCGCCCTGGGCGGGGCGCCCGAGGAGGCCGGCGGCGCGGTGGCGCACGTCCTGACCGGCACCGCGGGCGTGGACAAGACCGCGCTGGCCCTGCACTGGGCCCACCTCAACCGGGCCCGCTTCCCCGGCGGGCAGTTGTTCGTGAACCTGCGCGGGCACGGCGCCGGGACGCCGCTGACCGCGCGGCAGGCGCTGGAGGAGCTGTTGCAGGCGCTGGAGGTCGACCCGGCCCGGCGACCCGCCGGCGTGGACGGCGCGGCCGCGGTCTACCGCTCGGCGCTGGCCGACCGGCGGGTGCTGGTGCTGCTCGACGACGCCGTGGACGCCGGTCAGGTCCGCCCCCTGCTGCCCGGCACACCGGACTGCGCGGTGGTGGTGACCAGCCGGAACAGGCTCGACGGCCTGGTGGCCCGCGAGGGCGCCCGGCAGCAGCGGCTCGACGTGCTCGGCGCCGGGGACGCGGCCGGGGTGCTGGACCGGCTGGTCGGCGGGGCGCGCGTCGCCGCCGAGCCGGGGGCGGCCGGCGAGCTGGTGCGGCTGTGCGGCGGCCTGCCGCTCGCCCTGCGCATCGCCGCCGCGCACCTGGCCGCCCAGCCGAACCGCTCGATCGAGGACTACGTCACCGAGCTGCGCGGCGGCGACCGGCTCGCCGCGCTGGAGCTGCCCGACGACCCGACCGCCGCCGTCGGCGCCGCCATCGGGCTGTCCTACGCGGCCAGGGCCCCGTCGACGCGGCGGGTGTTCCGGCTGCTCGGGCTGGTGCCGGGACCGGACACGACCGCGCCGGCGGTCGCCGCGCTCGCGGACGTCGCGCCCGCCGACGCCGAGCGCGAACTGCGGGACCTGGTGGCGGCCAACCTGGTCGAGGAGCCCGTGCCCCACCGCTACGCCCTGCACGAGCTGCTCCGGCTCTACGCCGCCGACCGCGCGGCCCAGGACGGGGACGCGCCCGTGGACCGCCTGCTGACCTGGTACGCGACCGCCGTCGACAGCGCCGCGGGCAGCCTCGACCCCGGTCGGGTCCACCTGCCGGGGAGCACCCGGTGGACCGGTCACGAGCCGCCGTCCTTCGCCGGCGCCACCGCGGCCCTGGGCTGGCTGACCGCGGAGGCGTTCAACACCACGGCGGTCGTGGAGCTCGCCGCCGCCACCGGCCGCCACCGGCTGGCCTGGCAGGTGGCCGACGGGTTGAAGGGCTACTTCCTGCGGGGCAACAGCGCGCACTGGTCGACCGTCGTGGACCGCGCCCTGCGCGCCGCGCACGCCGACGGCCACCCGCACGCGGTGTCCGCCATGCACAACAGCGCCGGCGCGCTCGACCTGATGCGGGGCGAGTACACCGCCGCGGCCGGGCACTTCGGGGCCGCGCTGGCCGGGGCGACCGCCGCGGGGTGGCCGCTGGGCGAGTGCACCGCGCTGTCCAACCTCGGCGTCCTGCACCACTACACCGGCACGCTGGCCACGGCGTTCCGGCACCTGCGCCGGGCCGACGAGATCGCCGTCGCCCACGCCACCTGCCTGGTCCAGGCCGGCACCGTCCTGGTCAACCTGGGGGCCACCGCGCTCAAGCTCGGCCGCCCGGCCGAGGCCGTGGAGCACTTCACCAGGGCGCGGGCCGCGCAGGAGGCGTCCGGCCACGACCGGGGCCGCGGGGCCGCGCTGCTCGGGCTGGCCGAGACCCACCTGCACCTCGGGCGGCTCAAGGACGTGGACGCCCTGCTCGACGTGGTGGCCCCGCTCGTCCGGCGGGTCCAGGTCGGCTACGAGACCGCGTGGTACCTGGAGGTGCGGGCCAGGCTCATCGCCCTGCGGGGCGACCTCGACCACGCCGCGGAGCTGCTCGACCAGGCGGTGGAGGCGGGCAAGGGGCACCACGCCGTCGCGGTCGACACCCGGAACACCCTGGCGGGCGTGCAGTGCCTCAGGTCGCGGTTCGACGAGGCCGAGTCCTGGCACCGGCGCGCGCTCACCGCCGCCGACTCCTCGCACTACCGGCAGGGGCGGATCGACGCGCTGCTGGGCCTGGCCGCGGTGCACCACCACCGCGGCGACCCGACCCGGGCCGTCGAGGACGCCGGCGCGGCGCTCGACCTGGCCGTCCGCACCGGCCACCGGCACCAGCAGGGGCGCGCCCACGCCACCCTCGCGGCGGCCCACCTGCGCCGGGGCGACCACCGGGCCGGCGCCCACCACGCCGAGCGGGCCCGGTCCGCCCACGGCGGGACGGGGCACCTCCTGGGTGAGGCGCAGGCCCTGCTGCTGCTGGCCGAAACGGCCGGGCACGACGGGGAGGCGGGCCGCGCGCGTCGGCACCTGCGGCGGGCCGAGCAGCTCCTGGCCGCGATCGGGCTGCCCCGGGCCGGTCTCGCGGGGGCTTGGGAGGTGCGGCCACGCGCTTGAGCGGCGGGCGGGGGTGCTCACCGGGCCGGGGTCCGAGGCCGGGCAGGCGGTCGTGGCCACCGCGCGGGCCGAAAACCGCACGTGGCCGCCGCCTGCCAGACCGTCGCGTTCGCGGCCCACCCGACCGCGCGGCGGGCGGCCGGTCGGGCTGCGCGACCTGCGCGTGGACGTGGTGGCGACCGTCGGCGAACACGTGGACCCGGCCGAGTTCGGCGACCAGCCCGAGCGGGTGCGGGAGGAGGTGCCGGGCCTGACCGAGCCCGCGCGGGCGGTGCCGGTGCCGGAGCGGTTGACCTCGGCGCCGGGCGCCCGGCGCCGATCCGCGTCGCCACCCCGCCCGGCGGGTCCTGACTGTGGAACTCGGGGGTCGTGAGCGTTCGACACGGTCGACGTGGGTGTACGACTCGCGCGGGGGTCAGGCGGGGGTCGGGTGGGGGGTGGGGAGGGGGGTCGAGGGCAGGGTGATGTGTTCGGAGGCGCGCTGGGTCAGGGCGGCCAGGGCGTGGCGGGTCGCGGCGCGGCCCGGGGCGATCTCGTCCAGGACGTGCACCTCGACGGTCAGGGCGCGGGCGCGCAGGACGCGGCGCAGCGAGTCGACCAGGGTGTCCGTGCCGATGAACGCCGGGCGGGTGGTCGTGGCGCCGTCCTGGAGGTAGCGCAGCACCACCGGTCGGACGGGCACGCCCGCGTCCAGCGCCGCCTGGAACAGCGCCGGCCGGTAGCGGCCCGACGCCACGCCGCACCACGTGGTGCCCTCGGCGTGGATGCCCACGGCCGCGCCCTCGCGCAGCGCGGCGGCCAGTTCGGCGACCGTGCCGGGCAGCAGGGACAGCCGCTCGCGGTCCAGGTAGACGGTGCGGGCGGCGGTGACCAGGGGGCCGAGCACGGGCCAGTCCCGGATGTCGCGCTTGGCCACCAGCCGGATCGGCTGCACCGCGTCGATGGCCAGCTCGTCCAGCCACGACACGTGGTTGGACACCACCAGCACCCCGCGCCCCGGCGTCGCCTGGAACACCGGTCCGACCAGCCGCAGCCGCACCCCGAACGCGCCCAGCAGCACGCGGAACCAGCGGCGCAGCAACGCCTCCCGGGCCCCGCCCCGCGCCACCAGCGCCGCGGGCGCGACCACCGCACCGCACAGCAGCACGGCCAGCGCCGCGACCGCACGCCACACCGCCCGCAGCGGGCCCACCGACGGCGACGACCGGTCCACGCACCCCTCACCGCACGGTGAGACGGGCATCCACGGGTGCGCGCTCACGCCGTCTCCCCCAGGAAGAACCTCAGGTACCGCCGGTCCATCCGGCGCATCTCCATCAGCACCGGCAGGTCGGCCACGCCGAAGTCGCGGTCCAGCGCCGGCCGCCCGCACACCCACGCGCCCAGGCGCAGGTAGCCCTTCAGCAGCGGCGGCAGCACCGTCCGGGCGGGCCGGGCGACGGCGTCCACGTCCCACGGCTCCAGCGGCTCCACCCGGTACTCGTCGGGCGCGTGGTGCCTGGCGCGCACCACGTCCCAGACGCCCGCCGCGAACGAGCCGCCGTCGTGCAGCGGCACCGAGGCGCAGCCGATCAGCCACGAGTGGCCCGTCAGCAGCATGTAGCGGGTGAGCCCGGCCCACACCAGCGAGACGACGGCCCCGTTGCGGTGGTCGGGGTGCACGCACGACCGGCCGGTCTCCACCAGCGAGGGCCGCAGCGCGTCCAGCCGGGACAGGTCGAACTCGGTCTCGGTGTAGAGCTGCCCGGCCTCGGCCGCGCCCTCGGGCGGCAGCATCCGGTAGGTGCCGACGATCTCGCCGGTGCGGTCGTCGCGCACCACGAGGTGGTCGCAGAACTCGTCGAAGCGGTCCACGTCGCGGCCGGGCACGGACGTGCGCAGGGTGGCGCCCATCTCCTCGGCGAACACCCGGTGCCGCAGCCGCTGGGCGGCCACGACCTCGTCGCCCTCGCGCGCGACCAGCAGGGAGTAGCGCGGCGCGTCGGTAGCGGCGTCACCGGTGCTGACAAGCAGTTGCGGCTGCGTCATGAGCCCAGGTTGAACCGCGCCGCGCAACCGGGAGCAGGCCGTTTCGATGACGCCTCGGTGAGTCCTCGGTTACGGCCGGGTGCGGGGCCGGGGTGGGGGCGGGCACGGGGCCGGGCGGGGACAGGGGCCGGGCGGGACGCGCGGAGGGCCGCCCCGCGTGGCGGGACGGCCCTCCGGTGCGGCGGGGTGCTCAGCCCTTGCGCTTGGCCACCTCGTCGGTGAGCTGCGGCGCGACGGAGAACAGGTCGCCCACGACGCCGAAGTCGGCGATCTCGAAGATCGGCGCCTCCGCGTCCTTGTTGACCGCGATGATGGTCTTCGAGGTCTGCATCCCGGCCCGGTGCTGGATCGCACCGGAGATGCCCAGCGCGATGTAGAGCTGCGGGGACACCGTCTTGCCGGTCTGGCCGACCTGGAACTGGTGCGGGTAGTAGCCGGAGTCGACCGCGGCCCGGGAGGCGCCGACTGCGGCGCCGAGGCTGTCGGCCAGCTTCT
The DNA here is from genome assembly GCF_042658445.1 of Saccharothrix lopnurensis. Classification (NCBI taxonomy): domain Bacteria; kingdom Bacillati; phylum Actinomycetota; class Actinomycetes; order Pseudonocardiales; family Pseudonocardiaceae; genus Saccharothrix; species Saccharothrix lopnurensis. Next base: position 25,369 of record NZ_JBHSQO010000057.1, on the reverse strand, counting down.
CGACGACGTCGAACTTCTCCGCGCTGCCCACGCCGCGACCACCGGACACGACGACCGACGCCTCGGTCAGCTCCGGCCGGTCGCCGCCGACCACCGGCTCGCGACCGGTGACGCGGGTGGCCTTGGCCTGGTCGGTGGCGGGCAGCTCGACGACCTGCTCCACCGCCTCGGCCGGCGCCTGCTCGGCCTCCACGCCGCCGGGGCGCACCGCGATGACCGGGACGCCGTTGCTGACCTTGGACTTCACCACGTAGGCGCCGCCGAAGACGGACTGCGTGGCGACGCCCTCACCGTCGAGGTCGACGGCGTCGTAGAGCAGGCCGGAGCCCAGGCGCACGGCCAGCCGGCCCGCGACCTCCTTGCCCTCCAGCGTCGCCGAGACCAGCACGGCGGCCGGGGAGGCGGTGGCCGCGACCGCGGCGAGCGCGTCGACCTTGGGCGTCACCAGGTAGTTCGCGGCGTCCTCGGACTCCACCGCGTACACCTTGGTCGCGCCGTAGTTGCCCAGGGACTCCCTCACCTTTCCCGCCGTGCCGGGCGATCCGACCACCACCGCGGCCGGGTCGCCGAGACGGCGCGCGGCGGATAGGAGCTCATAGGTGACCTTCTTGACCTCGCCGTCGACGTGGTCGACGAGGACCAGGACTTCAGACATGTGATTCCCCGCCTTCAGATGAGCTTCTGGCCGACCAGGTACTCGGCGATCTTCGAACCGCCGTCCCCGGAGTCCTCGACGCGCTGGCCGGCGCTGCGCGGCGGCTTCGGGGCCGCCTCCAGCACCTGCGTCCACGACGCGCCCAGGCCGACCTCGCCGGCGTCCAGGCCCAGGTCGGCGACGGTGAGCGTGCTCACCGGCTTCTTCTTGGCCGCCATGATGCCCTTGAACGACGGGTAGCGCGGCTCGTTGATCTTCTCGTTCACGCTGACCACGGCGGGCAGGCTCGCCTCCAGGTGCGCCAGGCCCTCGTCGGTCTCGCGCTCGGCCCGGACGGTGCCGCCCTCGACGGTCAGCTTGCGGACCTGGGTCACCTGCGGGAGGCCCAGCAGCTCGGCCAGGATGGCGGGCACGGCGCCCGCGCGGCCGTCGGTGGCCTCGTTGCCCGCGATGACGAGGTCGAAGCCCTCGACCGTGGCGATGGCCTTGGCCAGCACCTTGGCGGTGGTGATCGCGTCGGAGCCGTGCAGCGCCCCGTCGGAGACGTGGATCGCCTTGTCGGCGCCCATCGACAGGGCCTTGCGGATGGCGTCGGTCGCGCGGTCGGGACCCATCGAGAGGACGGTCACCTCACCGCCGTGCGCTTCCCGGAGCAGGAGCGCCTCCTCGACGGCGCGCTCGTTGATCTCGTCCAGCACGGCGTCCGCCGAGTCGCGGTCGAGGGTGTGGTCGGTGTCGGTGAGCTTGCGCTCGGACCAGGTGTCGGGCACCTGCTTGACCAGGACGACGATGTTCATGGGTCCTCTTCGACCTCCTGCGGACGGGCGGCGACGTGCCGGGGCGACGGTGGTTGCCTGCTGCGGTCGCCGTCTTCTCGGTGACCCGTGACCCTGCCATGTCATCGCCGCGTTGGCATGGTGGTGTCTGCCACCCGGATGTTACCCGTCAGTAGCAGGGGTGCGCACCACAGTGGGCACCGCGCGCGCGTGATGATGCTCACTGGAGGGTTTCACCACCTCCCGAGGTGCCGCGCGGGCTACCCGGAGGCGCCGACGCGGCTCGGCTCGGCCCTTGGCGCGCACATCTGGCCGGGGCGCGGACGGGGTGACCGTTTCGCCGCTTCAGTCGGGTTCGGAACTCCGCAAAGCGTTTGGGCGTTGAGCTGACAGGGAAGCTTGACCAGGAGAGACAGGGCCGGGCTAGGAGGTGCGAGATGGCTTCGCTGTTCAGCAAGATCGCGGCATTCGCCCGCAGCCCTCAGGGGCGGCGGTTGGTCGACCGTGCCAAGCACACGGCGCAGGACCCCCGCAGTCGCGCGAAGGCGCAGGAGATGATGCGGAAGTTCCGCAAGCGCTGACCGGAGCGGGACCGGGACGGCACGGCTCCGCGAGACCGGGACGACAGGGCTCCCCGCGCCGCACGTGATGGTGCGGCGCGGGACCGGGACGGCAGGACTCCGCGCGCCGCGCCTGGTGGCGCGGCGCGCGCCGTTGGGAATCCGGGCTACGTGCTCGACTTCCGGCGGGCCGCCTCGGCGGTGCGCGGGTGGTGCTGCCGGAACCCGGTCGCGTCAGCCCCGGCGCGCGGGTCGTCCCGGGTGGGCGGTGGTCGCGTCGACGACGATTCGGTGGTGGGTGCCGGCGACCCCGGCCCGGTGACGGGCTCGGGGTGCGCCGGCACCTCCACGACCACCGGGTCCCCCGGCGTGGCCTGGACCGCCTCCGCCCCGGGGAGTTCCGCGCCGACCTGTTCGGTCCGCGCGGCGTCGTGCGACGACGACTCGGGCAGGTCGGGCACCACGCGCATCCGCCGGACCCGGACGGGCTCCACCGGCCCCCCGGGCGCCGGGCGGGGCACCAGCACCAGCGCCGGTCGGGTCGACCCGGACCCCGGCGCCGCTCCCGGTCCGGGAGCGGGCGCGGGCGCGGGCAGCGCCACCGGGAAGCCCATCACCGGGTTGCGGTGGATCGGCTTGCTCACGTAGTCCTCGGCCGGCCACCGGACCTCGGCCGGCACCGGCTCCCCGACCGGCGGCGGCACGGGCTCGTCCTCGGGTCCGGGCAGGGGTTCGTGCCTCAGCACGACCGCCGTCAGCACGCACCCCGCCGCGAACGACAGGGCGCACATCCCGAACACGAACGCGACCGCGCCGGACATCAGCACACCCCCTACCCGATGAACACCTCGACCTGTGACCCCCGCCCGGGGAAGTCCGCACCGGCTCCGCCCGCCGCGGTCTCACCGCGGCCGGCCCGGGTGCTCCCGACAGGGCCGTCACGCTCCCGAACCCACGCTCGCGCGACCGTCGACCGGCTCGCCGTCATGGGCCTCGCCGCCCCTGACCCGACCGTCCCGGACCTCGCCGGCCCGGACCTCGCCGGCCCCGGCCGCCTGACCGTCCCCCGCCTGGCCGTCGAGCGCTCGGGCGGCGTCGGCCCGCTCCACGGTCGCCTGCTGCGGGATCAGGTCCGGCACGCGGCCCACGGCCGCCTCCAGGGCCTCGCGGGAGGCGGCGAACTGGTCGGCCACCACCCGGCGCAGCTCCCGCAACTCGTCGGTCCGTCGCTGGATCTCGTCGATGCGCCGGCACGCCTCCCGGGCGGCCAGCTTGATCAGGAACGCCGCCCGCGCCTTGGCCAGCTCCTCCTGCTCGGCGAAGTGCTGCTCGGCCTCGTGCCGGCGGCGGTTCACGGTCAGCTCGAAGAAGTTCTGCGCCTTGGCGCGCTTGGCGTCCGACTCCGCCTCCAGCCCCTCGCACCGCTCGGCGGTCTCGCGCAGCAGCCGGTCCGCGTCCTCCCCCGCCCGCGCCAAGGCGGCCGCGCACTCGGCGTCGGTCTCCTCGACGCGCGCCCTGAGGTGCGCCTCGACCTCGCCGCGGTGGCGCTCCAGGGAGATCTCGCGCTGGTCCATCTCGGCGGCCCGCCGGTTGGCGATCTCGCGCTGCTCACGGGTGTAGGCGTCGGCCTCGGCGCACCGCGCGGCGATCCGCGCCTCCACCTCGCGCACCCGCTCGGCCAACTCGACCTCGGTGCGCTGCCGCAGCGACTCGACCTCGTGCTCCGCGTTGAGCCGCAGCTCGTTGGCCTCGTCCTCGGCCATCAGCAGCATCCGGTGCATCCGCTCGGTGGCGCCGACCGTGGTGCCCGGGGACCGCTCCAGCCGCTCGACCCGCGTCCGCGCGTCCTCCAGGTCGTGCCTGGTCATCTCCAGCAGCTTGCGCAGGTCCCCCGCCTGGGCCAGCGCCTCGTCGCGGTCGACGCACGCGTACCGGAACTGCTCCTCCAGGTGCTCCAGGTGCTCGATCACCTGCTTGCGGTGGAAACCGCGGTAAACGACGTCGAAACCCGCGTGCAGCGGAACGATCTCCGGTTCTTTCGCACCCATGGCGTCCCCACTCGTTCGCGAAGATTGGCCGAGGGTACCGATCACCCGGCACCCCATCCAGCACATGACCAGCCCGGACTACCCGGGTGCGGGGCCGCCGACGCGTGCCGGATCAGGACAAACACCATCGTGGGAGATCAACACGGAGAGCCCCGGAGTCACTCGATGGTGTCGTTTTCCCGGAAAGCACCCGCCTCGGCGGAAATCCTCCGCCTATCAACTCATCGTAATAACGCAGAAAAAGTTCGCCCGAATTAGTGACAGCCCAGTGGGCGGGCGCTGCCTACCCGCCAGTAACGGACAACTAGTCTGGTCGGGTGACCGTCGAGCCGCTGCCCCTCACCGGTGAGCGCACCGTGCCCGGGATCGTCGAGGAGAACTACTGGTTCAGGCGCCACGAGGCGGCGTACCTGGACCTGGTGCGGCACTGCGTCGGCGCGGTGGTGCTGGAGGCGGGTTGCGGCGAGGGCTACGGCGCCGCGCTGATCGCCGGGCGGGCCGCGCGGGTCGTCGCGCTCGACTACGACGAGACGACCGCCGCGCACGTCGGCCGCGCCTACCCGGGGCTGACCGCGGTGCGCGGCAACCTGGCGGCCCTGCCGGTGCGGGACGCGGGCGTGGACGTGGTGGCGAACCTCCAGGTCATCGAGCACCTGTGGGACCAGGAGGGCTTCCTGGCCGAGTGCGCGCGGGTGCTGCGGCCCGGCGGGCGGCTGCTGGTCACCACGCCGAACCGGATCACCTTCTCCCCCGGTCGCGACACCCCGCTCAACCCGTTCCACACCCGCGAGCTGGCGCCGGCGGAGCTGCGCGACCTGCTGGTCGGCGCGGGCCTGGAGGTCGAGCTGCTGGCCGGGCTGCGGCACGGGCCCGCGCTGCGCGCGCTGGACCGGGCGTTCGGCGGTTCGATCATCGACGCGCAGGTCGCGGTGGTGCTGGGCGGCGGTGAGTGGCCCGCCGACCTGCTGGCGGCCGTGGCCTCGGTGCGCGCCGAGGACTTCGAGCTCACCACCGACGACCTGGACGCCTCGCTCGACCTGGTGGCCGTGGCGGTGCGGCCGTGACCGCGGTGGACCGGGGCACCGGCGCCGAGGGCACGTTCTGCCTGGTCCTGCACAGCCACCTGCCGTGGCTCGCGCACCACGGCGCCTGGCCGGTCGGCGAGGAGTGGCTGTACCAGGCGTGGGCGCACTCGTACCTGCCGGTGGTGGACCTGCTGGAGCGGTTCGCCGCCGAGGGCCGCGAGGACGTGCTGACGCTGGGCGTCACGCCGGTCCTGGCCGCGCAGCTGGACGACCCGTACTGCCTGCGCGGCCTGCACGACTGGCTGGGCGACTGGCAGCTGCGCGCGCACGGCGCCGCCGACCGGCTGCCCGACCTGGCCGCCCGCGAGCACCGCGGCTCGGCGTGGGCGCTGGAGCGGTTCGAAACGCGGTGGCGGCACGGGTTCTCGCCCGTGCTGCGGTCCCTGGTGGACTCGCGGGCGGTCGAGCTGCTCGGCGGTCCGGCCGCGCACCCGTTCCAGCCGCTGCTGGACCCGGGGCTGCGGGCGTTCTCGCTGCGCACCGGGCTGGCCGACACCGCGTGGCGGATCGGCTCGGCGCCCCGGGGCATCTGGGCCCCGGAGTGCGCGTACGCGCCGGGCCTGGAGCGCGACTACGCGCGGGCGGGCGTGCGGCGGTTCCTGGTGGACGGGCCGGCGCTGCACGGCGACACGGCCGCGGGCCGGCCGGTGGGTGACACGGACGTGGTGTGCTTCGGGCGCGACCTGGAGGTGTCCTACCGGGTGTGGTCGCCGAAGGTCGGCTACCCGGGCGACCCGGCGTACCGGGACTTCCACACCTACGACCACGCGAGCGGGCTCAAGCCGTCCCGGGTGACCGGCAAGAACGTGGCCCCGGCGGACAAGCGGCCGTACGACCCGGACCAGGCGGCCGAGGCGGTGCGGCGGCACGCGGCCGACTTCGTGGACACGGTCGTGGCGCGGCTCCGGTCGCTGAGGGAGCGGCACGGCAGGCCGTCGCTGGTCGTCGCCGCGTACGACACCGAGCTGTACGGGCACTGGTGGCACGAGGGGCCGGCGTGGCTGGAGGCCGTGCTGCGGGCGCTGCCGGGCGCCGGGGTGCGGGTGACGACGCTGCGCGGCGCGGTCGAGGCGGGTCACGTGGGCGCGCCGGTGGAGCTGCCGGAGTCGTCGTGGGGCTCGGGCAAGGACTGGCGCGTGTGGAACGGGCCGCAGGTGGGCGACGTCGTGCGGGGCAACGAGCAGGTCCAGCGGGAGCTGCTGGCGCTGGACCTGTCCGGGCCGGTGCGCTCGCCGGTGGCCGACCAGGCGGTGCGGGAGGCGTTGCTGGCGCTGTCCAGCGACTGGGCGTTCATGGTCACCAAGGACTCGGCCGCGGACTACGCCCGGTACCGGGCCAAGGCGCACGCGGACCGGTTCGCCGAGCTGGCCGCGCTGCTGCGGTCCGGACGGGGCGCGAGGGCCGCGGAGCGGGCCGCCGAGCTGCGGCGGGTGGACGGGCCGTTCGGGCACCTGGACGCCAGGGGGCTGGCCGGTGGTTGGGAGGATGGGCCATGCGCGTGCTGATGGTGTCGTGGGAGTACCCACCGGTCGTCGTGGGCGGGTTGGGCAGGCACGTGCACGCGCTGGCCACGTCCCTGGCCGGGCAGGGGCACGAGGTGGTCGTGCTGTGCCGGCAGCCCACCGGCACCGACGCGGTGACGCACCCGACGTCCGACGAGCCGGTGGAGGGCGTGCGGCTGGTGCGCGTGGCCGAGGACCCGGCGCACCTGGTGTTCGAGCGGGACCTGGTGGCGTGGACGCTGGCCATGGGGCACGCGATGACGCGCGCGGGCCTGGCCCTGCTGCGCGACTGGCGGCCGGACGTGGTGCACGCGCACGACTGGCTGGTGACGCACCCGGCGATCGCCCTGGCCGAGGCGGCGGGCGTGCCGCTGGTGGCGACCGTCCACGCGACCGAGGCCGGGCGGCACGGCGGGTGGCTGTCGCAGTCGCTGAACCAGCAGGTGCACTCGGTGGAGTGGTGGCTGGCGAACCGGGCCGACGCGCTGATCACGTGCTCGGCCGCGATGCGCGCGGAGGTGGCGCACCTGTTCGAGGTGGACCCGGGCACGATCACCGTGCTGCACAACGGGATCGAGCCGAGGCGGTGGCGGGTGCGGGCGGGCGACGTGGCGGCGGCGCGGGCCCGGCACAGCCCCTCGGGCGCGCCGCTGCTGCTGTTCTTCGGGCGGCTGGAGTGGGAGAAGGGCGTGCAGGACCTGATCGCCGCGCTGCCGCGGGTCCGGCGGTCGCGGCCGGGGACGCGGCTGGTGGTGGCGGGGACCGGGACGCACCGGGACTGGCTGGTGGAGCAGGCGCGCAAGCACCGGGTGCGGCGGGCGGTGTCGTTCGCGGGGCACCTGTCGGACCGGTCGCTGGCGGCGCTGCTGGCGGCGGCGGACGCGGTGGTGCTGCCGTCGCGGTACGAGCCGTTCGGGATCGTGGCGCTGGAGGCGGCGGCGGCCGGCGCGCCCCTGGTCGCCTCGACCGCGGGCGGGCTGGGCGAGGTCGTGCGGGACGGGGTGACGGGGCTGTCCTTCGCGCCGGGCGACGTGGACGGGTTGGCGCGGGCGGTCCGCTCGGTGCTCGACGACGGGCCGGCGGCGGCGCGGCGGGCGCGGGCGGCGAAGGCTCGCCTGGGGACGGACTTCGACTGGGGGACGATCGCCCAGGGCACGGCGGGGGTCTACCGGGCGGCGCGGGTGCGGGCGCGCGAGCCGCTGGGGCGGCCGAAGATCGCCACGGGCAACGCTTTCCTGTAGGCGCGGGGCGCCGGTCCACCCTCCCCACCCCCTGAGCGCCGGTTCCGTTGGACGGGAATCCTCCGATCAGCGGCCGATCGGTCACCTCGCGGGCGCTGGACCTGCTCGGCGCGTTCGACGTGGGGCACCCGACGCTGACGCTGAGCGAGCTGGCCGCCCGGCGCGACATGCCGATGGCCACGGCGCACCGGCTGGTCGGCGAGCTGGAGGCGTGGCGGGCGCTGGAGCGCAACGCGGACAACCGCTACCAGGCGGCGCGGCTGGAGTTCCGCGCGCAGCCGCCGCGCATCGAGGTCGCCGAACCCGGCATCAACGTCGTGGTGTCCGACGACCACCGGCTGCCCGGCGTCGTGGCCCGGTCGGTGTACGCGTCGGACGGCTTCAGCGGGCTGCGCGCCCACGAGGGCGTGGTGGGCCGGGTGCACGCCGTGGACAACGAGGGGGACGACCCGTCGGGCGCCAGGCTGGACGAGGCGCTGACCGGGTTCGTCGAGGAGGTCGTGCGGCCCTACCGGGCGTTGAGCGGGTGAGCGGGCGGCTCGTCGCGTCACCCCCGCGAGCCGCCGCGGGCGCGCTCCAGCGCCTCCCGGGCCTTGCGGTCCATGTCGGCGACGGCGGCGCGGCGCGCGGCGTCGGCCTCGTAGTCCTCGCGGCGGTCCCTGACCACGCGGGCCGGGATGCCGACGGCGATCGCGAAGTCCGGCACGTCGCCGCGGACCACGGCGTGCGCGCCGACCACGCAGCCGCGCCCGATGCGCGTGCCGCGGGTGACGGTGACCTTCGTGCCCAGCCAGCAGTCCGGGCCGATGCGCACCGGGGACTTCACGATGCCCTGGTCCTTGATCGGCATCGTGATGTCGGCGGTGACGTGGTCGAAGTCGCAGACGTAGACCCAGTCGGCGACCAGGGTGGCCGCGCCGATCTCCACGTCGAGGTAGCAGTTGACCGTGTTGTCCTTGCCGAACACGGCCTTGTCGCCGATGCGCAGCGACCCCTCGTGGCAGCGGATGGCGTTGCCGTCGCCGATGTGCACCCAGCGGCCGATCTCCAGCCGCCCGTAGCCGGGGCGGCAGTGCAGCTCGACCTTCCGGCCCAGGAACACCATCCCGCGCAGCACCACGTGCGGGTTGGCGAGGCGGAACCGCAGCAGCCGCCAGTACCGCACCAGGTACCAGGGGGTGTAGGCGCGGTGCCGGACGACCCAGCGCAGCGACGCCAGCGTGAGGAAGCGGGCCTGCGCCGGGTCGCGGCGCGAGCCGCGCCACCTGCGCCACACCGGTGCTCCCCACATGCTCGTCACGCGGGCACTCTAACTTCCCGCCCGCCCGACCAGGCGGCCGGCGCCCGCCCCGGCGGACCCGCGCCGCAGGTGGGGCGCCGGTGGCCCGCGACCCGACCACCGGGCCAGGATGGCGGGCGTGACGACCCCTCTCATCATCGACACCGACCCGGGCGTGGACGACGCGTTCGCCCTCGCGCTCGCCGCCGCCAGCCCGGAGGTCGAGCTGCTCGGCGTGACCACGGTCTTCGGCAACGTCCCGCTCGCCGACACCACGGCCAACGCCCTGCGGCTGCGCGCCCTGCTGGGCCGCGAGGACGTGCCGGTCGCGGCCGGCGCGGACCGGCCGCTGGTCCACCCCCAGCCGCACCTGTCCAGCGCCCACGGCTCCGACGGGCTGTCCGGGGCGCGCGGCACCCTGCCGGAGCCGACCCGGGCCGCCGACCCGCGCGACGCCGTCACGCTGATGCGCGAGCTGCTGGAGGCGGCCGACCGGCCCGTCACGATCGTCCCGATCGGACCGCTGACCAACATCGCGCTGCTGCTGGCCGCGCACCCGCGGCTCAAGGCGAAGATCGGCAGGCTCGTCGTCATGGGCGGCGGGGTCGACGTCGGCAACACCACCCCCAGCGCCGAGTTCAACCTGTGGAGCGACCCGGAGGCCGCGCGCCGGGTGCTGGTCGAGGAGGACGTGCCCACCACGCTCGTCCCGGTCGACCTGACCCACCGGTGCGCGGTGGGCGCCGGGTGGCTGGCCGACCTGGCGCGGACCTCCGCGACCGGCGCGGCGCTGGTCGGGCTCACCGGGGAGTACCTGGCCACCTACCGGCGAATCCTGGGCCTGGACGGCATCGTCGTGCACGACGCCGTCGCGGTGGCCGAGGCGATCCGGCCGGGCATCCTCGCCACCACCGCGTTCGCGGCGGACCTGGACTGCTCGTTCGGCCCGAACCGGGGCGCGCTGGTGGTGGACCGGCGGCGGGAGGTCGAGCGGCCCCCCGACCTGGACGTCGCCCTGGACACCGACCTGGACGGGCTGCGGTCGTTCCTGTTCGAGCGGCTGTCCTCGCTCGGCGGCGCGTAACACCGGTTCCCCCCTCGACCACACCCCACGGCCCGGGAGACGCGCTCGGCTCGGCGCCCGTCGGCGATCACCGGCATGGTGATCGGCTTCGCCATCGCACTGGTGGGGAACACGGCCACCAACACCGCCTCCGTCGACGAGCCCTGGTGGCCGTTCGCGGTGTGGGGCGCGGTCGCCGCCCTGATCGCGGTGGCGCGCAGGCAGTGGCAGGACGAGGTGGCCCGGCGCTCGCTCAACGACCCGTACCCGCTGCCGGTGCGCCGGCGCGCCGCGCCGGCCGACCTGGCGGGTGACGACCTGCTCGCGACGTGGCGCCGGGTGCCCACCGGACGGCTGGTGGTGCTCGGCGCGCCGGACGCGGGCAAGACTGTGCCGCCGGTCCGGTTCGTGGTCGGCCTGGACGTGCGGCGCCGCCTCGCGGCTACGTCCGCTCCGCCCGGCACAGCAGGTGCACCGGCCGCGACCCCACCCGGGTCAGCACGACCGTCGCCTCACCCGACCCGCTGAGCCTCAACCGCCGCCGCAGGGTGTTCGGGTCCACGTCCAGGCCCCGCACCAGGATCTCCAGCCGCCCCACGTCGTGCGCGCGCAGCACCGACCGCAGCGCCTTCTCCGTGTGGTGGCCGTGCTCGACGACCCGGAACGCGCGGACGCCCGGCGGCGGCACCGGGCCGGTCAGGTAGGCGATCCGCTCGTCCATCTGCGCCAACCCGTGCCGGGCCGCGTAGTGCCGGACCAGGCCGGCCCGCACCACCGCGCCGTCCGGGTCCACCAGCCACTCCCCCGGCGGCGTGACCGGGCAGTCGTCCGGCTCGGCGGAGGTGAGGGTCCACGCCGGGGCGCCCGTCCGGAGCACGGTGGCGCGCCGCGCGACGCCCGGCGTGGCCAGGCCCCTCGTCCACAGGCACGCCTCGCGCACCTGGCCGTCCAGGGACACCAGCTCGACCTCGTCCGCCCACGGCGCCACCGCGAAGTCCACGCCCGGCGCGCACTTCACCGCCAGGTCGCGGGAGGCGTGCGCGGCGGCCAGCTCGTCCAGCGGTGGAGCGAAGTCCGCCGGCCGCCACGTCCGCCGGCCGGCCGAGTCACGCCGCGCCGGGTCGGCCAGCACCGCCACGCCGCGGGACACGGGCCGCAGCGCGTCGGCGCGCACCAGGGGCACGTCGTCGCCCAGGTTGTGCCGCGCCATGGCCAGCCGCACCGGGTCCAGGTCGGAGCCGAGGGAACCGGGCGGCAGCGCGGCGAGGTCGGCCCCGATCGAGCAGGTCACGTCGTGCACGGGCCCGGTGAACCGGGTCGCCCGGTGCGCCGCCACCGGGTGCGCGGTGGCCTGCTGGAGGGCGTCGGAGGTGAACAGGCCGTCCGCGAACGGCACCTTCCCGGCGGCCCGGCGGCGCAGCAGCAGGGTCTCCAGCACGGCCGCGAAGTGGTCCGGCGAGACCTCCTTGGCCACCGTCACGTCCCGCAGCCGCGAGGCGTCGGTCAGCGGCAGCCCGGCCAACGCCGACAACGCGGCGCGCCCGGCGGCCGACCGCAGGTGCGCCACGTCGTCGAGGCTGAACGCGTACCCCACTAGACCGGCTTGCGCCCCGTCACCGAGACGTTGTAGAAGACCTCTCGCGGCAGGACCCTGGCCAGCACGTTCTGGTCCACCCAGGACAGCCGCTGCCAGGCGCGGTAGGCGAACATCGCCCACCCGAACCCGAGCTTCTCCCGCGGCACGGCCGCCTCGAACGTGCGCACCGGCCAGCCGAACAGGGCCGCCGACAGCTCGTCGGTCACCGCCCGCACGTCCACCGCTCCCGCGCCGCGCGCCACCCGCTCCAGCTCGCCCGGGTCGAAGGTGTGCAGGTCGACCACGGCCTCCAGCGCCGCCGCGCGCGAGGACTCGTCCAGCTCCTCCTGCGGCCGCCGCCAGTCGGTGAGCGGGCCCAACCTGGTCACGTTCGTGGTCAGCCACCAGGTGAGCTGCCCGAGCTTGCGCGCGTAGGCGTTGCCGATGTTCGTCGGGTCGCCCGCGAAGACGAACTTCCCGCCCGGCTTGAGCACCCGCAGCACCTCGCGCATCGCGGCGGGCACGTCCGGGATGTGGTGCAGCACCGCGTGCCCGACGACCAGGTCGAACGTGTCGTCGTCGTACGGGATGCGCTCGGCGTCGGCGACCCGGCCGTCCACCGGCAGCCCCAGGTGCTCCGCGTTGCGCAGCGCCACCTCGACCATGCCGGGCGACAGGTCGGTCACCGAGCCCTTCTCGACGACGTCGCCCTGCATGAGGTTGAGCAGGAAGAAGCCGGTGCCGCTGCCCAGCTCCAGGGCGTGCCCGTACGGGCCGACGTCGCCCGCGGCCGCGCGGAACCGCTCGGTGGCGTAGGTGGTGCAGCGGTCGTCGTAGGAGATCGACCACTTCTCGTCGTAGGTGCCCGCCTCCCAGTCGTGGTAGAGCACGTTGGCGAGCTTCGGGTCGCCGTAGGCCGCCTGGACCTCCTCGGCGGTGGCGTGCGGGTGCGGTCGGGGGTCGACCCGGTCGACTGGATCAACGGCCACTGAACTCCGCCTTCCCCGGCCCGTTCTCGATGAACGACGCCATGCCCGTCTTCTGGTCCTCGGTGGCGAACATCGCCGCGAACAGGTGGCTCTCCAGCTTCAGGCCGCTGCCGAGGTCGGTGTCCAGGCCGCCGTCGATCGCGGCCTTGGCGGCGGCGTAGGCCCGCGCCGGGCCGGTGACGAACTGCCCCGCCCACCGCTTGGCCGCCTCGTACACGTCGTCCGGCGCGACGACCTCGTCCACCATGCCGATGCGCAGGGCCTCCTCCGCGCCCACGAACCGGCCGGTGTAGATGAGGTCCTTGGCGCGCGACGGGCCGATCAGGCGGGGCAGGCGCTGCGTGCCGCCCATGCCGGGGATGACGCCGAGCAGGATCTCCGGCTGGCCGACCTTGGCGTTGTCGCCCGCGATGCGCCGGTCCGCGCACAGCGCCAGCTCGAAGCCGCCGCCCAGGGCGTAGCCGGTGACGGCGGCCACGGTCGGCTTGGGGATCTCCTCCACCGCGCGCAGCGCCGAGCTCAGCGCGCCCGCGCGCACCGCCATCTCGGCGTAGGTCAGCTCGGCCATCTCCTTGATGTCCGCGCCCGCGGCGAACACCTTCGGACCGCCGTAGACGATCACCGAGCGCACGTCGGCGCGCTCGCCGGCCTCCAGCGCGGCGGCCCGGATCTCCTCCTGGACCTGCCTGTTGAGCGCGTTCATCGGCGGGCGGTCCAGCCGGATGGTGCCGATCCCGCCCTCGACTTCGAGCCCCACGAACTCAGCCACGCAGTCCTCCTCGACCCGTGTCGGTAGGCCCCGCAGGTTACTCCTGGGTAGCCAGAGCGCCCGTCGAACCCGCTACGCCTGCTTGCGGCGGGCGAAGTACCGGTCGCCCGCCCGCTGGAGCTCCAGCGGCTGGTCGAACGTCTTCGACAGGTTCTCCTCGGTCAGCACGTCGTCCAGCAGGCCCTGCGCCACGACACCGCCCCCACGCAGCAGCAGCGCGTGCGTGAACCCCGGCGGGATCTCCTCCACGTGGTGCGTGACCAGCACGATCGCCGGCGCGTCCGGGTCCAGGGCCAGCTCCGACAGCCGGGCCACCAGGTCCTCCCGGCCGCCCAGGTCCAGACCCGCGGCCGGCTCGTCGAGCAGCAGCAGCTCCGGGTCGGTCATCAGGGCCCTGGCGATGAGCGTGCGCTTGCGCTCGCCCTCGGACAGCGTGCCGAACGCGCGCTCGGCCAGGTGCTCGATGCCCAGCGCGCCCAGCAGCTCCCCGGCGCGCCCGGTGTCGAGCTTGTCGTAGTCCTCGCGCCACCGGCCCAGCACCGCGTACCCGGCGCTGACCACCAGGTCGACGACCTTCTCCTCGTTCGGCACGCGGTTGGCCAGCGCCGCCGAGCACAGGCCGATGCGCGGCCGCAGCTCGAAGACGTCCGTGCGCCCGATGCGCTCGCCGAGCAGGCTCAGCCGACCCTTGGTCGGGTGCAGCTCGGCGCCCGCCAGGCGCAGCAGCGTGGTCTTGCCCGCGCCGTTGGGCCCGAGCACCACCCACCGCTCGTCCAGCTCCACGCCCCAGTCGACGTCCCCGACCAGCGTGGTCCTGCCCCGTCGAACCGAAACACCCTGCATGTGGATGACCAGATCTTCGTTTTCCACGCTCGTCCTCGCCCCGGTCGACACCTTCCCCGGGCCATTGTTCTGCAAGCCCCGTGACGGCGGGTGCGGCGGGGGCGGTTGGTGTGACGTTGTCGTGGCGCGGCGTGCTCGTTCCCGAACCGTCGGTGCGTACTGGGAGGATCAGGACATGCCCGCCGACTCCATCCTGCTCGCCGGCCGTCCGTTCCCCCTCGGGGCGCACCCCGAGGCCGGAGGCGTGCGCTTCGCCGTCTCCGCACCGCCCGCCGACGCGGTCGAGGTGTGCCTGATCAGCGAAGACGGCACCGAGGAGAGGGTGGAGCTGACCGAGCGGACCTTCGGCGTGTGGCACGGGCTCATCTCCGGCGTGACCCCCGGTCAGCGCTACGGCTACCGGGTGCACGGCCCGTACGACCCGTCGCGGGGGTTGCGCGCCAACCCGGCGAAGATCCTCGTGGACCCGTATGCGACGAGGATCACGGGCGGGTTGACCGACCTGGAGGCCGCCCTGGGCTACGTGGGCGACCCGATGCACGGCGGCCCGTCGCCGGTCGACTCGCTGGGCAGCGTGCCGCTGTCGGTGGTGACCTCGCCGGGCGGGCCGGACACCGGCGTGAAGCCGCAGGTGCCGTTCGAGGAGGCGGTGGTCTACGAGCTGCACGTGCGGGGGTTCACCCGGCGGCACCCCGGCGTGCCCGAGCACCTGCGCGGCACCTACCTGGGGCTGGCGCACCCGACCGTGGTGGAGCACCTGGTGCGGCTGGGCGTGACCACGGTCGAGCTGCTGCCCGTGCAGGCGTTCGTGGACGAGCCGTCGCTGGTCAAGGCCGGTCGGCGCAACTACTGGGGCTACTCGCCGCTGAGCTGGTTCGCGCCGCACCCCGGGTACGCCAGCGAGCCGGGGCGCGAGGTCGAGGAGTTCCGCACCATGGTGTCCGCGCTGCACGCGGTGGGCATCGAGGTGCTGATCGACGTGGTCTACAACCACACCTGCGAGGGCGGGCCGGACGGGCCGACGCTGTGCTACCGGGGATTCGACGCGCCCGGCTACTACCTGCACATCGAGGGCGGCGGCACGCTGGACATCACCGGGTGCGGCAACACCACCGAGGCCGGGTCGCCGCAGTTCGTGCGGCTGGTGACGGACTCGCTGCGGTACTGGGCGACCGAGATGGGCGTGGACGGGTTCCGGTTCGACCTGGCGTCCACGCTGGGGCGGCCGGGCGGCCGGGGGTTCGACCGGGCGTCGGCGATGCTCACCGCGATCACCTCGGACCCGGTGCTGTCGCGGTGCAAGCTGATCGCGGAGCCGTGGGACGCGACCGGCGACGGGTACCGGGTGGGCGACTTCGGCGTGCAGTGGGCCGAGTGGAACGGCCGGTACCGCGACACCCTGCGCGACTTCTGGCGGGGCATGACGAACGTGCGCGACCTGGCCTACCGGCTGTCCGGGTCGTCCGACCTGTACGCCGACGACCTGCGCCGGCCGTGGCAGTCGATCAACTTCATCACCGCGCACGACGGGTTCACGCTGCGCGACCTGGTGTCGTACAACGAGAAGCACAACCTGGCCAACGGCGAGGACAACCGCGACGGCACCAACGACAACCGGTCGTGGAACTGCGGGGTCGAGGGCGACACGGACGACGCCGCGGTGGTGGCGCTGCGGGCGCGGCAGGCGCGGAACCTGTTCGCCACCCTGATGCTGTCCACGGGCACCCCGATGATCACCGCCGGCGACGAGCAGTGGCGCACGCAGGGCGGCAACAACAACGCGTACTGCCTGGACGACGAGACCTCGTGGGTGGACTGGGAGCCGTCGCCGGAGGGCGAGTCGATGCTGGCCTTCGCGCGGCGGGTGATCAACCTGCGGGCGGACAGCCCGGCGCTGCGGCAGCCGCAGTTCTTCGACGGCCGCACCACGCCGTCGGGCGCGCCGGACCTGGTGTGGTTCCGGCCGGACGGCGAGGAGATGGCCGAGACGGACTGGTTCGACGACGGCCGGCGGTTCCTGGGGATGTGGATCGACGGCTCCACGTCGCTGTCCCGCTCCCGCGCCGGCGAACGGGTGTCGGACCACTCGTGGCTGCTGCTCGTGCAGGCCGGGGCGGACGCGGTCGAGGTCACCCTGCCGGGCCCGGAGTACGGGAGCCGCTACGAACCGGTGCTGGACACCACGACCGCGGACGGCTCCCCCGCCACGCCGGGGTCGCCGGCGGCCGGCACGAAGGTCACGCTGAGTGGCCGTTCCCTGCTCCTGTTCCGCGTCCCGGAGTAATCGCCGGCGCATTCCCGCATTACCCGCCCCATTACCTCCCCGGCACAATCCCATCGGTTCCCGAGGTGTTCCCGAGCCCTGGGACGCGCTGCGCGGCGGCGCGTCCCGTGGCACCATTCCCGAATGGCCCGACAGCTGCTGACCTGGTGCGACCGCCCGATCGACCTCCTCCTGGTGGCGTCGTGCGGCTGTAGCGGGACGCGGCGCGGCCGGTGAAGAACCGTTCTTCCGCAGGGAATACGCCGCGTCGCGTCCTGATAGCTACTCGCCCTTTCCGTAGCCATCGAGGAGCGACTCCCCGTGACCACCACGATCCCGGGCGCCTACCTGCACCCGAAGCTGGACGTGCGGCTGCTGCACGACCTGATCCACCCGACCCGCGACCTGTGGACGCCGCGCGAGCTGCGCGACCTGACCTCCACCGTCGCCGCCGAGCTGACCACCCCGCTGCTGGACGTGCTGGCGTACGACCCGGGGCGCCGCTGGTGGGCCCGGCTGGGGCTGACGGAGGGGGTGGAGCTGTGGCTGCTGAGCTGGCTGCCCGGTCAGGGCACGGAGGCGCACGACCACGGCGGGGCGTCCGGGTCGTTCACCGTGCTGACCGGTGAGCTGCACGAGGACTACCGCTACCCCGGCGGGCCGATCCGCAGCGCGGCGCGGCCGGTGGGCAGCGCGCTCGGGTTCGGCGCCGGGCGGGCGCACCGGGTGGTGAACCGGGGCGAGGTGGGTGCCGCGAGCGTGCACGCGTACTCGCCGCCGCTGGTGCCGACCCGCGAGTACGCGAGCCTGGCGGACATCCCCGACCTGATCCCGCCGCTGCCGGCGCGGCGGCTGTCGTTGGAGCGGTTGAGCGTGCTGACCGAGCAGGAGGGCCCGTGAGCGCGGAGCAGTTGCTGGAGGAAGCCCGACACGCCCTGGACCGCGTGGAGCCGCACGAGCTGGCCGACCTGCCGAACTCCCTGGTGGTCGACATCCGGCCGCACCACGACCGGGCCGCCGAGGGCGAGATCCCCGGCGCGCTGCCGATCGAGCGGATCGTGCTGGAGTGGCGGCTCGACCCGGCGGGCGAGCACCGCATCCCCGGCTTCACCGCCGACACGACCGTCGTCGTGGTGTGCAACGAGGGCTACGCCTCCAGCCTCGCCGCCCGCGACCTCCAGCGCGTGGGCCTGCCCAACGCCACCGACCTGGTCGGCGGCTTCCGCGCCTACGCCGCCGCCGGCCTCCCCGTCCACCCCACCCCGACCACACCCATAACCTGACCGCGAGTCGTACGTCCAGACCCGTCGTGTCGTACGTCCAGGACCCCCGAGTTGCATGTTCAGGACCCCCTGAACGGGTAACCGGGCGGGCCCGAGCGCAGGGCACGCGGGTCCCGAACGCTCAACTCGGGGGTCCCGAACGCTCAACTCGGGGGTCCTGAACGCTGAACTCGGGGGGTCTGGACGTACGACTCGCGGGGTCTGGACGTACGACTCGCGGAACTTCGGGGTGGGTGGGTGCGTCTGGGTGGCGTGTGGAAGGTGCTGACCGGGGTTGTCCTGGTGGTGGTGGCGGTCTGGCGGCCCGGGGTGGCCTCGGTGGGTGGGGCGGTGGTCGGGGGCTGGGCGGTGTTGGCCGCGGTGCAGGTCGGGCTGCTGGTCGGGGCGCTGGTGGCCGGGGTGCGGGTGTCGCTGGTGGTGATCGGCGTCGGGGGTGAGGTGCGCACCTGGACGCGGCCGGGGCGGCGGGTGGTGTGGCGGAACGTGCCGCTGCTGATGTCGGTCGGGTTGACGTCCGTGCGGGAGTCGGTCCGGGTGCGGTTGTGGTCTGCCGCGTTCGTGGCCGCGGTGGTCGTGGCGGGGGTCGTCGGGGCGGCGTGGGCGGCGGCCGGGCACGACTTCTGGCGCGGGTTCGCGGTGGCGGGCACGGCGGTGGCGGTCAACGCGCTGTGGCCGAGGCGCAAGCCCGGGACGACGTCGGTCGGCTGGTTCCTGTTCGCGCTGCCGCGGCTGACGGGTCGGCCCCTGGAGGAGTACGAGGCGACCCCGCTGCTGAACCGGGTGACCGACGCGATCGCGGTCGGCGACCTGGACCGGGCCGAGGCGCTGTCCGACGAGCTGGTGGCGCGCCACCCGGAGCTGCTGGTGGCCTCCGGCGCGCGGGTCGCGGTGCTGGGGTTGCGCGCCCGGTACCTGGAGGCGTTGCAGGTGATGGGCGCCGTGGCCCGGCGCGAGGACCTCGGGCCGAGGGACATGGCGTTCGTGATGGCGCAGATGGCCGGTTCCACGGTCAACGCCGTGGAGGGCGGGATGCTGCCCGCGGAGTTCGGCGTGCCGGCGGCGCGGAGCGCGCTGGACGGTGCGGTGCGGCTGGGCTACCCGCGTTACCGCTGCGCCGGGGCGCTGGCCCGGCTGGCGCTGCTGGAGGACGACCACGCGACCGCGCTCACCCTCGCGAACCAGGCCAGGCAGACCAGCGAGGACGGTCTGGACCGGGCCGACGCGCTGGCCACGATGGCCCGTGCCCAGATGGCCGCCGGTGACAACGCGGCGGCCCGCGCCACGCTGGTCGAGGCCGAGCAGCTGGCCGGGTGGATGCCGCGCGTGGCCGAGACCAGTGCCCGTCTCAACATCAGGTAGGGAGAAGGGGAGGGGGGAGGGGAAGGGGGAGGGGTGCCCGGCCTGCGGGAGGTCGGCCGGGCACCCGGTGGCTCAGCCCGCCAGGACCACCCGGCCCAGTTCGGCGGGTGAGGCCAGGAGGTCGTGGCGGGGCAGGACGCGGACCGTGTAGCCGACGGCGCCCGCGTGCGGCAGCGGCACCTCCGCCTCGTAGTTGCCGTTGCCCGTGTAGGTCATGGGGTGCGTGACCACGTCGTACAGCTCGTCGGAGTCGGCCACGCGGCCCAGCGCCACCTGCACGTCCACCTCGGACGGCTCCAGGCCGGCCAGCTCCACCCGCGCCCGCACGCCCACCGGCGAGCCGAGCAGCGGCGCGGCCGAGCCGTTCGGCGACATCTCCGAGTCGAGCACCCGCACCCGCGTCCACGACGCCCTCAGCCGCTGCCGGTACGCCGCCAGCTCCTTGGCGCCCCGGTAGCCCTCGCCGACCACGGAGGCGGCCGACGACGCGGCGGGCGCGTACAGCTCCTCCACGTACTCGCGCACCATCCGCGACGCCTGCACGGCCGGGCCGAGCGAGGCCAGGGTGTGCCGGACCATCGCGAGCCAGCGCGTGGGCACGCCGTCCTCGCCGCGGTCGTAGAACAGCGGCGCGACCTGGTTGCCCAGCAGGTCGTAGAGCGCGGCGGCCTCCAGGTCGTCGCGCCGGTTCGGGTCGGCGACGCCGTCGGCGGTGGGGATGGCCCAGCCGTTGCTGCCGTCGTAGAGCTCGTCCCACCAGCCGTCGCGGATGGAGAGGTTGAGGCCGCCGTTGAGCGCCGACTTCATGCCGGACGTGCCGCACGCCTCCAGCGGGCGCATCGGGTTGTTCAGCCACACGTCGCAGCCCCAGTACAGGTACCGGGCCATGGACATGTCGTAGTCGGGCAGGAACACGATGCGGTGGCGCACGCCCGCCTCGTCGGCGAACCGCACGATCTGCTGGATCAGCGCCTTGCCGCCGTCGTCGGCCGGGTGCGACTTGCCCGCCACGACCAGCTGCACGGGCCGCTCGGGGTGCAGCAGCAGGTGGCGCAGCCGCTCGGCGTCGCGCAGCATCAGGGTGAGCCGCTTGTAGGTCGGCACGCGGCGGGCGAAGCCGACGGTCAGCACGTCCGGGTCGAACACCGAGTCGGTCCAGCCCAGCTCCAGCGCGCTGGCGCCGCGCTGCAACCACGAGGCGCGGGTGCGGCGGCGGACCTCGCCGACCAGCTCGGCGCGCAGGTCGTTGCGCAGCTCCCACAGCCGCTGGTCGGTGACCGGCTCGGCATCGGGCCGGTCCGCGCCCGGGTCGTCGGTCTCGCCGAGGAGCTCGCGCATCGCGGTGGCCGTCCAGGTGGGACCGTGCACGCCGTTGGTGATGGACCCGATCGGCACCTCGGTGGCGTCGAAGCCCGGCCACAGGCCCCGGAACATGTCGCGGCTGACCGAGCCGTGCAGCCTGGACACGCCGTTGGCGCGCTGCGCCAGCCGCAGGCCCATGTGGGCCATGTTGAACAGGCCGGGGTTGTCCTCCGCGCCCAGGGCGAGCACCCGCTGGGTGTTCACGCCGGGCAGCAGCTGCTCGGAGCCGAAGTAGTGCTGGACCAGGTCGACCGGGAAGCGGTCGATGCCGGCGGGCACGGGGGTGTGCGTGGTGAACACGGTGCCCGCGCGCACGGCGGCCAGCGCCTGGTCGAAGTCCAGGCCCTCGACGGTGGTCAGCTCGCGGATGCGCTCCAGGCCGAGGAAGCCCGCGTGCCCCTCGTTGGTGTGGAACACCTCGGGCGCGGGGTGCCCGGTCAGCTCGCAGTACGTGCGCACGGCCCGCACGCCGCCGACGCCCGCCAGGATCTCCTGCTTGATGCGGTGGTCCTGGTCGCCGCCGTAGAGGCGGTCGGTGACGCCGCGCAGGTCCTCGTCGTTCTCCTCGACGTCGGAGTCCAGCAGCAGCAGCGGCACGCGGCCGACCCGCGCCTTCCAGATCTTGGCCCGCAGCACGCGGTCGCCGGGCATGGCGACGTGCACCAGGACCGGCGCGCCGGACGGCTCGGTGAGCAGCTCCAGCGGCAGGCCGCGCGGGTCGAGGACGGGGTAGTGCTCGATCTGCCAGCCGTCCAGCGACAGGGCCTGGCGGAAGTAGCCGGACCGGTAGAGCAGGCCGACCGCGATCAGCGGGACGCCCAGGTCGGAGGCCGCCTTGAGGTGGTCGCCCGCCAGCACGCCGAGGCCGCCGGAGTAGTTGGGCAGGGCCTCGGTGACGCCGAACTCCATGGAGAAGTAGGCGATGGCCTCGGGCAGCGGCGACGCGTGGTGGTCGCCGTGCTCGCGGTCCCGGCGCAGCTCGTCCTGGCGGCGCTGGAACCAGCGCGCGCCCGTGGTGTAGTGGTGCAGGTCGTCGGCCAGCGCGTGGAGGTGGGTGAGGAACCGCTCGTCGCGGGACAGCTCCTCCAGCCGTTCCGGCGCCACCTCGGACAGCAGGCGGAGGGGGTCCTCGCCGGCCTCCCACAACCCGGGGTCCACCGAGGCGAACAGGTCCTGGGTGGGCTGGTGCCACGTCCAGCGCAGGTTCGTGGCGAGGGTGCCCAGGGCCGCCAGCGGCTCGGGCAGGCTGGCTCGGACGGTGAACCGGCGAAGTGCTCGCATGGCGTCGGACCTTATCCCCCATCCAGCGGTGCGGGGCAACGGTCACCCGAACCGATGCAGGGATCGATGCAGCCCGACCTGGGCGAACGTTCTTCCTGCAAGTTATTTCGCGCGGGGGTCGCGATCGTTAACGCGCGGGGACGAACAGGTCACACCTTCGCCCGAACGGTACCGGCGCGGCACCACGACAACGGCCCGGAACCTGAGAACTTGACTCAGCCATGTCGAGATGGACGGCGGCGCCAAGTGTGCGATCCAATCAGACGGGGTAGGAAGACCAAGTAGGACTCCCCGGTGACGGCATATCCGATCGCTGCGGGCAGACTTGACCGTGCAAGCGTCGCACCAGGGAGAGGGGCGCTGCCGAATGAGCGGCCGACTCGGAATCGACGATGTCTCCCCGACCGTGAGCTGTGGCCGCTACCCGGCTAAGGCCGTGGTGGGGGAGCACATCCCGGTGGAGGCGACGGTGTGGCGCGAGGGCCACGACGCCGTCGCCGCCACCGTCGTCTGGCGCGGGCCGAACGACCGGGTGGCCCGGCAGACCCGCATGGGCGCGCGGGGCGCGGGCCTGGACCGCTGGGCCGCCACGATCGCCCCCGACGCCGAGGGCTCGTGGACGTTCCGGGTGGACGCCTGGAGCGACCCGTGGGCGACCTGGGTGCACGCGGTGGAGGCGAAGGTCGCCGCCGGGCAGGGCCCGGAGGAGCTGGCCAACGACCTGGAGACCGGCGCGCGGCTCCTCGACCGGGTGAGCCGCCGACCCGACCGGCGGCGCGAGAAGCCCCTGCTGGCCAACGCGGCCGCGGCGCTGCGCGACGAGCACCGCCCGCTCGCGGAGCGCATCGCCCCCGCACTGGCGGGTGACGTCCGTCGGGTGATGCACGACCACCCGGTGCGCGAGATGATCACCAAGGGCAAGCCCCAGAAGGTCTGGGTGGACCGCAAGCGGGCGGCGTACGGCTCCTGGTACGAGTTCTTCCCGCGCAGCACGGGCGGGGTGGACGAGTCCGGCGTGCCGGTGCACGGCACGTTCGTCACCGCCGCCAAGGAGCTGGACCGGGTCGCCGCGATGGGCTTCGACGTGGTGTACCTGCCGCCGATCCACCCCATCGGCAGGGTGAACCGCAAGGGCCCGAACAACACCCTCACCGCCACCGAGGACGACCCGGGCTCGCCGTGGGCGATCGGCGCGGACGAGGGCGGGCACGACGCGGTCCACCCCGAGCTGGGCACCGTCGAGGACTTCGACGCCTTCGTGTCCCGCGCGCACGAGCTGGAGCTGGAGGTCGCGATCGACCTGGCCATCCAGTGCGCGCCGGACCACCCGTGGGTGCTGAAGAACCCCGAGTGGTTCACCACGCGCCCGGACGGCACGATCGCCTACGCGGAGAACCCGCCGAAGAAGTACCAGGACATCTACCCGGTCAACTTCGACAACGACCCGCAGGGCGTCTACAACGAGATCCTGCGCGTGGTGCTGCACTGGGTGGACCACGGGGTGCGGATCTTCCGGGTCGACAACCCGCACACCAAGCCGCCGGACTTCTGGGCGTGGCTGATCTGGGCGGTCAAGGACCGTCACCCGGACGTGCTGTTCCTGTCCGAGGCGTTCACCCGACCGGCGCGGCTGTACGGGCTGGCCAAGCTCGGCTTCACGCAGAGCTACACCTACTTCACCTGGCGCACGTCCAAGGAGGAGCTGACCGAGTTCGGCACCGAACTCGTCGCCCACTGGGACGAGGCCAGGCCCAACCTGTTCGTGAACACCCCGGACATCCTGCCCGAGTCCCTCCAGGTGGGTGGTCCGGGCATGTTCGCGCTGCGCGCGGCCCTGGCGGCGACGATGGCGCCGACCTGGGGCGTCTACTCGGGCTACGAGCTGTTCGAGCACCAGGCCGTCAAGCCCGGCGGCGAGGAGTACCTCAACTCGGAGAAGTACCAGCTCCGCCCCCGCGACTACGCGGCGGCGGTGGCCGAGGGCCGGTCGTTGGAACCGTGGTTGCGCAAGCTGAACGCGATCCGCCGGGCCCACCCGGCGCTCCAGCAGATGCGAACACTCCGGTTCCACCACGTGGAGAACCCGGCCCTGATCGCCTACTCGAAGCAGGATCCCGGCACCGGCGACACGGTGGTCGTGGTGGTCAACCTGGATCCGCACAACACGCAGGACGGCACGCTCTGGCTGGACCTGCCCGAGCTCGGCTTCGACTGGCACGAGCGGCTGATCGCGCACGACGAGGTGTCCGGGGAGACCTGGGACTGGGGACAGGCCAACTACGTGCGGCTTGAACCCCGGCGCGCCCCGGCGCACGTCGTCGGCGTGCTGCGCCGCTCCGGTCAGGGCTGACCCCGGTCGGGGTCGGCCCCGGTCGAGGCCGGCCCGGTCAGCCGGCTCCCCGGAGCCGGCAGCACCAACCCGGTCCCCTTTTTCACCCACGGTCCCCGCGCCCGCAGAAGGGCGCGCGGGGCTGTCGAACGTACCCCCGACGAGGTGGGGCGAGGTGGAGCACAGATGCAGCAAGAGGCCCGACCCGACGCCGCGCTGGTAGGTCTTGAGGACGTGCCGCACACCGGCGAGGCCATCCGCCCGGACGGCCTGCTGGTGGAGCCGCAGGCCGAGGAGTTCCGGTCGGCCCGGCTCGTGCCGCGCGAGACCGGCTGGTTCAAGGGCGCGGTGTTCTACGAGGTGCTGGTCCGCGCCTTCAGCGACTCGAACGGCGACGGCACGGGCGACCTGCGCGGCCTGGCGTCCAGGTTGGACTACCTGGAGTGGCTCGGCGTGGACTGCCTGTGGCTGCCGCCGTTCTACGCCTCGCCGCTGCGCGACGGCGGCTACGACATCAGCGACTTCCGGTCCGTGCTGCCGGAGTTCGGCACCGTCGAGGACTTCGTCTACCTGCTGGACGAGGCGCACAGCCGGGGCATCCGGGTGATCACGGACCTGGTGCTCAACCACACCAGCGACGCGCACCCGTGGTTCCAGCAGTCCAGAACCGACCCCGACGGCCCCTACGGCGACTACTACGTCTGGAACGACGACGACCAGAAGTACGCCGAGGCCCGCATCATCTTCGTCGACACCGAGACCTCCAACTGGACCTACGACCCGGTGCGCGGCCAGTTCTACTGGCACCGGTTCTTCAGCCACCAGCCGGACCTCAACTACGAGAACCCGGCCGTCCAGGATGCCATGCTCGACGTCCTGCGCTTCTGGCTGGACCTGGGCATCGACGGCTTCCGCCTCGACGCCGTGCCCTACCTGTTCGAGCAGGAGGGCACCAACTGCGAGAACCTCCCGCGCACGCACGACTTCCTCAAGCGCTGCCGCAAGGTCGTCGACGACGAGTACCCCGGTCGGGTGCTGCTGGCCGAGGCCAACCAGTGGCCGTCGGACGTGGTCGAGTACTTCGGCAACCCCGAGGTGGGCGGCGA
>NZ_JBHSQO010000056.1:0-57801 GCF_042658445.1 Saccharothrix lopnurensis | reverse complement strand
CCGGCGTGCTCGGTCGGCGCGGCGGGCGCGGCGGCGGCCGTGGTCGCGGTGCCGGCGGCGTGCCCGGTCCACGGGCCGTCCTCGTCCTCCGGTCGGGAGTGGACGGACAGCGACCGCGCGCCGGTCTCGTCGGCCGCGCCGACGGCGACCTGGACCACGACCGAGCCGCGCTCGGGCAGCACGAGCGGCGCGGCCAGGGTCAGCTCCTCCACCCGCGCGCACCCCGCCTCGGCGGCGGCGTGCAGGGCCAGGTCGAGGAACGCGGTGCCGGGCAGGATCGACGCGCCCAGCACGGCGTGGTCGGCCAGCCACGGGTGCGTGTCCAACGACAGGCTGCCGGTGAACAGGTGCCCGCCGGTCTCGGTCAGCTCCACGCTCGCCGCCAGCAGCGGGTGCCCGGAGTCGCGCAGGCCGAGGCTGCCCAGGCCGCCCGCCATGAGGCGCAGGCCCTGCGGCCAGTAGTGGCGGTGTTGGAAGGCGTAGGTCGGCAGGTCGGCGCGCCGCGCGCCGGTGCCCGCGAACACCTCCGACCACGTCACCGGCACGCCCGCCACCGCGAGCCGGGCCAGCGCGGTCGCGGCGCAGACCTCCTCGCCGGTGCCGCGCCGCAGCAGCGGGACCGCCCCGGTGGCGGCGCTGAGCGAGCCGTCCGGGCCGATCTCCACCAGGGCGGTGACCTCCAGGGAGGCCACCGCGTCGGCGAACCGCACGGTCCGCCGCACCTGGTCCACCCAGTAGTCCGGTGAGCACGCGGTCTCGGCGTCCAGCGGCAGCGCGGTCACCGTCGAGGTGATCGGGATTCGCGGCGGCGCGAACGCCAGCCCCTCGACGACGGCCCGGAAGTCGTCCAGCACCGGGTCCACCAGCGGGGAGTGGAAGGCGTGGCTCACGGCGAGCCGGCGCGTGCGGTGACCGGCGTCGGCCAGCCGGTCGGCGGCGGCCAGCACGCGGTCCTCCGGACCGGCGATCACCAGGGCGTCCGGCGCGTTCACCGCGGCCAGCACCACGTCGTCGTCCAGCACGGCCGCGACGTCGGCCACCGAGGCGCGCACCGAGACCATCGCCCCGCCGGCCGGCAGCGCGGACATGAGCCGGCCGCGCGCGACGACCAGGCGCGCGGCGTCGGCCAGGGACAGCACGCCGGCGACGTGCGCGGCGGCGACCTCGCCGACGGAGTGGCCGACCAGCACGTCCGGCCGCACGCCCCACGAGCGCACGAGCCGGAACAGGGCCACCTCGACGGCGAACAGGGCGGGCTGGGTGAAGGCGGTGTCGTCCAGCCGCCCGTCGCCGGCGGTGACGACCTGGCGCAGCGACAGGCCCAGTTCGGCGTCGAGCGCGGCGTAGACCTCGGCCAGGGCCTCGGCGAACACCGGGAAGCGGGCGGCCAGCTCCTCCCCCATGCCGACCCGCTGCGCGCCCTGGCCCGCGAACAGCAGGCCCACGCGGGCCTTGCCGCGCACGGCGGTCGACGTGCCGCCCTCGGCGAACGCGGTCAGCGCCCCGATGGCGTCGGCCTTGGTCACGGCGGTGAAGGCGGCCCGGTGCTCGAACCACGACCGGGTGGTGACCAGGGAGAACGCCGTGTCGAGCAGGTCGGCGGTGTCCAGGTGGGCCACCAGCCGGGCGGCCTGGTCGCGCAGCGCCTCGGGCGTCTTGGCGGTCACCACGAGCGGCACGGCGGACGGGGTGGCGGCGGCGGTGGGCCGGGTGTCGTCCACCGGCCACTGCTCGATGACGGTGTGCGCGTTGGTGCCGCTGATGCCGAACGACGACACGCCCGCGCGGCGCACCCGGCCGGTCTCCGGCCACGGCACCGGCTCGGGCAGCAGCTCGACGTCCCCGGCGTCCCAGTCCACGTGGGACGACGGCGCGTCCAGGTGCAGGGTGCGCGGCACGACCCCGTGCCGCATCGCCATGACCACCTTGATGACGCCCGCGACACCGGCCGCCGCCTGGGTGTGGCCCAGGTTCGACTTGATCGACCCGAGCAGCAGCGGGCGTTCCCGGTCCTGGCCGTAGGTCGCGAGGACCGCCTGCGCCTCGATCGGGTCGCCCAGCGTGGTGCCGGTCCCGTGCGCCTCGACCACGTCCACGTCGGCCGGCGTCAGGCCGGCGTTGGCCAGCGCGGCGCGGATGACCCGCTGCTGCGACGGCCCGTTGGGCGCGGTCAGGCCGTTCGACGCGCCGTCCTGGTTGACGGCGGAACCGCGCACCACCGCGAGCACGTCGTGCCCGTTGCGGCGCGCGTCGGACAGGCGCTCCAGGACCAGGATGCCGACGCCCTCGCCCCAGCCGACGCCGTCGGCCGAGTCGGAGAACGACTTGCAGCGGCCGTCCGGGGACACGCCGCGCTGCCGGCTGTAGTCGACGAACACGTTGGGCGTGGACATGACGGTCACCCCGCCCGCCAGCGCCAGGTCGCACTCCCCCTGCCGCAGCGCCTGCGCCGCGAGGTGCAGGGTGACCAGGGACGACGAGCACGCCGTGTCGACGGTGATCGCCGGGCCCTCCAGGCCGAGGGTGTAGGCGACCCGGCCGGACGCGATGCTGCCGCCGCTGCCGTTGCCGCCGTAGCCCTCCGCGTCGGCGACGTTGAACAGGGTGAACGCGTAGTCGCTGTACATCACGCCGACGAACACGCCGGTGCGGCTGCCGCGCAGCGTCACCGGGTCCACGCCCGCGCGCTCCACCGCCTCCCAGGACGCCTCCAGCAGCAGCCGCTGCTGCGCGTCGGTGGCCAGCGCCTCGCGCGGCGACAGCCCGAAGAACGCCGCGTCGAACTCGGGCGCCTCGTGCAGGAACCCGCCCGAGCGGGTGTACGACGTGCCGGGGTGCGCGGGGTCGGGGTGGTAGAGGTTGTCGACGTCCCAGCCGCGGTCGGTCGGGAAGTCGGTGACCGCGTCCACGCCGTCGGAGACGAGCCGCCACAGGTCCTCGGGCGAGCGCACGCCGCCGGGGTAGCGGCAGCCCATGCCGACGATGACGATCGGGTCGTCGTTGTCGGCGGCGGCGCGCGTGGCCGGCACGGCGGTGGGCGCGTCGGCGAGCGCGCCCAGCAGTTCGTCGCCGAGGTACGCGGCGAGCGCCACCGGGGTCGGGTAGTCGAACACCAGGGTCGCGGGCAGCCGCAGCCCGGTGGCCGCGCCGAGCCGGTTGCGCAGGTCGACCGAGGTCAGCGAGTCGAAGCCGAGTTCGCGGAAGGGCAGGTCGGGGTCCACGGCGTCGGCCGTGCCGTGCCCGAGGACGACGGCGACCTGCTCGGCGACCATCCCGGCCAGCGCGCCGGCCCGTTCCTCGACGGGCAGCGCGGACAGGACCTCGGACAGGGCGTGGGCGGCGTCGGAGCCGGCTCGGGCGGCGGACCGCCGGGTGGGCGGCACCAGACCGCGCAGCAGGGCGGGCACCTCGAACCGGCCGCGCAGCACGGTCAGGTCCAGGTGCAGGGGCGCGGCGACGGGTTCGGCGGTCGCCACGGCCGCGTCGAACAGCGCGAGGCCGGTCTCGGCGGGCATGGCGGGCATACCGGAGCGGGCCATGCGCTGGAGGTCGGCGTCGGTGAGCGTGCCGGTGAGGCCGCCCTCACGCGCCCACGGCCCCCACACCAGCGACTGGGCGGGCAGGCCGGCGGCGGCGCGGTGCCGCATGAGCGCGTCGACCCAGGCGTTGGCGGCGGCGTAGTTGGCCTGGCCGGGGCTGCCCAGCGTGCCGGACACCGACGAGTAGGCCAGGAACGCGGTCAGGTCCAGGTGGGCGGTGGCCTCGTGCAGGTGCCAGGCCACGTCGACCTTGGGCCGCAGCACGCCGGCCATCCGCTCGGGCGTCAGCGAGGACAGCACGCCGTCGTCCAGGACGCCGGCGGCGTGCACGACCGCGCCCACGGGGTGCGCGGCGACGAGGGCGCGCACGGCGTCGCGGTCGGTGAGGTCGCAGGCGACCACGGAGACCTCCGCGCCCAGCCCGGTCAGGTCGGCGACCAGCTCGCCCACCCCGGCGGCGGCCGGGCCGCGACGACCCGCGAGCACCAGCCTGCGCGCGCCGTGGTTGACCACCAGGTGCCGGGCGAGCATCCCGCCCAGGCCGCCCGTGCCACCGGCGACGAGGACCGCGCGCTCCTCCTCCACCAGCGGCGCGGTGCGGCGGGGCGCGTCGGCGGGCACGCGGGCGAAGCGGGGCACGAGCACCTCGCCGTCGCGCACCGCGGCCTGCGGTTCGGCCGCGGTCGGCACCGCGGCCAGCGACTCGGCCGGGTCGTCCGGGCCGAGGTCGACCAGCGCGAAGCGGCCGGGTTCCTCCATCAGCGCGGACCGCACGAGGCCCCACGCGCCGGCGGCGGCGAGGTCGGCGACGTCCTCGCCGCGCGCGGACACCGCGCCGCGCGTGACGACGACCAGCACCGCGTCGCCGAACCGGGTGTCGGACACCCAGGTCCGGCACAGCTCCAGCACGCGCACCGCGACCTCGTGCGCGGACTCGACCGGGCGCGACGGGTCGCCCTGCACCGGCGCGAACACCACGCCGGTCGCCTCGGCGAGGTCGGCCAGGGTCGTGTGGCGCACCGCGCCGGGCAGGCCCAGGTCGTGCGGGCCGACGACGACCGGCGCGGCCGGCGGGGTCGCCCCGACCGGCGGCGTCGCCGCGACCGCCGCGGGCGTCCAGTCGACGCGGAACACCGAGGGCGGCGCGGCCGGGGCGGCGAGGGCGTCGGCGGCGAACGGGCGCAGGGTCAGCGAGGTGACCGTGGCGACCGGCTCGCCGTCCGCGTCGGCCGGGGCCAGCGCCACGGCGTCCGGGCCGACCGGCGTGAGCCGGACCCGCACCGCGCCCGCGCCGCCCGCGTGGACGGTGACACCGGACCAGGAGAACGGCAGGCGGGCCGCGCCACCGCCGCCGGGCAGGGCGAACGCGGTGGCGTGCAGGGCGGCGTCGAGCAGCGCGGGGTGCAGGGCGAACGCGGAGGCGCCCGCCGAGTCGCCTGTCTCCGGCAGCACGACCTCGGCGAAGGTGTCGTCGCCGCGCCGCCACACGGCGGTGAGCCCCTGGAACACCGGTCCGTAGCCGAACCCGCCCTCGGCGAGGTCGGGGTAGAAGCCCTCCAGCGGCACGGCGGTCGCGCCCGCGGGCGGCCACTGCGCCTCGCCGGGCGCGGCCGGGACCGCGCCGGTGGCGAGCACGCCGGTCGCGTGCCGCGTCCACGGCTGGTCGGTGGCCTCGGGGCGGGAGTACACGGCGAGCGCGCGCGTGCCGTCGTCGGCGGGCGCGCCCACGGCGACCTGCACGTCCACCCGGCCCCGGGCGGGCAGCACCAGCGGCGTGTGCAGGGTCAGCTCCTCGACCCGGGAGCAGCCGACCTCGTCACCCGCGCGGACGGCCAGTTCCAGGTGGGCCGTGCCGGGCACGACGACCGCGCCGAGCACGGCGTGGTCGGCCAGCCACGGGTGGCTGCGCACGGACAGGCTGCCGGCGAACAGGTGCCCGTCGGAGTCGGGCAGCTCGACGGCCGCGCCGAGCAGCGGGTGACCGGCCGGGCGCAGGCCCGCCGCGGTCACGTCGCCCGCGGCGTCCGCGGCGCGCGGCCAGTAGCGGGTGTGCTGGAAGGCGTAGGTGGGCAGGTCGACGCGGCGCGCCCCGGTGCCCGCGAAGGCGGCCAGGACACCGCCCGCGCCCGCGGTGTGCAGCCGGGCCAGGGCGGTGACCAGCGCCGTGGGCTCGTCCCGGTCGCGGCGCAGCAGCGGCACGACGAGCGCGCCGTCCGCCGCGCCGTCCTGCACCGCGCCGGTCAGCGACCCGTCCGGCCCGATCTCAACGAACAACCCGGCGCCCGTGGCGCGCACGGCGTCGGCGAACCGGACGGTGTCGCGGACCTGGCCGACCCAGTAGTCCGGCGAGTTCCAGGCACCCACCGCCGTGGGCTCGTAGGCGAGGCGAGGCTCGGCGAACGAAATCCCGTCCAGGACGCGCCGGAAGTCCTCCAGCACCGGGTCCATCAACGCCGAGTGGAAGGCGTGGCTCACCCGCAACCGCTTGGTCCGGTGACCGGACAGCCGTTCCTCGACCGCCCGCACGGCGTCCTCCGGCCCGGCGACCACCAGCGCGGCGGGACCGTTCACCGCGGCGATCGACACCCCGTCGACCAGCAGCGGCGCGACGACCTCCTCGGGCGCCGCCACCGCGACCATCGCCCCGCCCGCCGGCAGGGCCTGCATCAGGTTCGCCCGCGCCACCACCAGGCGGCACGCGTCCGCCAACGAGAACACCCCCGCCACGTGCGCCGCCGCGATCTCCCCGACCGAGTGACCGACCAGCACGTCCGGCCGCACCCCGGCCGACTCCAGCAGCCGGAACAGGGCCACCTCGACCGCGAACAGCGCGGGCTGCGCGAACCCGGTCCGGTCCAGGTCGCCGTCGAGCAGCACCTCGCGCAGCGACCAGCCGGACTCCGCGTCGAGCACGGCGGCCACCTCGTCCAGCGCGGCGGCGAACACCGGGTGCGACTCGTGCAGCCCGCAGCCCATCCGGGCGCGCTGCGAGCCCTGCCCGGCGAACACGAACGCGGTGCGGGGCCTGCCGCGGGCCACGACGCCCTCGCCGCCCTCGGCGAACGCGGTCAGCCGGGCGATCGCCTCGTCCCGGTCGGCGGCCACCACGGCGGCGCGGTGCGCGAACGCCGAGCGGCTGGTGACCAGCGAGTACGCCAGGTCGACGGTGCGCAGGTCGGTGCGCCGACCGACGAACGCCGCCAGCCGGGCGGCCTGGTCGCGCAGCGCGGCCGGGGTCTTCGCGGACAGCACCCACGGCAGGACGCGGTCGGCCGCCGGTGCGGGCTCCGGTTCGGGAGCCGGTTCGCGCACGGCCGGCGCGTCGGGGGCCTGCTCGATGATCGTGTGGGCGTTGGTGCCGCTGACGCCGAACGACGACACGGCGGCCCGCCACGGCCGACCCGTCTCCGGCCACGAGCGGGCCCGCGCCAGCAGCTCGACGGACCCGGCCGTCCAGTCCACGTGGGGCGACGGCGCGTCCAGGTGCAGGCTGCGCGGGGCCAGGCCGTGCCGCATGGCCTGCACGACCTTGATCACGCCCGCGACGCCGGCGGCGGCCTGCGCGTGGCCGATGTTGGACTTGATCGAGCCCAGCAGCAGCGGGCGTTCGCGGTCCCGGCCGTAGGCGGCGAGCACGGCCTGCGCCTCGATCGGGTCGCCCAGCGTGGTGCCGGTCCCGTGCGCCTCCACCAGGTCCACATCGGACGGACGCAGGCCGGCGTCGGCCAGCGCGGCGCGGATCACCCGCTGCTGCGACGGCCCGTTGGGCGCGGTCAGGCCGTTCGACGCGCCGTCCTGGTTCACCGCGGAACCGCGCACCACGGCCAGCACGTCGTGGCCGTTGCGGCGCGCGTCGGAGAGCCGTTCCAGCACGAGCACGCCGACGCCCTCGGACCAGCCCACGCCGTCCGCGCCGGCGGAGAACGAGCGGCAGCGGCCGTCGGCCGACATCGCGCCCTGCTCGCTGAACTCGATGAACCCCGCCGGGGTGGACATCACCATCACGCCACCGGCCAGCGCCAGGTCGCACTCCCCCGCCCGCAGCGACCGCGCGGCCAGGTGCAGCGCCACCAGCGACGAGGAGCACGCCGTGTCCACCGTGACCGCCGGCCCCTCCAGGCCGAGCACGTAGGAGATGCGCCCGGACAGCACGCTGGCCGAGTTGCCGCTGTTGAGGTGGCCCAGCACCTCCTCGTGCGCGTGGGCCGCGACGCCCGCGTAGTCCTGGCCGCTGGTGCCGACGAACACGCCCGTGTCCCGCCCGCGCAGGGTGGCCGGGTCGATGCCGGCGCGCTCCAGGGACTCCCAGGTGACCTCCAGCAGCAGGCGCTGCTGCGGGTCCATCGCCAGGGCCTCGCGCGGCGAGATCTCGAAGAACCCGGCGTCGAAGTCCGCCGCGGCCTCCAGGAAGCCGCCCTCGCGGGTGCGGGAGGACCCGAAGTCCGCGCCCGCCAGCGCGTCCAGGTCCCAGCCGCGGTCGGTGGGGAACGGGCCGATGCCGTCGCGCCCCTCCACCAGCAGGTCCCACAGGTCCTCCGGCGAGCGCACGCCGCCGGGGTAGCGGCAGGCCATGCCGACGATCGCGATCGGGTCGGTCCTGGCGGGGTCGTCGTCCACCGCGGCGCGCGCGGCGGTCGGCACCAGCGCGGCGGGACCGCCGACCAGCTCGGCGAGGACGTGCGCGGCGAGCACGGCGGGCGTCGGGTGGTCGAACACGAGGGTGGCGGGCAGGTCCAGGCCGGTGAGCGCGCCCAGGCCGTTGCGCAGCTCCACGGCGGTCAGCGAGTCGAACCCGAGGTCGCGGAAGGGCCGGTCGGCCTCGATGGCGTCGGGATCGGTGCGGCGCAGCACGGACGCGGCGACGGTGCGGACGGCGTCGAGCACCGCCGCGCCCCGGTCGGCGGCGGGCATGGCGGCGAGGCGGTCGCGCAGCTCGGAGGTGGTGGTGCCGGCGTCGGTGCGGTCGGCCTCGGCGGCGGCGACGGTGCGCCGGGCCTGCGGGAGGTCGGCGAACAGCGGCGCGGGGCGGCTGAGCAGCGCCAGGTCCAGGAACGCCGACCAGTCCACGTCGGCGACGGTCAGCGCGGGCAGCCCCTCGGCGATCGCGAGGTCCAGCGCGTCCAGGGCCGAGTCGGGGTCCAGGGGCGCCGCCCCGCGCCCGAAGGCGGTGGCGGCCGGGTTGTCCGGCAGGTCCCACGGTCCCCAGGCGACGGCGGTGGCGGGCAGGCCGCGCGCGTGGCGGTGCTCGGCCAGGGCGTCGAGGACGGCGTGCGCGGCGGCGTGCCCGGCGCGGCCCAGGACGCCGGTGACCCCGGTGAGCGAGGAGCACAGGACGAACGCGTCGAGGGCGAGGTGGGCGGTGGCCTCGTGCAGGGTGGTGGCGGTCCGCGCGCCGGTGAGGGCGTGGGCGAGGTGGTCGGCGTCCGCGCCGTCGAGCACCCGGTCGTCGTGGACGCCGACGGCGTGCACGACGGACGTCACAGGGTGCTCGGCGAGCAGCGCGTCCACGGCGGCGCGGTCGGTGAGGTCGCAGGCGGCGAACGTGACCCGGGCGCCCGCCGCTTCGAGTTCGGCGCGCAGGTCGGCGTGCGCGCCGGCGTCGGCGGTGCGGGCGACCAGCAGCAGGTGGACGCCCTCGCGGGCCAGGTGGCGCGCGATCCGCGAGCCGACCCGGCCGGTGCCGCCGGCGACGAGCACGGCGTCACCGGACCACACACTGGACGGATGTGCAGTCCGAGCGGGGGCGGCGACCAGGCGTCGGGCCAGCACGCCGCCGGCGCGCACGACCACCTGGTCCTCGTCGCCCGCGAGCACGCGCGGCAGCAGGGCGGCGGTCGCGGCGTCCACCGCGGCGGGCAGGTCGACCAGACCGCCCCAGCGGCGCGGGTGCTCCAGGGCGGCGACGCGGCCGAGGCCCCACGCGGCGGCCTGCGCCGGGTCGGCCTCGACCTCGCGGGTGGCGCACCACAGCGGGGCGTCCACGCCCAGGTCGCCGAGCGCCTGCACCAGGCACGCGCCGGCGGTGGGGTCCGCCGGGGCCAGCAGGGACAGCACGCCGCCGAAGTCCGCCCCGTCGAGCAGGGCGGGCCGCAGCGAGGCCACCAGCCCGGCGCGGGTCAGGTCGTCCGGCGTCACGACGGCCGTCACGCCGAGCGCGGCGACGACCCGACCCACCCAGTCGGAGCCGAGGTGCGCGGCGGGCACGACGACCAGCCACGGGTCGGGGTTCCCGGCGGGCCCCGGCTCGACCGGGGTCCACACCGCGCGGTAGCGGCGGCCGTCGGTGACGAACCGCTCGCGCCTGCGCCGCCGCCACGCCGACAGCGCGGGCACGACCGCGCCCAGGGCGGCCTGGTCCACGTCGAGGTCGGCGCTGAGCCGGTCGAGGTCGGTGGCGGTCAGGGCGTCCCAGAAGCCGTCGTCCCCCGGTTCGGCGGCCTCGGGCGCCTCGGGCCAGAACCGCTCGTGCCGGAACGCGTAGGTCGGCAGCTCGACCGCGGTGCGCGGGCCGAGGAACGCCGCCCAGTCGGGGCGCGCGCCGCCGACCGCGAGCGCGCCGACCGCGGCGGCCAGTGCCTCGTCCTCGCCGCGGTCGCGGCGCAGGGTGGGCACCACGGCGGCGGCGCCGGCACTGGCCTGCGCCATGCCGGACACGGACCCGTCGGGACCGATCTCCAGCAGCGTGCGCACGCCGTCGTCCACCAGCCGCCGCACGCCGTCGGCGAACCGCACGGTGGAGCGGACCTGGGTGACCCAGTGGTCGGCCCAGCTGTCCGGCCGCAGCGGCCCACCGGTCACCGTGGACACGATCGGGATGACGGGCTCGGCGTGGGTGATCGTCTCGGCGACGGCGCGGAACTCCTCCGCCACCGGGTCCATCAGCGGCGAGTGGAAGGCGTGGCTCACCCGCAGCCGCCTCGCCCTGTCGCCCAGGCGCCCGGCGACGGCGAGCACGGCGTCCTCCGGCCCGGACAGGACGACGGAGGCGGGCCCGTTCACCGCCGCCACCGCGACCCCGGGCGGCAGGAGCGGCAGCACGTCGGCCTCCGCCGCGCGGACGGCGACCATCGCGCCGCCCTCGGGCAGGGCGCGCATGAGCCGGCCGCGCGCGGAGACCAGGCGGCAGGCGTCGGCGAGGGTCAGGACGCCCGCGACGTGCGCGGCGGCGATCTCGCCGACGGAGTGGCCGAGCAGGAGGTCCGGGCGGACGCCCCACGACTCCAGCAGCCGGAACAGCGCCACCTCGAACGCGAACAGCGCGGCCTGGGTGTGGTCGGTGGAGTCCAGCAGGGCCGCGCCGGGCGTGCCGGGCTCGGCGAACAGCACCTCGGTCGAGGTGTCGAGCAGGGCCAGCGCCTCGTCCAGCGCGGCGGCGAACACCGGGTACCGGGCGTGCAGCTCCCGGCCCATGCCCGCGCGCTGCGCGCCCTGGCCGGCGAACAGCGCGCCCAGGCCGCCGCGGGCGGGCGTGCCGGTGAGCACGTCGGGGTGCGGGGTGCCGGCGGCCAGCGCGTCGAGGCCGGCCAGCACCGCCGCGCGGTCGCGGGCGGCGACGGCCGCCCGCTGGTCGAGCGCGGCCCTCGTGGTGGCGGCGGCGAACGCGAGGTCGGCGGCGGGCGCGGTGGACCCGGCGACGTGGTCGCGCAGCCTCGCGGCCTGGGCGCGCAGGGCGGCGGCGCCCCGCGCCGACACCAGCACCGGCACCGCGCCCAGCGCGCCGCGGGCGCGCGCCGCGTCCACCGCGTCCGCGTCCCGCGCCGACACCGGGACCGCGCCCACGACCGGTTCCGCGGGTTCCGCGCGTTCCTCCTCCGGGGCCTGCTCCAGGATGACGTGCGCGTTCGTGCCGCTGAGGCCGAACGAGGACACCGCGGCCCGGCGCGGCCGGTCCACCTCCGGCCAGTCGCGGGCCTCGGTCAGCAGCTCGACGCGGCCCGCCGACCAGTCGACGGCCGTCGTCGGGCGCGCCACGTGCAGGGTCGCGGGCAGCACGCCGTGCCGCATCGCCTGCACGGCCTTGATCACGCCCGCGACGCCGGCGGCGGCCTGCGTGTGGCCCAGGTTGGACTTGACCGACCCGAGGTAGGCGGGTTCGTCGCGGTCCAGGCCGTAGGTCGCCAGCAGGGCCTGCGCCTCGATGGGGTCGCCCAGCGCGGTGCCGGTGCCGTGCGCCTCGACCACGTCCACCTCGGCCGGGGACAGGTCGGCGTTGGCCAGCGCCTGCCAGATCACCCGGCGCTGGGACGGGCCGTTGGGGGCGGTCAGGCCGTTGGACGCGCCGTCGGAGTTGACCGCCGAGCCCCGGACCACCGCCAGCACGCGGTGCCCGTTGCGCCGGGCGTCGGAGAGCCGTTCGAGCACGAGCACGCCGACGC
Organism: Saccharothrix lopnurensis; assembly: GCF_042658445.1. Taxonomy (NCBI): domain Bacteria; kingdom Bacillati; phylum Actinomycetota; class Actinomycetes; order Pseudonocardiales; family Pseudonocardiaceae; genus Saccharothrix; species Saccharothrix lopnurensis. The sequence goes on along the minus strand of NZ_JBHSQO010000056.1, from coordinate 45,887 downwards.
CCTCGGACCAGCCGGTGCCGTCCGCGCCGTCGGCGAACGCCTTGCACCGGCCGTCCGCGGCCAGCCCGCCCTGCCGGGAGAACTCGACGAACGCGCCGGGCGCGGACATCACCGTGACGCCGCCGGCCAGCGCCAGCCCGCACTCCCGGGTGCGCAGGGCGTGCGCCGCCCAGTGCAGCGCGACCAGCGAGGACGAGCACGCCGTGTCGACCGTGACCGCGGGCCCCTCCAGGCCCAGCACGTAGGCCAGGCGGCCGGACAGGACGCTGGCCGCGTTGCCGGTGCCCAGGTGGCCCTCGACGTCCGCGCCCGAGGCGTGCACGAGGTGCCCGTACTCCTGGCCGTTCGTGCCGACGAACACGCCGGTGTCGCCGCCGCGCAGCGCGGTCGGGTCGAGCCCGGCCCGCTCCAGCGCCTCCCACGCGACCTCCAGCAGCAGCCGCTGCTGCGGGTCCATCGCCAGCGCCTCGCGCGGCGAGATGCCGAAGAAGTCCGCGTCGAAGTCGCCCGCGCCGGGCAGGAACCCGCCGCGCGCCGTGGCCGCCGCCGCGCCGAGCGCGGCCAGGTCCCAGCCCCGGTCGGTCGGGAAACCGCCGATGGCGTCACCGCCCGCCGCGACCAGGTCCCACAGCTGCTCCGGGTCGTCGACGCCGCCGGGGAACCGGCAGCCCATCCCGACCACCGCGATCGGCTCCCGTTCGCGGCGCCGTGCCTCGTCGAGGCTGCGCTTGGTGTCGCGCAGGTCGGCGGTGGCCCGCTTGAGGTAGTCGAGCAGCTTGTCTTCACTGGCCACGGCGGTCACTTCCCGAGTTCGTCGTCGAGCAGGTCGAACAGTTCGTCGGCGGTCGCCGAGTCGAGCGCGGGCCCCGGGTCGGCGCCGGGGTCGGCGGGGCGCCGGTCGGCGTCCCAGGCCCGTACGAGCGAACGCAGCCGCACCGAGATCGCGGCGCGCTCGCCCCCTGGCGCGGCGGCCAGGAGCCGCTCCACCCGGGCCAGTTCGGCGTGCAGGTCCACCTCGGCCCCGCCGAACAGCGGGACCAGGTGGTCGGCCACCGCCCGCGGCGTCGGGTGGTCGAAGATCAACGTGGCGGGCAGGTCCGCGCGGACGCGGGCGCCCAGCAGGTTGCGGAACTCCACCGCGATCAGCGAGTCGAACCCGAGGTCCTTGAACGCCACGGTCGGGTCGGGCTCCTCGCCGGCCTGGTGGCCGGACACCTGCGCGGTGGTGGCGAGGACCAGCTCCAGCAGCAGCCGGTCCCGGGTCGCCGCGTCGGCCGCGGCCAGCCGGTCGCGCCAGGTGTCCGGCTCGGCCTCGGCCGGTCGGGACCGGGCCTGCGGGATGCCGGTGAGCAGCGGCGACGGGCGGGCCGCGGTGAAGCCGGGCGCGAAGCGCGCCCAGTCCACCTCGGTGACGATCACGGTGGCGTCGCGCTCGACGGCGTGCCACAGGGCGGCGACGGCGCGTTCCGGGTCCAGCGGGGTGAACCCGCTGCGCCGCAGCCGGTCCGCCGCGCCGGGGTCGCGCGCCATGCCCGCCTCGGCCCAGGGCCCCCACGCGATCGAGGTCGCGGGCAGGCCCTCGGCGCGCCGCCGCTCGGCGAGCGCGTCGACGAAGGCGTTGGCGGCGGCGTAGTTGCCCTGGCCCGCCGCGCCCACCGCGCCGGCGAACGAGGAGAACACCACGAACGCGTCGAGCGGCACGTCCCGGGTCAGCTCGTGCAGGTTCCGCGCGCCCAGCGCCTTGGCGCGCAGGACGGCCGTGAACCGCTCGGGCGACAGGGTCTCCACCACGCCGTCGTCCAGGACGCCGGCCGCGTGCACCACGGCGGTCAGGTCGGGCACGTCCGCCAGCACGGCGGCCAGCGCGTCCCGGTCGGCCACGTCGCAGGCGGCGAAGGTGGCGCCCACCCCCAGGTCCGCCAGCTCGGTCCGCAGCTCGGCCGCGCCGTCCGAGCGCTCACCGCGCCGGCCGACGAGCACGACGTGCCGCGCGCCGGCCTTGGCCACGGCGCGGGCGACCCGGCGGCCGAGCGCGCCCGCGCCACCGGTCACCAGGACCGTGCCGGAGGGACGCCACGTCCGGGTGGCCGGGCCACCGGGCGCGGGCACCAGGCGGCGGGCCACGACGCCCGTCGGGCGCACGGCCACCTGGTCCTCCGCCCGGCCGGCGAGGACGCCGGCGAGCCGTTCGGCGGACCGGGCGTCGAGGACCGGCGGCAGGTCGACCAGGCCGCCCCACAGGCCGGGGTGCTCCAGCGCCACGACCCGGCCGAGTCCCCACACCGCCGCCTGGGCGGGGTCGGGCCGGTCGCCGGTCGCGCCGCGGGTCAGCACCCACAGCGGGCCGGCGCCGCCGGTGTCGCCGAGCGCCTGCACCAGGCCGGCGGTGGCGACGAGGTTGCGGTGGGCGTCGGTCCCCGCGGAGGTCAGGGACACCACGCCGGCCGGGGTGGCGCCCCCGAGGGCTTCGCGCAGCCGCACGGCGACCGCCGCCCGGTCCGCGCCCGGCGGCACGGCGAGGCGCACGACCTCCGCGCCGTGCGCGGCGAGGGCTTCGCCGACCGCGAGGTCCCGCGGCTCCGGCTCCGGCGGGGTCACCAGGAGCCAGGTGCCCGACAGCAGCGCCTGCCGGTCGGGGACCGGCTCCCACGTGGCCCGGTAGCGCCACGCGTCCAGTTCCGCCGTCTCCCGCGACCTCCGCCGCCACGCCGACAGCGCCGGCAGCACGCCCGCCAGGGCCGCGTCGCCGCCCAGGTCGAGCGCGGTCGCCACGGCGTCGGTGTCGGCCCGGTCGACCGCCTCCCAGAACTCCGCCTCGGCCGGGTCGGTCGACGCGGGCGCGCCGGCGGCGGGCTCGGGCCAGAAGCGCCTGCGCTGGAACGCGTAGGTGGGCAGGTCGACGTGCGCGGGGCGGGCGCCGAACCAGCCCGTCCACTCCAGCGCCGTGCCCGAGACGTGCAGGCGGGCCACGGCGGCGGCCAGCGCGGCGGCCTCGTCCCGGTCGGCCCGGGTCAGGGCGACCACCACGCGGTCCGCGACCACGTCGGCGGCCAGCGCGCCGAGCACGCCGTCCGGGCCGATCTCGACCAGGGTGGACGCCCGCAGGCCGGCGACGGCGTCGGCGAACCGGACCGGCAGCCGCACCTGGTCCACCCAGTAGTCCGGGGTGTCGACGCCGTGCCCGCTCGGGGCGGTCGGCACGACCGGGACGCGGGGCGCGGAGAAGGCGATGCCGGACAGGACCTCGCGGAACGCGTCGAGCACCGGGTCCACCCGGTGCGAGTGGAACGCGTGCGACACGACCAGGCGCCTGGTCCGCCCGAAGTGGGCGGCCACCGCGTCCACGGCGTCCTCGTCGCCGGACACGACCACGGCGGCCGGCCCGTTGACCGCGGCGATCGACGCGCCCTCGCCCAGCAGCGGCAGCACGTCGGCCTCCGCCGCCCGGATCGCGACCATCGCGCCGCCCCCGGGCAGCTCCTGCATCAGCCGGCCGCGCGCCGCCACCAGTCGGCAGGCGTCGGCCAGGGAGAACACCCCGGCGACGTGCGCCGCCGCGATCTCGCCGACGGAGTGGCCGACCAGCGCCCCGGCCCGCAGGCCCAGCGACTCGGCCAGCCGGAACAGCGCCACCTCGAACGCGAACAGCGCGGGCTGGGTGAACCCGGTGCGGTGCACCAGGTCCGAGGCCACGACCTCGTCCAGCGGCCGGGACAGGTGCGGGTCCAGCTCGGCCCGGACCTCGTCCCACGCGGCGGCGAACACCGGGAACGCGGCCCGCAGGCCGGCGCCCATGCCGACGCGCTGCGCGCCCTGGCCGGTGAACAGGAACGCCGTGCCGGCGGCGTCGCGGACCACGCCCTCGACCACCGACGCGGACGGCTCGCCGGCGGCCAGCGACCGCAGCCCGGCCGCCCAGTCGGCGCCGTGCACCACGGCCCGGTGGTCGAACGCGGTCCGCCTGGTGGCCAGCGCGAACCCGGCGTCGCGGGGATCAACGCCGTCGGGGTCCACCTCGCCCGGCTCCACGCCGCCGGTCAGGCGGGTGAGCAGGCGGGCGGCCTGGTCGCGCAGCGCCGCCGGGGTCGTCGCCGAGAGCGGCAGCAGCACCGGCCGCTCCGGGCCGGTCCCGGCCGGCTCCGCGGCGGGCTCCCCGACCGCGGGGGCCTGCTCCAGGACCAGGTGCGCGTTGGTGCCGCTGATGCCGAACGAGGACACGCCCGCCCGGCGCGGCCGCCCGCCCGCGGGCCACGGCCGTTCGGCGGTCAGCAGCTCGACCGCGCCGCTCGACCAGTCCACGTGCGGTGACGGCTCGCTCACGTGCAGGGTGCGCGGCAGCAGGCCGTGGCGCAGCGCCAGCACGACCTTCATCACGCCCGCCGCGCCGGCCGCGGCCTGGGTGTGGCCGAGGTTGGACTTGACCGAGCCGACCAGCAGCGGCGCGTCCCGGTCCTGCCCGTAGGCGGCCAGCAGCGCGCCCGCCTCGATCGGGTCGCCCAGGGACGTGCCCGTGCCGTGCGCCTCCACCGCGTCCACCTCGTCCGGGCGCAGCCCGGCGTCGGCCAGGGCGGCCCGGATGACCCGCTGCTGGGACGGCCCGTTGGGCGCGGTCAGGCCGTTGGACGCGCCGTCGGAGTTCACCGCGGAGCCCCGGATCACGGCCAGCACGCGGTGGCCGTTGCGCCGCGCGTCGGACAGCCGCTCCAGCACCACGGTGCCCGCGCCGTCGGAGAACGTCGCCCCGTCGGCGTCGGCGGAGAACGCCTTGCAGCGCCCGTCCGGCGCCAGCCCGCCCTGCCGGGCGAACTCGCCGAACACGCCGGGCGTCGCCATCACGGTCACGCCGCCGGCCAGCGCCAGCGTCGACTCGCCCGACCGCAGCGACCGGACCGCCAGGTGCATGGCGACCAGCGCCGACGAGCAGGCCGTGTCGACCGTGACGGCCGGGCCCTCCAGGCCGAACGCGTAGGCCACCCGCCCGGACAGGACACTGGCGTTGTTGCCGACGCCCACGTGCCCGCCGAGGTCGGCGTCCGAGTCGCGCAGCAGCGTGGCGTAGTCCTGCCCGTTGGTGCCGGCGAACACACCGGTCCTGGTGCCGCGCAGGGTCTCCGGGACGATCCCGGCGTCCTCGAACGCCTCCCAGGAGGTCTCCAGCAGCAGCCGCTGCTGCGGGTCCATGGCCAGCGCCTCGCGCGGCGAGATGCCGAAGAAGGCCGGGTCGAACTCGGCCGCCTCCCGCACGAAACCACCAGCCAGCGCGTACACCCGTCCAGTGTCGTCAAGGGAGGAGTAGGCAATTCCCTCGACTTTCCAGCCGCGGTCGGCCGGCGGGCCGGTGATCGCGTCGCCGCCCGAGGCCAGCAGGTCCCACAGCCGGTCGGGGGTGGACACGCCGCCGGGGAACCGGCAGGCCATGCCGACGATGGCGATCGGCTCCCCGTCCGCGGCGGCGACCGCGCCCCCCTCCCGGTCCGCGCCGGAGCCGGTCAGCTCGGCCACGACGTGCTCGGCCAGGGCCTGCGGGCTGGTGTGGTCGAACACCACGGTCGTGGGCAGCCGCAGACCGGTGGCCGCGTTGAGCAGGTTGCGCAGCTCCAGGGCGGTCACCGAGTCGGTGCCCAGGTCGCGGAACGGGGTGCGGGGCTGCACGTCGGCCGCCGAGCCGAAGCCCAGGGTGGCGGCCACCCGGTCGCGGACCAGCGCCAGCGCGGCCGGCACCCGCTCGGCGGCGGGCAGCGCGGCCAGGTGGGCGGCGAAGCCGGCGTCGTCGGTCGCGGGGGCGACGCGGGTGGCGAGCGCCCGCACCTCGGGCAGGTCGGCGACGAACGGGCTGGGCCTGCTCGCGGTGAAGGCGACGCCGAAGCGGTCCCACTCGACGTCGGCCACGGCCAGCGCCGGCCGCGGGCCCGCCATCGCGGTGCGCAGCGCGACGACCGCGACGTCCGGGTCCATCTCGACGAACCCGTGGCGGCGGGCCGTGCGGCCCACCTCGCCCTCGGCCATGCCGCCCTCGCCCCACGGTCCCCACGCCACCGACAGCGCGGGCAGCCCGAGGGCGGCCCGGTGCTCGGCGAGGGCGTCGAGGTAGGCGTTGCCGGGCGCGTAGTTGCCCTGGCCCGGCACGCCGAACACGCCCGCGATCGACGAGAACAGCACGAACGAGACCAGTTCGCGGTCGCGGGTCAGCTCGTGCAGGTGCCACGCGCCCAGCGCCTTGACCGCGAGCACCTCGTCCACCCGCCCGGGGGTGAGGGCGTCGACCATGGCGTCGTCCAGGACGGCGGCGGTGTGCACGACGTCGGTCAGCGGGCAGTCCTCGCCGATCGCGTCGAGCACGGCGGCGAGCTGATCGCGGTCGGCCACGTCGCACGCGGCGATCGTGACCCGCGCGCCCAGCGCCTCCAGCTCGGCCCGCAGCGCCTCCGCGCCGGGCGCGTCGGCGCCGCGGCGGCTGGTGAGCAGCAGGTGCCGCGCGCCCTCGCCGGCCAGCCAGCGGGCCACGTGCGCGCCCAGGGCGCCCGTGCCGCCGGTGACCAGGGCGGTGGCGGGCGGTTCGGTCCGCTCGGTGACCCGCGCGGGCGGCGCGTGCTCGAACCGGCGGCCGTGCGCACCGGCCGGGCGCAGCGCCACCTGGTCCTCGACGCCGGAGCCGTCGAGCACCGCGGCCAGGGCCCGGTGGTCGAGGTCGGCGGCGTCGGCGGGCAGGTCGAGCAGGCCGCCCCAGCGCTCGGGGTGCTCCAGCGCGACGACCCGGCCCAGGCCCCACACCGCCGCCTGGGCGGGGTTGCCCGCCCGTTCGCCGGAGGTGACGGCGTGGGCGGCGCGGGTCGCGCACCACAGCGGCGCGGTGGTGCCGGCGTCACCGAGGGCCTGGACCAGCGCGAGCGTGGCGGCCAGGCCGCGGGCGGCACCCGTGCGGTAGGGGCGCTCGTCCGCGCCGAGCAGCGACAGCACGCCCGCGTGGTTCCCGGCCGGGAGCGCGGCGGCGTACGCGGCGCGGTCGGGCGCGGCGGTGTCCAGCGCGACGACCGTGCCGGCGGGGGCCACGCGCGCGGTCCACCCCGGGTCGGGGTCGTCGGCGGGCACCAGCACGAGCCAGTCGCCCGACAGCGGCGGGGCGTCCACCGGCGGCACGGGTCGCCAGGCGACCCGGTACAGCCAGTCGTCGCCCGCCTCGCCGGGCCGCGCCAACAGGGCCAGCGCGTCCCCGACCGACATCTCCGGGTCGAGCCCGGCCAGGAAGCCGTCGTCGGCCTTCGGCGCGGTCGGCTCGGGCATCGGCGGCCAGAACCGCTCGTGCTGGAACGCGTAGGTCGGCAGCGCGGCGGGCGCGACGCCCTCGCACAGCGCCTCCCAGCGCACCGGCACGCCCGCCACCCACGCCTCCGCCACCGACCACAACAACCGGTCCGCGCCACCCTCGCCGCGCCGCAGCGAACCCACCACCACGGCGTCGTCACCCACCACGTCACGCACGCTCATCGACAGCACCGGGTGCGGACCGACCTCCACGAACACGTCGGTACCCGCGTCGGCCGCGGCGCGCACCGCGCCCGCGAAGTCCACCCGCTCGCGCAGGTTGCGGAACCAGTAGCCCGCGTCGAGGTCCGCGGTGTCGACCGCCGCGCCGCGCAGCCCCGAGTAGAACCCGGTGGGCACCGACACCGGCTCGACGCCGGCCAGGTCGGTCAGCACGCGCTCCTCGACCGCGTCCACGCCGGACCAGTGCGAGGCGTAGCCGACCGGGATGCGCCGGGCCCGCACGTCCCGCGCCACCAGCTCGACGACCAGCGCGTCCAGCGCGTCCACGTCGCCGGACAGCACGACCGCGCGCGGCCCGTTGACCGCCGCGACGACCGCGCGGCCGGCGAAGCGCTCCAGCAGCGGTTCCACCTCGGCCCGCGACAGCGCGACCGACGCCATGCCGCCGCGGCCCTCCAGCACCTCGGCGATGGCCCGGCTGCGCAGCACCACGACGCGGACCGCGTCCTCCAGCGACAGCGCGCCGGACGCGCAGGCCGCCGCGATCTCGCCCTGCGAGTGCCCGACGACGCCCGCCGGCTCCACGCCCAGCGCACGCCAGGTGTGCGCGAGCGAGACCATCACCGCGAACAGCGCGGGCTGCACCACGTCGACCCGCGCCAGCGCCTCGGCGTCGCCCAGCACGTCGAACAGCGACCACGGCACGAGCGCGGACAGCGCCGCGTCGACCTCGTGCAGCCGGTCGGCGAACTCCGGCGACGACGCGACCAGCTCGCGGGCCATGCCCACCCACTGCCCGCCCTGCCCCGGGAACACGAACGCGACCGGTCCGCGGTCGGCGGCCGTCCCGCGCACCAGGCCGGGGTGCGCCCCGCCCCGGGCCAGCGCGGCCAGCGCGCCCGCCCGGTCGTCGCCGAGCACGACGGCCCGGTGGTCGAAGCGGGCGCGGCGCAGCAGGGCCGCGCCGACCGCCGCCGGGTCGTGCCCGTCCAGGTGGGCGCGCAGCCGGGCCGCCTGGGCGCGCAGCGCGTCCTCGGTGCGGCCGGACAGCACCCACGGCACCGCGACGTCGACCGGCGCGCCGAGGTCCGGCGGCACGGGCGCCCCGGCGGGTTCCGCCTGCTCCAGCACGACGTGCGCGTTGGTGCCGCTGATGCCGAACGACGACACCGCCGCCCGCCGCGCGCGACCGGCGTCCGGCCACGGCGCGTTCGCCGCCGCCAGCTCGACCGCGCCGGCGGACCAGTCGACCTCGCCGGTGGGTTCGGTGACGTGCAGGGTGCGCGGCACGACCCCGTGCCGCATCGCCTGGACCACCTTGACCACCCCGGCGACGCCGGCGGCGGCCTGCGCGTGGCCGATGTTGGACTTGATCGAGCCCAGCAGCAGCGGGCGCTCGCGGTCCCGGCCGTAGGTGGCCAGCAGCGCCTGGGCCTCGATCGGGTCGCCGAGCGGGGTGCCGGTGCCGTGCGCCTCCACCAGGTCCACCTCGGACGGTGCGAGGCCCGCGTTGGCCAGCGCGGCGCGGATGACCCGCTGCTGCGACGGTCCGTTGGGCGCGGTCAGGCCGTTCGACGCGCCGTCCTGGTTCACCGCGGAACCGCGCACCACGGCCAGCACCTCGTGCCCGTTGCGGCGCGCGTCGGACAGGCGCTCCAGCACCAGCACGCCCACGCCCTCGGCCCACGCGGTGCCGTCGGCGTCGGCCGAGAACGCCTTGCAGCGCCCGTCCGGGGCCAGGCCGCCCTGCCGGGAGAACGTGACGAACTCCAGCGGCGTCGACATCACCGTGACACCGCCCGCCAGCGCCAGCGAGCACTCCCCCGACCGCAACGACTGCGCCGCCAGGTGCAACGCCACCAACGACGACGAACACGCCGTGTCCACCGTGACCGCCGGGCCGACCAGGCCCAGCGCGTAGGACAGCCGACCGGACAGCACGCTGCCCGCGGTGCCGGTGTTGAGGTGCGCGGCCACGTCGATGCCCGAGTGCAGCAGCACGCCCGCGTAGTCCTGGCCGCCCGCGCCGACGAACACGCCGACGTCGCCGCCGCGCAGGCCCACCGGGTCGATCCCGGCGGTCTCCAGCGACTCCCACGCGGTCTCCAGCAGCAGGCGCTGCTGCGGGTCCATGGCCAGCGCCTCGCGCGGGGCGATGCCGAAGAAGCCCGCGTCGAAGTCGGCCGCGTCGAGCAGGAACCCGCCGGCGCGCACGAACTCCGGCTCGTCCGGGTCGCGCAGCTCGGGCACGTCCCAGCCGCGGTCGGTCGGGAAGTCGGTGACCGCGTCCACGCCGTCGGAGACGAGCCGCCACAGGTCCTCGGGCGAGCGCACGCCGCCGGGGTAGCGGCAGCCCATGCCGACGATCACGACGGGATCGGTCGTGGCGGGGTCGTCGGTCCGCCCGGTGGTCTTCGGCGGCGCGTCGAGCGGGACGGGAAGACCGCCGCCGAGCTCGGCCGCCAGGTGCCCGGCCAGCTCCCGGGGCGTCGGGTGGTCGAACACCAGCGTCGACGACAGGGCCAGCCCGGTGGCCGCGTCGAGCCGGTTGCGCAGCTCCACGCCGGTCAGCGAGTCGAACCCGAGGTCGCGGAACGCGCGGTGCGGGCCGACCACCGTGCCGGGGTGCCCCAGGACCGCGGCCACGTGCCCGCGCACCGCCTCCAGCAGCGCGGCGACCAGGTCCGGCCCGGACAGGCCGGCGAACCCGGCGCGGTCGGCGTGCGCCGCGGCCGCGCGGCGGGTCACCGCCGGGGCCAGGGCGCGCAGCAGCGGCGGCACCTCGGGCAGGGTGCGCAACGCGCGCACCGCGAACTCCTGCGCCACCACGGCGGGGTCGCCGGCGGCCAGCGCCGCGTCGAACCAGGCCAGGCCGCGCTCCCGGGTCGTCGGCGGCATCCCGGCGCGCGCCAGCCGCTGCCGGTCGCCGGCCGACATGCCGCCCGCCATGCCGCCGGGCAGCGCCCACGCGCCCCAGGCGATCGACACGGCGGGCTTGCCCTCGGCGCGGCGGTGCGCGGCGAGGGCGTCCACGAAGGCGTTGCCGGCGGCGTAGTTGGCCTGCCCGGCCGCGCCGAGCACCCCGGCGAGCGAGGAGAACAGCACCAGCGGGGTGTCGGGCAGCAGCTCGTGCAGGTGCCACGCGCCGTCGGCCTTGGGCCGCATCGCGGTGGCCAGCCGCTCCGGGGTCTGCGCGGCGATCACGCCGTCGTCGAGGACGCCGGCCGCGTGCACCACGCCCGTGAGACCGGGCACGTCCGCCAGCACGGCGGCGAGCCGGTCGCGGTCGGCCACGTCGCACGCGGCGACGACGACCCGCGCGCCCGCGGCGGTCAGCCCGGCCACGGCCTCGGCGACGCCCGGCGCGTCCGCGCCCCGGCGCCCGGTGAGGACCAGGTCGCGGACCCCGTGCGCGGTCACGAGGTGGTGGGCCAGGACCAGGCCGAGCCCACCCGTGCCGCCGGTGACCAGGACGGTGTCGCCCAGGTCCAGGGCGTCGCCCCGCGTGCCGGCGCGGACCAGGCGGGCTGCGGTCGGGACGCCGCCGCGCAGCGCGAGCTGCGGTTCGCCGGTGGCGACGGCGGCGGGCAGCAGGTCGGCGGGCCCGTCGAGGTCGACCAGCGCGAGCCGGTCGGGCGACTCGGTCTGCGCGGACCGCACCAGGCCCCACGCGGCGGCCCCGGCCGGTCCGGGGTCCCGGGTGACCAGGGCGAGCCGTGCGCCGCGCGGCGCCTCGGCGAGCCAGGCGCGCACGTCGGCGAGCGCGGTCGCGGCGGCGTGCCGGGCGGCGGACGCGGGGTCCTCCCCCACCGGGACGACCGGCAGCACGGTGACGTCGGGCGCGCCGGCGGCCAGCACCGCGGCCAGGTCGGGGTGGCGCGTCGCGCCGGGCACGTGGACCGCGTCGCCGACGACGACGGCGGAGACGGGGCCGGTGGCCGGCTCGACCTCGTGCCACTCGACGCGCGTCAGCCCGGGGTCGTCCGGCGCGACCACGTCGGCGAGGCCGCGCACGGTCAGCCGGCCCACCGTGAGCACGGGCGCGCCGGTCGGGTCGACGGCGGTGATGGTGACGCTGTCCGGGCCGGTCGGCGTGATCCGGGCGCGCACCGAGGTGGCGCCCGTCGCGTGCAGGCGCAGGTCGGCCCACGCGTAGGGCAGCCGGCCCTCGTCACCGCCCATGGAGGTGGCGCTGAGCGCCTGCACCACGGCGTCGAGCAGCGCGGGGTGCAGGCCGAAGCCGTCCGCGGTGCGCGCGTCGCCGGGCAGCACGACCTCGGCGAACACCTCGCCGTCGCGCCGCAGCAGCGACCGCAGGCCGCGGAACAGCGGGCCGTAGTGCCCGCCCGCGCCGCGCGTGGCGTCGGCGTGGAAGTCCTCGACGGACAGCTCCTCCGCGCCGGCCGGCGGCCACTCGAAGACCTGGTCGGGCGCCGGCTCGGCCAGGGCGGTGAGCACACCGGCGGCGTGCGGGGACCAGTCGGTCCCGTCCTCCCGCCGGGAGTGCACGGTGACCGCGCGCGTGCCGGGCACGCCCTGGTCGTCGACGCGCACCTGCACGGTGACGCCGCCGGACTCGGGCACGACGAGCGGCGCGACGAGCATCAGCTCCCGGATGCCGCCGAAGCCCACCTCGTCGCCGGCGCGGACGGCGAGTTCCACGAACACCGAGCCGGGCAGCACGGCCAGGCCGCCCATCCGGTGCTCCGCGAGCCACGGGTGCGAGGACAGCGACAGGCGGGCGGTGAACACGTGGCTGTCGGAGCCGGCCAGGGCCACGGCGGCGGCGAGCAGCGCGTGGCCGGCGGGTTCGACGCCGGCCGCGGCCAGGTCGAGGCCCGCGCCGGTGACGACGGGCCAGAACCGGCGGCGGCGGAACGCGGTGGTGGGCAGGGCGACCCGGCGGGCGCCCGGGGTCAGCGCGGCCAGGTCGACGGGCGCGCCGGCGGTGTGCAGCCGGCCCAGGGCGGCGACCAGCGCGGTCGGCTCGTCGTCCCCGCGCAGCAGCGGGACGGCCACGACGTCGGCGGTGTCGCGCACGGCGGCGGACAGCGCCGCGCCGGGCCCGACCTCCAGCACGGTCGAGACGCCGCGCCCCACCAGGGCGGTCACCGCGTCGGCGAACCGGACGGTGTCGCGGACCTGGCCGACCCAGTAGTCCGGCGAGTTCCAGGCACCCACCGCCGTGGGCTCGTACGCGAGGCTCGGCTCGGCGAACCCGATCCCGTCCAGGACACGCCGGAAGTCCTCCAGCACCGGGTCCATCAACGCCGAGTGGAAGGCATGGCTCACCCGCAACCGCTTGGCCCGGTCGCCGAACTCCGCGGCGACGGCGAGCACGGCGTCCTCCGGCCCGGCCACCACCAGCGCCGCGGGACCGTTCACCGCGGCGATCGACACCCCGTCGACCAGCAGCGGCCGGACCTCGGCCTCGGTCGCCCGCACGGCGACCATCACCCCGCCCCCGGGCAGCGCCTGCATCAGGTTCGCCCGCGCCACCACCAGGCGGCACGCGTCCGCCAACGAGAACACCCCCGCCACGTGCGCCGCCGCGATCTCCCCGACCGAGTGACCGACCAGCACGTCCGGCCGCACGCCCAGGGAGTCGAGCAGCCGGAACAGCGCGACCTCGACGGCGAACAGCGCGGGCTGCGCGAACCCGGTCCGGTCCAGGTCCGCGGTCGCCAGGGCGTCGCGCAGCGACCAGCCGGACTCCGCGTCGAGCACGGCGGCCACCTCGTCCAGCGCGGCGGCGAACACCGGGTGGCGGTCCAGCCCGAGGCCCATCCGGGCGCGCTGCGAGCCCTGCCCGGCGAACACGAACGCGAGCCCGCCGCGGCGGGGTTCGCCCTCGACCACGCCCGGTGCGTCCCCGTCGGCGGCGAACGCGGCCAGCCGGTCGGCGGCCTCGGCCCGGTCGGCGGCGACCACGACCACCCGGTGCTCCAGCGCGGCGCGCGTGGTGGCCAGCGAGAAGGCGGTGTCGGCGAGGTCGTCGGCGGTGGCGCGCAGGTGGTCGGCGAGGCGGGCGGCCTGGGCCCGTGCGCCGTCGCGGTCCCGGGCGGACACGGCGAGCGCGAACGGCCCCTCGGCGGCGGTCCCGGGCGTCCGCGCCGGGGTCGGCGCGGGCTGCTCGACGATCACGTGCGCGTTGGTGCCGCTGATGCCGAACGACGACACGGCGGCCCGGCGCGGCCGGTCGACGGCGGGCCACGCCCGGTCGGCCACGACCAGGTCCACCGCGCCGGCCGACCAGTCCACGTGCGATGACGGCTCGGTCACGTGCAGGGTGCGCGGGACGGCGCCGTGCCGCATGGCCTGCACGACCTTGATGATCCCGGCGACGCCGGCGGCGGCCTGGGTGTGGCCGATGTTCGACTTGATCGAGCCCAGCAGCAGCGGCTCGGCGCGGTCCTGGCCGTAGGTCGCCAGCAGCGCCTGCGCCTCGATCGGGTCGCCCAGGACGGTGCCGGTGCCGTGCGCCTCGACGAGGTCCACTTCGGACGGTGCGAGGCCGGCGGCGTCCAGCGCCTGCCGGATCACGCGCTGCTGCGACGGCCCGTTGGGCGCGGTGAGGCCGTTGGACGCGCCGTCGGAGTTGACCGCGCTGCCCCTGAGCACGGCCAGCACCTCGTGGCCGTTGCGGCGGGCGTCGGACAGGCGTTCGAGCAGCAGCACACCCGCGCCCTCGGACCAGCCGGTGCCGTCGGCGGCGTCGGAGAACGCCTTGCAGCGGCCGTCCGGCGCGAGCCCGCCCTGGCGGGAGAACTCGACGAACGGGGTGGGCGTGGCCATCACCGTGACGCCGCCCGCCAGCGCCAGGTCGCACTCACCCGAGCGCAGCGCCTGCGCCGCCCAGTGCAGCGCCACCAGGGACGACGAGCACGCCGTGTCCACCGTGACCGCCGGGCCCTCCAGCCCCATCGCGTAGGCGACTCGGCCGGTGGCGACGCTGCCGGAGCTGCCGTTGCCCTGGGTGTCGGAGTCGACGGCGGCGGCCTGGGCGAGCAGGCCGTAGTCGTTGTACATCACGCCCGCGAACACGCCGGTGCGGCTGCCGCGCAGCGAGACCGGGTCGATGCCCGCCCGCTCGACGGCCTCCCACGACACCTCCAGCAGCAGGCGCTGCTGCGGGTCCGTGCCGAGGGCCTCGCGCGGGGACATGCCGAAGAACGCCGGGTCGAACTCGGCCGCGCCGGTCAGGAAGCCGCCCTCGCGGGTGACCGAGGTGCCGGGGCGGACGCGGTCCGGGTCGTGCAGGGCGTCGACGTCCCAGCCGCGGTCGGCCGGGAAGTCGCCGATGCCGTCGCCGCCGCGGGCCACCAGGTCCCACAGCTCCTCGGGCGAGGTGACGCCGCCCGGGTAGCGGCAGCCCATGCCGACGATCACGACGGGGTCGTCCGACACCGCGACGGCGCGCGAGGTCCCCCGGACCGGCGCGGGCGCGGCGACCAACTCGGTCCGCAGGTGCGCGGCCAGCGCGAGCGGCGTCGGGTGGTCGAACACCAGGGTCGGCGGCAGGGTCAGGCCGGTGGCCGCGTCCAGCCGGTTGCGCAGGTCGATCGCGGTGAGGGAGTCGACCCCGAGTTCCTGGAACGTGCGGTCGGCGGGCACGGCGGCGGCGTCGGCGTGCCCGAGCACCTGCGCGGCGGCCGACGACACCGCGGCCAGCAGGACGCGTTCCTGCTCGGCGGGCGGGCGCCCGGCCAGGTCGCGGCCCAGGCGCGTGGTGGGGTTCGCGCGGCGGGTCGCGGCGCGGCGGGCGGGCACGAGGTCGCGCAGCAGCGGCGGCACGTCGTCCGAGGCGCGCAGCGCGGCGGTGTCCAGCCGCAGCGGCAGCAGGGCGGCGGCGTCGGCGGTGAGCGCGGTGTCGAACAGCCGGAGCCCCTGCTCGGCGGTGAGCGGCGGCAGGCCGGCGCGGGCCATCCGGGCGCGGGCGGCCTCGTCCAGCTCGCCCGCCATGCCGCCCGTCCACGCGCCCCAGGCGAGGGACACGGCGGGCCTGCCGCCGGCGCGGCGGTGCTCGGCGAGCGCGTCGAGGAAGGCGTTGGCGGCGGCGTAGTTGCCCTGCCCGGCCGCGCCCAGCACACCCGCGGCCGAGGAGAACAGCACCAGCGGGACGTCGGTCAGCTCGTGCAGGTGGTGCGCCGCGTCGACCTTGGGGCGCAGGACCGCGTCGAACCGCTCGGGCGTGAGCGCGTCCAGCACGCCGTCGTCCAGCACGCCGGCCGCGTGGACCACGGCGGTGACCGGGTGCGCGGCGAGCAGCGCGGCCAGGGCGTCGCGGTCGGCGACGTCGCACGCGACGGGCACCACCTCCGCGCCCTCGACCTCGACCGACCGGCCGCTGCGGGAGGCCAGGACCAGGCGGCGGACGCCGTGGGCGGCCACCAGGTGCCGGGCGACGACGACGCCCAGCGCGCCGGACGCCCCGGTGACGAGGACGGTGTGGCCGAGGTCGGTGGCCGTCGCGCCGGCCGCGGCGCGGGCCAGGCGGGGCACGAGGACCCGGCCGTCGCGGACGGCGGCCTCGGGTTCGTCGGGCAGGGACGGGAGGTCGGCCGAGCCGTCGCTGTCGACGAGCGCGAACCGGCCGGGGGCCTCGGAGCAGGCGGTGCGCACCAGGCCGCGCACGGCGGCGTGGGCCAGGTCGCCCGCACGGGTCACCACGACCAGGCGGGAGTGCGCCACCGCCGGTTCCGCCTGCCAGTCCTGGACCAGGGCGAGCACGTCGGCGACGAGCACGCGCACCGCGTGCGGCACGGTCCCGTCGACCGCCGGCAGCGGGTGGAAGACGGTCCCGGGTACCTCCTCGCCGGCCGCCAGCGCCGCCCACAGCTCGTCGGCGTCCGCGTACCGGGTCCCCCGCGCGCCGGGGGCGGCGGCGTCGCCGAGGACGGCGTGCCCACCGACCGGCGGCACCGCGCGCACCGGTCGCCAGCGGGTCTCCAGCAGGTCCCCGGCGGCCTGCGCGCCGGCGGCGCGCAGCACCACACCGGCGACCGTCAGCACCGGTTCGCCGTCGGCGTCGGCCAGCCGCACCGACACCGAGTCCGGTCCGACCGGCTCGACCAGCGCGCGGGTGGCGACGGCTCCCGGGGCGTGCGCGGTCACGTCGGTCCAGCTGAACGGCAGGCCGGCGAGACCGGGCAGGCCGAGCAGCGGCACCGCGTGCAGGGCGGCGTCCAGCAGCGACGGGTGGACGCGGAACCCGGCGTCCGGCGCGTCGGTGGCGGTCAGGTCGAGTTCGACGGCGACGCCGGGGCCGGTGCGCCGGGCGGCGGTCAGCGCGCGGAACGCGGGACCGTACGAGAAGCCGCCGGACGCCAGGCGGTCGTACAGGTCGTCGACGGGCAGCGGCTCGCCGGCCGGTTCGGTCCAGGCGGTGGGTTCCGCCGCCTCGGCCAGCCGGCCGGACGCGTGCCGGGTCCAGGCCCCGTCACCCTCCGGTCGGGCGTGGACGGTGACGGCGTGGTCGGCGTCCACCACGACGCGCAGCTGCACGGCGTTGTCCTCGGGCAGCACCAGCGGGGCCTCGACGACGAGTTCGGCGATCCGGTCGCGGCCGACCTCCTCGCCCGCCCGCAGCGCGAGGTCCACGAACACCGCGCCGGGCAGCAGCACCGCGCCGCCCACCGCGTGGTCGGCCAGCCACGGCTGCGAGCGCAGCGAGAACCGCCCGGTGAGCACCGCGCCACCGCCGTCGGGCAGGTCGAGCACCGCGCCGAGCAGCGGGTGACCGGCGGCGCGCAGGCCGGCGGCCGACACGTCCCGGACCGCCCCGCCGCCCCGGCGCGGCCAGAAGCGCTGCCGGGCGAAGGCGTACGTCGGCAGCGGGACCGGGCGGCCGTCGGGCAGCAGGGCCCGCCAGTCGGGTTCGACGCCGCGCGCCACGAGCCGCGCCAACGCGGCCCGGGTGGTGCCCACCTCGTCCCGGTCGCGGCGCAGCAGCGCCACGCCCTCGACGCCGGTGGTCGCGGCGGTGGTGGTCGCGCCGGTCGCAGTCGCGGCGGCGGTGACCAGGGCCGCGCTGACCAGCGCGGTGTCCGGGCCGAGTTCGACCAGGGTGGTGCCGCCGGCCTCGACGACCGCCCGCACCGCGTCGGCGAAGCGCACCGGCTCGGTGACCTGGTCCACCCAGTAGTCCGGGTTGCCCAGGTCCGCCACCGCGCCGGTCACCGTCGAGACGACCGGGATCGTCGGCGCGCCGAACGACACCCCGTCGAGCACGCGCCGGAACCCGTCCCGCACGGGGGCCACGAGGGGCGAGTGGAAGGCGTGCGACACGGCGAGCCTGCGCACCCGGTGGCCGCCCTCGGCCAACCCGGCGGCGGCGGCCAGGACCGCCTCCTCCTCACCGGACAGCACCACCGCGCGCGGGCTGTTCACCGCCGCCAACGCGACGGCGTCATCCAGGTACGGGGTGACCTCGTCCTCGGACGCCTCGACGGCCACCATCGCGCCACCCTCGGGCAACTCGGCCATGAGCCGGCCGCGAGCCACCACCAGGCGGCAGGCGTCCGCCAGGGAAAGCACACCCGACACGTGCGCGGCCGCGAACTCACCCACCGAATGACCCACCAGGAAGTCCGGCCGCACACCCCACGACCCCAACAACCGGAACAACGCCACCTCGACCGCGAACAACGCCGGCTGCACCAACGCCGTATCCGACCCACCCGCCGCCAACACCTCACGCAACGACCGACCCCACAACGGGTCCACAATCGCCGCGACCTCGTCCACAGCCTCCCCGAACACCGGGAACCGAGCCACCAACCCCAAACCCATACCCGGCCGCTGCGCACCCTGACCCGAAAAGAGGAAGGCGACCTTCGGCGTCCCGCGCACCGACGTGACCGGCACGTCGCCGGCCACCAGCGCGGCCAGCCCCTCCGGCCCCCACACGGCCGCGCGGTGCTCGAACCGGCTGCGCGTGGTGGCCAGCGACCACCCCACGTCGACCGGGTCCGCCCCCGGTCGGGCGGCCAGGTGGTCGGCCAACCGGCCCGCCTGCTCGCGCACCGCCTCCGGCGTCACCGCCGACAGCGTCCACAGCGCCACCCGCTCGCCCTCCCGGACGGGCTCCGGGGCCGGCGGTTCCGCCTGCTCCAGCACGACGTGCGCGTTGGTGCCGCTGATGCCGAACGACGACACGCCCGCCCGGCGGGGTCCGCCGGTCTCCGGCCACCCCACGGCCTCGGCGACCGGTGCCACGGCTCCGGCCGACCAGTCGACGTGCGAGGACGGCGCGTCCAGGTGCAGGGTGCGCGGCACGATCCCGTGCCGCATCGACTCGACCACCTTGATGATCCCGGCGACACCGGCGGCGGCCTGCGCGTGGCCGATGTTCGACTTGATCGAGCCCAGCAGCAGCGGGTGCTCCCGCTCCTGGCCGTAGGTCGCGATGAGCGCCTGCGCCTCGATCGGGTCGCCCAGCGTGGTGCCGGTACCGTGCGCCTCCACCACGTCCACTTCGGACGGTGCGAGCCCGGCATCCGCCAACGCCGCCCGGATCACCCGCTGCTGCGAGGGGCCGTTCGGCGCGGTGAGCCCGTTCGACGCACCGTCCTGGTTGACCGCGGAGCCCTTCACCACCGCCAGCACGGTGTGCCCGTTGCGCCGCGCGTCCGACAGGCGCTCCAGCAGCACGAGGCCGGCGCCCTCGCCCCAGCCCACGCCGTCCGCGCCGTCGGAGAACGACTTGCAGCGGCCGTCCGGGGCGAGGCCCTGCTGGCGGGAGAACTCCACGAACGTGCCGGGGGTCGACATCACCGTCACCCCGCCGGCCAGCGCCAGGTCGCACTCGCCGTCGCGCAGCGCCCGCGCCGCCAGGTGCAGCGCCACCAACGACGACGAGCACGCCGTGTCCACCGTGACCGCCGGGCCCTCCAGCCCCATCGTGTAGGCGACGCGACCGGTGGCGACGCTGCCGGAGCTGCCGTTGCCCGCCATGCCCTCGAAGTCGCCGTCGGCGCCGCTCAGCGCGGCCAGGTAGTCGTTGTACATCACGCCCGCGAACACACCGGTCCGGCTGCCGCGCAACGATCGCGGGTCGACGCCCGCCCGCTCCACGGCCTCCCACGACACCTCCAGCAGCAACCGCTGCTGCGCGTCGGTGGCCAGCGCCTCGCGCGGGGACATGCCGAAGAACGCCGGGTCGAACTCGGCGGCGTCGTGCAGGAACCCGCCGTGCCGGGTGGCCGAGGTGCCCGCGCCGTCGCCGGCCAGGGCGTCGAGGTCCCAGCCGCGGTCGGCGGGGAACCCGCTCACCGCGTCCACGCCGTCGGCCACGAGCCGCCACAGCTCCTCCGGCGACCGCACGCCGCCGGGGTAGCGGCACGCCATGCCGACGATCACCACCGGGTCGTCGTCGGCCGCGCGCGTGGTCGGGACCAGGTCCACCGGGACGTCCGCGCCGAGCAGTTCGTCCAGCAGGTGCCCGGCCAGCGCGCCCGCGGTCGGGTAGTCGAACACGAGCGTGCCCACCAGGCGCAGGCCGGTGACCGCGCCGAGGCGGTTGCGCAGGTCGAGCGCGGTGAGCGAGTCGAAGCCCAGGTCGCTGAACGCGCGGGTGGGGTCGATCAGCTCCGCGCCCGCGTGGCCGAGGACGAGCGCGGCCTGGGCGCGCACGAGGTCGCTGACGACCTCCACCCGCTCGGCGGGCGCCAGGCCGGCGAGGCGGCGGACGAGGTCCACCCGCCCCGGAGCGGCGCCGGCCCGGCCGGTGCGCACCAGGCCGCGCAGCAGCGGTGGCACCACGCCCGACGCGCGCACCGCGACCGGGTCCAGCCGCACCGGGACGACCGCACCGCGACCGGAGGCGACCGCGGCGTCCAGCAGCGACAGCCCCTCCTCGGGGGTCAGCGCGGGCAGCCCGGCACGGGCCATCCGGGTCAGGTCGGCCTCGTCCAGCGCGCCCGCCATGCCGTCCGGCAGCGCCCACGCGCCCCAGGCCAGCGACACCGCGCCGGGGTGGACCGACGGCAGGGCGTCGAGGAACGCGTTGGCCGCCGCGTAGTTGGCCTGCCCGGCCGCGCCGAACACACCACCGGCCGAGGAGAACAGCACCAGGGGCGTGTCGGGCAGCAGCTCGTGCAGGTGCCACGCCGCGTCCACCTTCGGCCGCAGCACGGCCGCGAGGTCGTCGGGCGTGAGCGAGGCGAGCACACCGTCCGCGAGCACGCCGGCGGCGTGCACGACCACGTCCGGCCGGTGCTCGGCCAGCACGCGGGCCAGGTCGGCGCGGTCGGTGACGTCGCACGCCACCACGGCCGCGCTCGCCCCGCCCAGGTCGGCCACCAGCTCGGCGACGCCCGGCGCGGCCGGGCCGCGCCTGCCGACCAGCACGAGGTCGCGCACGCCGTGCGCGGCGACGAGGTGCCGGGCGACGACACCGCCCAGCCCGCCCGTGCCGCCGGTGATCAGCACGCGCCCGGTCCACCCGGCCGCCCCGGTGGCGGGCACCCGCGCCAGGCGCGGCGCGAGGACGCGACCGGCGCGCACGGCGACCTGCGGTTCCGCGCCGTGCGGCCGGGTCTCGTGCGCGTCGGGGCCGGTGCCTGCGCCAGTGCCGGCGCCGGCGTTGGCGTTGGCGTCGGGATCGGCGTTGGCGTCGGGATCGGCGTCGACCAGCAGGAAGCGGTCGGGCTGCTCGGACTGCGCGGCGCGCACCAGGCCCCACACGGCGGCGGCGGCCAGGTCGGTCACCGGGTCGTCCGGGCCGGTGGACACCGCGCCGCGCGTGACGACCGCGAGCCGGGGTCCGTCGGCGGGCAGGTCGCGCAGGGCGGCCAGCACCTCGGCGGTGAGCCGGTGCGTGGCGGTCACCGGGTCCTCGCCCGGTTCGGAGGCCACGCGCAGCACGGTCGCGGCGTCGTCGGCGTCGGCGGGGACCTCGGTCCAGTCCACCGCGTAGAGCGGGGCGCGGGTCGCGCCGAGGTCGGTCGGGACGGGGCGCAGCACGAGCCGGTCGACGTCCAGCACCGGGCGACCGTCGGCGTCCACGACGGACAGCGCCACCGCCGCCGGGCCGGCGGGGGTGATGCGGGCGCGCAGCGCGGTCGCGCCGGTCGCGTGCAGGGTGACACCGGCCCAGGAGAACGGCAGGCCCGCGACGGCGGGGCCGACGAGACCGGCGGCGTGCAGGCAGGCGTCGAGCAGGGCGGGGTGCACGCCGAAACCGGTCGGGTCTCCGGTGAACCCGACCTCGGCGACCACCTCGTCACCGTGCCGCCGCACCGCGCGCAGCCCCTGGAACAGCGGCCCGTACTCGAAGCCGTCGGCGGCGAACCGCTCGTAGACGCCGTCGACGGGGACGTCCTCGCCACCGGTCGGCCACTCGCCGACCGGCGTGGCGCGGCGGGCGTCGAGCAGGCCGGTCGCGTGCCGGACCCACGGCTGGTCGCCCGACTCGACGCGCCCGTACACGCCGATCGGCCTGGCGCCGCCGGCACCAGGCGCGCCGACCACGACGTGCACCTGCACGCCGTCCCGCTCGGGCAGCACGAGCGGCGCTTCGAGGGTCAGTTCGGCCACGGTGGGGCAGCCCGCGCGCGCCCCGGCGTGCAGGGCGAGGTCCAGCAGCGCGGTGCCGGGCACGGGCACGACACCGGCCACGACGTGCTCGGTCAGCCACGCGTGGGTCTGCCGGGACAGCCTGGTGGTGAACAGGTGCCCGTCGGTGTCGGGCAGGTCGGTGGCGCCGTCGAGCAGCGGGTGGCCGGCGTCGGCCAGGCCGATCGCGGCGGGCGAGCCGGTGCGGCGGGCCGGACCGGGCCAGAACCAGGCGTGCTGGAACGGGTACGTCGGCAGGTCGACCCGTCGGCCGCCGGCGGGGTGGAGCGCGGTGCGGTCGACCGGCACGCCGCGGGTGTGCAGGAGGGCCAGCGCGGTGACCGCCGAGCGTTCCTCGTCCTGGTCGCGGCGCAGCACGGGGACCACGAACCCGTTCCCCGCGCCCGTCTCGGCGAGGCCCGACAGCGAGCCGTCCGGGCCGATCTCCACGAACGCGGTCACGCCCTCGTCGGCCAGCCGGCCCACCGCGTCGGCGAAGCGGACCGGGGCGACGACCTGGTCCACCCAGTAGTCGGCGTTCGCCAGGTCGGCCACCGCGCCGGTCACCGTCGAGACGACCGGGATCGACGGCTCACCGAACGACACCCCGTCGAAGGCGCGCCGGAACTCCTCCAGCACCGGCCGCATCAACGGCGAGTGGAAGGCGTGCGACACGGACAGCCCGCGCGTCCGGTGCCCGCGCCCCGCCAACCCGGCGGCGGCGGCCAGGACCGCCTCCTCCTCGCCGGACAGCACCACCGCGCGCGGGCCGTTCACCGCCGCCAGGGCGACCGCGTCACCCAGGAACTCCGAGACCTCGGCCTCGGACGCCCGCACCGCCACCATCGCCCCACCGGACGGCAGCTCGGCCATCAGGCGGCCCCGGGCCACCACCAGGCGGCAGGCGTCCGCCAGGGAAAGCACACCCGACACGTGCGCGGCCGCGAACTCACCCACCGAATGACCCACCAGGAAGTCCGGCCGCACACCCCACGACCCCAACAACCGGAACAACGCCACCTCGACCGCGAACAACGCCGGCTGCACCAACGCCGTATCCGACCCACCCGCCGCCAACACCTCACGCAACGACCGACCCCACAACGGGTCCACAATCGCCGCGACCTCGTCCACAGCCTCCCCGAACACCGGGAACCGAACCGCCAACCCCAAACCCATACCCGGCCGCTGCGCACCCTGACCCGAGAACAGGAACCCGGTCGCGCCGTGGCCGGAGGCGGTGCCGGTGACCACGTCCGGGTGGGGGTCGCCGTCGGCCAGGGCGAGCAGGGCGCCCCGGGCCTGGTCGGCGTCGGACGCCAGCACCACGGCGCGGTGCTCGAACAACGCCCGCGTCGAGGCCAGGGCGAACGCGAGGTCGGCCGGGTGCTCCCGCACCGGCAGCAGGTTCGCGGCCTGGGCGCGCAGCGCGGCGGGCGTGCGCGCGGACAGGGTGAGCGGCACGAGCCCCGGGCGAGGCGCGACCGGCGCGGGCTCGACGGTCGGGACCTGCTCGATCACGACGTGGGCGTTGGTGCCGCTGATGCCGAACGACGACACGCCCGCCCGGTGCGGGCGGCCGGTCTCCGGCCACGGGGTCGGCTCGGTGAGCAGGGCGACGTCGCCCGCGGTCCAGTCCACGTGCGTGGACGGTTCGGTCACGTGCAGGGTGCGCGGCAGCACGCCGTGGCGCATGGCCTGAACGACCTTGATGATCCCGGCGACGCCGGCGGCGGCCTGGGTGTGGCCGATGTTCGACTTGATCGAACCGAGCAGCAGGGGCCGCTCCCGGTCCTGGCCGTAGGTGGCCAGCAGCGCCTGCGCCTCGATGGGGTCACCCAGCGTGGTGCCGGTGCCGTGCGCCTCGACCGCGTCCACTTCGGACGGACGCAGCCCGGCGTCGGCCAGGGCCGCGCGGATGACCCGCTGCTGCGAGGGGCCGTTGGGTGCGGTGAGCCCGTTGGAGGCACCGTCCTGGTTGACCGCGGAGCCCTTGACCACGGCGAGCACGGTGTGACCGTTGCGGCGCGCGTCCGACAGGCGCTCCAGCACCAGCACGCCGACGCCCTCGCCCCAGCCCACGCCGTCCGCGCTGTCGGAGAACGACTTGCAGCGGCCGTCGGCGGCGAGCCCGCGCTGCCGCGAGAACTCGACGAACGGGCCGGGGGTCGACATCACGGTCACGCCACCGGCCAGCGCGAGCGAGCACTCCCCCGCCCGCAGGGCGCGGGCCGCCAGGTGCAGGGCCACCAGCGACGACGAGCACGCCGTGTCCACCGTGACCGCCGGACCGACCAGGCCCATCGTGTAGGCGACCCGCCCGGACAGGACGCTGCCCGCGGTGCCGGTGCCCAGGTAGCCCTCGACGTCCGGCGGGAACTCGACGTTCCCGGCCGCGTAGTCGTAGTACATCAGGCCCGCGAACACGCCGGTCTGGGTGCCGCGCAGCGAGTGCGGGTCGATGCCCGCCCGCTCGGCCGCCTCCCACGACACCTCCAGCAGCAGGCGCTGCTGCGGGTCCATCGCCAGCGCCTCGCGCGGCGAGATGCCGAAGAAGTCGGGGTCGAACGCGCCCGCCTCGTGCAGGAAGCCGCCCTCGCGGGTGTAGCTGGTGCCGAGCCGGTCGGGGTCGGGGTCGTAGAGCGACGCGAGGTCCCAGTTCCGGTTGTCGGGGAACCCGCTGATGCCGTCGCCGTCGCGCGCGACGAGGTCCCACAGGTCGTCGGGCGAGGTGATGCCGCCCGGGTAGCGGCAGCTCATGCCGACGATGACCACCGGGTCGTCGTCGGCCGCGCCGGTCCCTGGGCCCACGTCGGCCGGGGTGTCCTCGCCGCTCAGCTCGACGGCGAGGAACGCGGCGAGGGCGTCGACCGTGGGGTGGTCGAACACCAGGGTGGCGGGCAGCCGCAGGCCGGTGTCGGCGGTGAGGGCGTTGCGCAGCTCGACGGCGGTCAGCGAGTCGAACCCGAGGTCGGTGAACGCCTGGTCCGCGCCGATGCGGCCGGGCGCGGCGTAGCCGAGGACGGCGGCGACGTGCGCGCGCACCAGGTCGGCGATGACCCGGCTCCGCTCGGCGGGCGCGCGGCCGGCGAGGCGCTGGGCCAGCGCCGAGTCGCCGGAGCGGTTCGCGCGGGCCTGGCGGCGGTTGGGCCGCACGAGCTTGCGCAGCACCGGCGGCACCGGGTCGACGCCCGCGAGCGTGTCCAGGTCGAGCCGGACGGCGGCGGTGACGGCGCGGTCGGTGTGCAGGGCGCCGTCGAACAGGTCGAGGCCCTGGCGCGCGGTCAGCGGCGGCAGGCCGGTGCGGGTGAGGCGCTCCACGTCGGCGGCGGTGAGGCCGGCGGTCATGCCGCCCGCTTCCGACCACGTGCCCCAGGCCAGCGACAGCGCGGGCGCGCCGAGGGCCCGCCGGTGCTCGGCGAGGGCGTCGAGGGCGCTGTTCGCGGCGGCGTAGTTGCCCTGGCCGGACGCGCCGAACAGGCCGGCGACGGAGGAGAACAGCAGCAGGGGCGCGGTGGGCGCCAGCTCGTGCAGCGCCCAGGCCACGTCCACCTTGGCGCGCAGCACCGCCTCGAACCGCTCGGGCGTCAGGGACTCCACGGTCGCGTCGTCCAGCACACCGGCCGCGTGCACGACGGCGGCCAGGGGGCGGTCACCGACAGCGGCGGCCAGCGCGACGGGGTCGGCGGCGTCGCACGCCACGACCTCCGCGCCCAGTTCCTCGGCGAGGTCCGCCGCACCAGGGGCCTCCGCACCGCGCCGGCTGACCAGCAGCAGGTCCTGGGCACCGTGCTCGACCACGAGGTGACGGGCGATCAGCGCGCCGAGACCGGACGTGCCGCCGGTGATCAGGACGGTGCCGGCGGAGAAGTCGGGCACCACGGCGTGGTCGGCCACCGGGAGGCGGGTCAGGCGCGGGACGAACCACTCGCCGCCCCGGACGGCCGCGTGAGGCTCGCCGAGCGCGGCGAACCGGGCGGCCAGTTCGGCGACGGGCTGGTCTGCGACGGGCTGGTCTGCGACGGGCTGGTCTGCGACGGGCTGGTCAGCGGCAGTCCGGTCGGCAGGCAGGTCGGCGGCCAGGTCGAGCAGGCCGAAGCGGTTCGGGTGCTCCGCCTGGGCCGCGCGCACCAGACCGCCCACGGCGGCCGACACGGGATCGGGCGACTCGTCCGGGGACACCGCCACCGCGCCCGAGGTGACGAACACCAGCGGCGTGGGGTCGGTGGTCGCCAGGCGCTCCCGCAGGTGGCCCAGCACCTCGGCCAGGGCCGCCCGGGTCGCCTCGGGGACCGTTCCCCCCGGCCGGGTCAGGCGGACCACGTCGGGGTTCGCGCCGGGGTTCGCGCCGGGGTTCGACCCGGTTCCCGGGGCAGGGGTGGCGATCCAGTCCAGGCCGTACAGCGACTCGTGCCGGCCGCGACCGGCCGCGCGCACCCCGTCGACCGACGCGGGCCGCAGGGCCAGGCCGCCGACCGAGGCGACCGGCGCGCCCGTCCCGTCCGCGACGACCAGCGACACCGACTCGGGACCGGTGGGGTCCAGCCGCACCCGCAGCGCCGACGCGCCCACCGCGTGCAGGACCACGTCGGACCAGGCGAACGGGATGCGCCCGCGCACGTCGTCCGACGACCCCGACGGCACGGTGCCCAGCGCGTGCAGGGCGGCGTCCAGCAGCGCCGGGTGCAGCCCGAACGCGGCGGCGTCCTGCCCCTCCGGCAGCCGCACCTCGGCGTAGACGCGCTCGCCCTGCCGCCACACCGCGGTCAGGCCCCGGAACACCGGGCCGTAGCCGAAACCGGCCTCGGCCAGCCCGGCGTAGTGGCCGTCCAGGTCGACCGGTTCGGCGCCGGCGGGCGGCCACGCGGTCAGCGACTCCAGCACGGCCGTGCCGCCGGGGGCCAGCACCCCGGAGGCGTGCCGGGTCCAGGCGAGGTCGGCATCGCCCTCGGCGCGCGAGTGCACCGACACCGCGCGGCGGCCCGCCTCGTCGGCCGCGCCCACGGTCACCTGCAACCGCACGCCCTCGGCGGCGGGCAGCACGAGCGGCGCTTCGACGGTCAGCTCCTCCACCACGCCGCAGCCGACCTCGTCGCCCGCGCGGGTGGCCAGGTCGAGGAACGCGGTGCCGGGCAGCAGCGCCGCGCCCATGACCACGTGGTCGGCCAGCCACGGCGCGGTGCGGGTGGACAGGTGGCCGGTGAACAGCAGGCCGTCGCCGTCGGCGAGGCTGATCGCCGCGCCCAGCAGCGGGTGGCCGGCGGCGGACAGGCCCAGCTGGCCGGGGTCGCC
The DNA here is from genome assembly GCF_042658445.1 of Saccharothrix lopnurensis. NCBI lineage: Bacteria > Bacillati > Actinomycetota > Actinomycetes > Pseudonocardiales > Pseudonocardiaceae > Saccharothrix > Saccharothrix lopnurensis. Next base: position 18,554 of record NZ_JBHSQO010000056.1, on the reverse strand, counting down.
GACACCGCGGCCGGTCAGCGGCACGTCGATCCAGTAGCGCTCCAGCTCGAACGCCTGCGTCGGCAGGTCCACCACCCGCGCGCCGGAGCCCGCGAACACCGCCGACCAGTCCGGGGACCAGCCGCGGCCGTGCAGGTCGACCAGGGCGGTGAGCAGGGACGCGGCCTCGGGGCGGTCGCGGCGCGCGGCGGGCACGCCGTCGTCGACCAGGGCGCTGAGCACGGCGTCCGGCCCGATTTCCAGGAACCGGGTCACATCGCGCTCGGCGAGCCAGCGCACGCCGTCGTGGAAGCGCACCGCGGCGCGGACCTGCCCCACCCAGTAGGCGGGGTCGGTGAGGTCGGTGACGCGGCCGGTGACGGTGGAGACGATCGGCACGACGGGCGCGCTGAAGGTCAGGCCGCGGACGACGCGCTCGAAGTCGGCCAACACCGGCTCCACGCGCGGCGAGTGGAACGCGTGCGACACGCGCAGGCGGGTGGTGCGGCGGTCGGCGAACGCGGCGGCGACCGCCTCGACCCCGTCCTCCTCGCCGGACACGACGACGGAGCGCGGCCCGTTCACGGCGGCGATCGACACCCCGGCCGTGAGCAGCGGCGACACCTCGTCCTCGGTCGCCTCGACGGCGATCATCGCCCCGCCGGGCGGCAGCGCGCCCATGAGCGAACCCCGCGCGGCGACCAGCGCGCACGCGTCCGCCAGCGACAGCACGCCGCCCACGTGCGCGGCGGCGACCTCGCCGACCGAGTGGCCGATCAGGTAGTCGGGGCGCAGTCCCCACGACTCCAGGAGCCGGAACAGGGCCACCTCGAACGCGAACAGCCCGGTCTGGGCGAACGCGGTGTCGTGCACGCGGTCGGCGGGCACCTCGTCCAGCGGCACGGGCAGCAGCGGGTCCAGGACCGCGCACACCTCGTCCCAGGCCCGCGCGAACGCCGGGAACGCCGCGCGCAGCCCACGTCCCATACCCGCGCGCTGCGCGCCCTGACCGCTGAACAGGAACGCCGAGTGCCCCGGCTTGACCTGCGCGGTGCGGGCGGTGGTCGGCGCACCGGAGGCGAGGGCGTCCAGGGCGGCCCGCAGTTCGCCCGCGTCGCCGGCGACCACGGCGGCGCGGTGCGGCAGCGCGGCCCGGGTGGTCGCGGCGGACCGGGCCAGGTCGAGCAGTTCCGGCCGGGCGCCGTCCACGAAGGACAGCAGCCGGCCGGCCTGGAGGCGCAGCCCCTCGGCCGACCTCGCGGAGAACACCACCGGCACGACGGGCGCGTGCCACCGCCCCGCCTCGTCGGCGGGCTCGGGGTCGGGCGCCTGCTCGACGACGACGTGGGCGTTGGTGCCGCTGATGCCGAACGACGACACGCCGGCCCGGCGCGGCCGGTCGGTCCGGGGCCACGGCACGGCCTCGGTCAGCAGCCGCACCCGGCCGGTGGACCAGTCCACGGCCCCGGTCGGCTTGTCGACGTGCAGGGTGCGCGGCAGCAGGCCGTGGCGCAGGGCCAGGACCACCTTCATCACGCCCGCCACGCCGGCGGCGGCCTGGGTGTGCCCGAGGTTGGACTTGACCGAACCCAGCCACAGCGGCTCGTCCCGGTCCTGCCCGTAGGTGGCCAGCAGGGCGGTGGCCTCGATGGGGTCGCCGAGCACGGTCGCCGTGCCGTGCGCCTCCACCGCGTCCACGTCGGACGGCCGCAGCCCGGCCGAGGCCAGCGCCGCCCGGATCACCCGCTCCTGGGACGGCCCGTTGGGCGCGGTCAGCCCGTTGGACGCGCCGTCGGAGTTGACCGCCGACCCGCGCAGCACGGCCAGCACCGGGTGCCCGTTGCGCTGCGCGTCCGACAGCTTCTCCAGCACCAGCACGGCCGCGCCCTCGCCCCAGCCGGTGCCGCCGGCCGCGTCGGCGAACGACCGGCAGCGGCCGTCGGGGGCCAGGCCGCGCTGCCGGCTGAACCCGATGAACAACCCGGGCGTGGCCATCACGGTCACGCCGCCCGCCAGCGCCAGGTCGCACTCGCCGCGCCGCAGCGCGTGCGCGGCCAGGTGCATCGCCACCAGCGACGCCGAGCACGCCGTGTCCACGGTGAGCGCCGGGCCCTCCAGCCCGAGCGCGTAGGCGACCCGGCCGGACAGCACGCTCGCGGCGAGCCCGGTGGCCAGGAAGTCCTCCGCGCCCGTGGGGAGCCGGGCGACGAACTCGCTGTAGTCCTGGTAGTTCGCGCCGGTGAACACGCCGGTGCGGCTGCCGCGCAGCCCGGTCGGGTCGATCCGGGACCGCTCCAGCGCCTCCCAGCTGACCTGGAGCAGCAGGCGCTGCTGCGGGTCCATCACCACGGCCTCGCGCGGCGAGATGCCGAAGAACCCGGGGTCGAAGTCGGCCGCGCCGCGCAGGAAGCCGCCCTGGTCGACGTAGGAGGTGCCGCGGCTCTCCGGGTCCGCGTCGTAGACCGCGTCGAGGTCCCAGCCGCGGTCGGTGGGGAACCCGCCGACCGCGTCGCGCCCCTCGACCAGCAGGTCCCACAGCTCCTCGGGCGTGTCCGCGCCGGGCAGCCGGCAGGACATGCCGACGATCGCGATGGGCTCCTGCGTCCCCTCCTCGGCCTCCCGCAGCCGCTGCCGGGTCTGCCGGAGGTCCGCGGTCACCCGCTTGAGGAAGTACCGCAGCTTCTCCTCGTTGTCCATCGGTGTCTACTCCCTCGGGGACCAGCGGGTGGTGACGTGCGGGAACGGGTGCGGCGTCAGGAGATGCCGAACTCCGAGCCCAGGAACTCGAACACCTCGTCGTCGGAGGCGGTGTCGAGGTCCGGGGTGTCGCGCGGTGCGCCGTCGCAGCGGGCGGCGAGCGCGCGGAGCCGTTCGGCGACCCGGCCCCGGGCGGCCGGGTCGCCCGGTCCGAGGTCGGCCAACGCCTTCTCCAGCCGGTCGACCTCGGCGAGCACCCGGTCGTCGGGACTCGTCTCGGCAACTTCGGGCAGGAGCAGGGCGCGCAGCCGTTCGGCGAGCGCGGCCGGTGACGGGTAGTCGAAGACGACCGTGCGGGCCAGGTCGAGTCCGGTGGCGGCGGCGAGCCGGTTGCGGAACTCGACCGCGGTCAGCGAGTCGAAGCCCAGGTCGGTGAACGCCTGCCCGGCCGTCACCTCGTCCGCGCCCCCGTAGCCGAGGGTGGCCGCCGCGACCCCGCGCACCAGCCGGGTCAGGGTGGACACCCGCTCGGGTTCGGGCATGGCGACCAGGCGCGCGGTCAGGTCGTCGGCGTCCTCGGGCCGCTCGGCGGCGGTGGTCGCGGGCCGGGCGGCCGGGATGGCGTCGAACAGGCGCGTCGGCCGCACGGTGGTGATCCCCGGCCCGTACACCGACCAGTCGATGTCGGCCAGCGTCAGCGTCGTGTCGCCCAGGCGCAGCGCCTGGTTGAGCGCGGAGACGCCCAGCGCGGGCGTGATCGGCGTGACGCCCGCGCGGCGCATCCACGCCTCCACCGCCGGGTCCGCGCCCATGCCCGCCTCGCCCCACGGCGACCACGACACCGACAGCGCGGCCAGGCCCCGGTCGCGGCGGTGCTCGGCGAGGGCGTCCAGCAGCGCGTTCGCGGCGGCGTAGCTGCCCTGCGCGCCCGCGCCCAGGCTGCCCGCGATGGACGCGCACAGCACGAACCGGGTCAGGTCCAGGTGCTCGGTGAGGGTGTGCAGGTGCCAGGCGGCGGCGGACTTGGCCGCGAGCATCGCGTCCAGCCGCCGCGGGGTGAGGTCGTCCACCATGCCGTCGTCCAGCACGCCCGCCGCGTGCACGACCCCGGTCAGGTCGGGCAGCCCGGCGAGCACGCCGGCCAGGGCGTCGCGGTCGGCGGCGTCGCACGCCACCACGTCCACCCGCGCACCCAGCCCCTCCAACTCCGAATGCAAGGCGTCCGCGCCCGGCGCGTCGAGCCCGCGCCTGCCGGTCAGCACCAGGTGCGTCACGCCGGCGCGGGCCAGGTCGCGGGCGATCCAGCCGCCGAGCGCGCCGGTGCCGCCGGTGATCAGGACGGTGCCCTCGGCGGCGGGGTCGGTGTCGCCGGGGCCGCCCGGCGCGGGCACGAGCCGGCGGGCGTGCGCCCCGCCGCCGCGCAGGGCCACCTGGTCCTCGCCCGCCGGGCCGGCGAGCAGGTCGGCCAGCCGGCCCGCGGTGGCGGCGTCGACCTCGACCGGCAGGTCCACCAGGCCGCCCCAGCGGTCGGGGTGCTCCAGCGCGACCCCGCGGCCCAGGCCCCACACGCCCGCCTGGGCGGGCGCGCGGAGGGGTTCGTCACCGGTGGTGGACACCGCGCCCCTGGTCAGGCACCACAGGGGCGCGGTGACGCCGGTGTCGCCCAGGGCCTGCACGAGCGCGACGGTCGCGCCCACACCGGCCGGGGCCGACGGTGGGCCGTCGTCGTCCGCGCCGAGCAGCGAGACCACGCCGCGCAGGTCGTGGTGGCCGCGCACCGCCTCCGCCAGTTCGCGGCGCTGGTCGCGGCCGCCGGCGTCGAGGCCGTCGACCTCCACCACCTCCACCTCGCCCAGGTCGGCCAGGGCGGCGTCGACCCACGCCCGGTCCAGCCGGCTCGGCACCAGCGCCAGCCACCGGCCCGAGCGGTCGGCCGGGGCCGGGTCGGGCACGGGGGTCCAGGCGATCCGGTACCGGTTGTGGTCGGCGGCGGCGCGGTCGCGGGAGCGGTCGCGGAACGCGGTCAGCGCGGGCAGGACGGCGGCCACGGCCGCCGGGTCGACGCCGAGCGCGGTGGCCGGGTCGTCGGCGGTGAGGGCGGTCCACCAGTCGTCGGCGACCGGCGGCCGCTCGCGGGCGGGTTCGGGCCAGAAGCCCTGGTGCCGGAACGGGTAGGTCGGCAGGTCGACCGGACGCGCGCCCAGGTCGGCGAAGACCGCGTCCCAGTCCAGCGGCACGCCGTGGACGTGCAGGTGGGCCAACGCGGACGCGGCGGCGGCGTCCTCCGCGCGGTCGCGGCGCAGCAGCGGCACGGCCGGCCGGCCGGTGGTGTCGCCCGCGAGCGCGGCCAGCGCGCCGTCCGGGCCGAGTTCCAGGAACACGTCGACGCCGAGGTCCGCGGCGGTGCGGACCGCGTCGGCGAAGCGCACGGTGGCGCGCGCCTGCCCGGCCCAGTACTCCGCGCCGCCCCAGTCGTCCCCGGCGACCAGGCCGGTCACCGTGGACACGACGGGCACGGCGGGCCGTCCGGTCACGACGCCGCGCGCCGTCCGGGCCAGGTCCTCCACCACGGTGTCCATACGGGGTGAGTGAAATGCGTGCGAGACCGGCAAATGCCTAGTCTTTCGGCCGAGCGCGGCGAACCGGGCGGCGACGGCGCCCGCCGCGCCCTCGTCGCCGGCCACGACGACCGACCTCGGCCCGTTCACCGCCGCGAGCGCCACACCGGCCGTGAGCAGCGGCGACACCTCCTCCTCGGTCGCCTCGACCGCGACCATCGCCCCGCCGGGCGGCAGCGCGCCCATCAGCGCGCCGCGCGCGGCGACGAGTTCGCACGCGTCGGCCCGCGACAGCACACCGGCCGCGTGCGCGGCGGCCAGCTCGCCGATCGAGTGCCCGACGAGGGCCACCGGCCGCAGGCCCCACGACTCGACCAGGCGGAACAGGGCGACCTCGATCGCGAACAGCGCGGGCTGGGTGAACTCGGTGCGGTCGAGCAGGGCCGCCTCGGGCGTGCCGGGCCCGGCGAACAGGACCGGCCGCAGCGGGCGCGGGAGCGCGCGGTCCAGGTCCGCGAGCACGTCGTCCAGCGCGGCGGCGAACACCGGGTACGCCTCCGCCAGCTCGCGGCCCATGCCCGGCCACTGCGCGCCCTGCCCGGAGAACAGCAGGCCCACGCGGGCCGGCCCGGACACCACCCCGTCGAGCGCCGGCCCACCGGCGGCGAGCGCGGTCAGCTCCCCGAGCAGGGTGCCGGCGTCACCGGACACGGCGGCGCGGTGGTCGAACGCGGCACGACCCACCGCGAGCGCGCGGGCCACGTCGCGCGGGTCCGCGTCGGCGTCACGCAGGCGGGCGGCGAGCCGGGCGGCCTGGTCGCGCAGCGCGGCGGGCGTGCGGGCGGACAGCACCCACGGCACGGCGCGGCGCGGTCCGCGCGGCGCCGGCGGCGCGGCGGGGGCCTGCTCGACCACGACGTGCGCGTTGGTGCCGCTCACCCCGAACGAGGACACGCCCGCCCGGCGCGGGGCGCCGGTCTCCGGCCACGGCCGGGCCTCGGTGAGCAGCTCCACCGACCCGGCGGTCCAGTCGACGTGCGTGGTGGGCGTGTCCACGTGCAGGGTCTTCGGCACGACACCGTGCCGCATGGCCTGCACGACCTTGATCACCCCGGCGACACCGGCCGCGGACTGCGCGTGCCCGAGGTTGGACTTGAGCGAGCCCAGCAGCAGCGGCCGGTCGCGGTCCTGCCCGTAGGCGGCGATGATCGCCTGCGCCTCGATGGGGTCGCCCAGGACGGTGCCGGTGCCGTGCGCCTCCACCACGTCCACCTCGGCCGGCGCGAGCCCCGCGTTGGCCAGGGCCTGCCGGATCACGCGCTGCTGCGCCGGCCCGTTGGGCGCGGTCAGCCCGTTGGACGCGCCGTCGGAGTTCACCGCGCTGCCCCTGACCACGGCCAGCACCTCGTGGCCGTTGCGGCGGGCGTCGGACAGCCGCTCCAGCACGAGCACGCCGACGCCCTCGGACCAGCCGGTGCCGTCGGCGGCGTCGGAGAACGCCTTGCAGCGGCCGTCCGGCGCGAGCCCGCCCTGCGTGCTGAAGTCGATGAACGCGGCGGGTGTGGTCATCAGCAGCACGCCGCCCGCCAGCGCCAGGTCGCACTCGCCCGAGCGCAGCGACTGCGCGGCCAGGTGCAGGGCGACCAGCGACGAGGAGCACGCGGTGTCCACCGACACCGCCGGGCCTTCGAGTCCGAGCAGGTAGGCGACCCGGCCGGACAGCACGCTGGTGGCGTTGCCCAGGCCGACGTGGGCGAGCACGTCCGCGCCGGCCCCGGCGAGCAGCTGCGGGTAGTCGTGGACGTTGTTGCCCGCGAACACGCCGGTCGCCGTGCCGGCCAGCGACCTCGGGTCGATGCCCGCGCGCTCGACCGCCTCCCAGGTCACCTCCAGCAGCAGGCGCTGCTGCGGGTCCATGGCCAGCGCCTCGCGCGGCGAGATGCCGAAGAACGCCGCGTCGAACCGGTCCACGCCCGCGACGAACCCGCCGTGCCGGGTGGCCGAGCCGCCGCCGTCGAACAGGGCGGCCAGGTCCCAGCCCCGGTCCACCGGGAAGCCGGTGATGCCGTCCCGGCCCTCCGCGACCAGCCGCCACAGATCCTCCGGCGAGGTGATGCCGCCCGGGTAGCGGCACCCCATGCCGACGATCACGACGGGATCGGTGCCGGCGGGGTCGTCCGCCGCGGCGGTGGTCGCGCGGACCTCGCGGGCGCCGTCGACGCCGGCCAGGTGCGCGGCCAGGGCCCCTGGCGTGGGGTGGTCGAACACGAGCGTCGCGGGGAGCCGCCGGCCCAGGTCGGCGGCCAGCGCGGTGCGCAGTTCGACGGCGGTGAGGGAGTCGAAGCCCATCGACTGGAACGTGCGGCGCGGGTCCACCGCGTCCGGCGAGCCGTGGCCCAGCACGTCGGCGACCCTGGCCCGGACCAGGTGGACGAGGTCCGCCGTGGGCGGCGCTTCGGCGCGGGGCCTGGTCCGCGCCGCCGGGATCGCGGCGAGCAGGGCGTTCGGGCGGGGCAGGACGGCGGCGTACCGGGCCCAGTCCACGTCCACGACGACCCGGCCCCCGGCGCGGTCGAGCGCGGCCAGGGCGTCGGCGGGGTCGAGGACCGCCATGCCCGCCCGCCGCATCCGCTCCCGGGTCGCGTCACCGGTCCCGGCCCACGGCGACCAGGTCACCGTCGAGTCGGGTGCGACGGCTCCGGCGAGCGCGCCGACCGCGGCGTCGAGCGCCCGGCCCGGTGCGCCCAGCAGCGAGGCGAGCGGAACGGTGACGACGAACTCGGCCGCGCCACCGGCCAGGGCGGCGGCCGTGCGCAGGCAGGCGGCGGCGTGGTCCAGCGCGGCGGCGGCGCCGGCCGGGTCGAGGTCGTCGAGCACCCCGCCGGTGGTGGTGCGGACGGCGTGGAAGACGCCGGTGAACGGGCCGAGCGCGGAGAGGGTGGCGAGCGCGGTCGGGTCGGCCAGGTCGAGGGCGACGGCGGTGACCTCGGTGCCGAGCCCCTCCAGTTCGGCGGTCAGGTCGTCGGCGTCGCCGAGCAGGCCGACCAGCACCACCCGCCGGGCGTCGGCGACCCTGCGGGCGAGGTGCCGGCCGACCGCGCCCGTGCCGCCGGTGATCAGCACGGTGCCGTGCTCCCGCGCCCCGGTCGGCTCGGGGGCCCCGGTCGGCTCGGGGGCCGCGGGGACGAGCCGCCGGGCGAACACGCGGTCGCCGCGCACCGCTGCCTGGTCCTCCCCCGCGGCCAGCGCGGCGGCCGCGCGCCGGGGGTTGTCGTGCGCGGGCAGGTCCACGACCCCGCCCCAGCGGTCCGGGTGCTCGACCGCGGCGACGGCCGCGAGGCCCCACAGCGCGGCCTGGGCCGGGTCGGCGGGTGGATCGCCGGGCAGGCTGACCGCGCCCCGGGTGACGCACCAGACCGGGGCCGTGACGCCCGCGTCCCCGAGTCCCTGGCAGACCGCCAGGAACTCGGCCGCGCCACCGGTCACGACCACCCCGGTGGGACGCCGCGCCCCCACCAGGGCGGCCACCGCCGCCCGGTCGGCGCCGCCGTCGAGCGGGAGGTGGTCGGCGCCGAGGTGGGTGGCGAGACCCGCGTCCGGGCCGAGCACCAGCCACGAGCCCCGGAGCGGGCCGTCCACCTCGCGCGGCACCCACTCGACCTCGTGCCCGAGGCCGTCGGCGGGCCGGTCGAGCGGGTCGGGCCAGAAGCGCTCGCGCTGGAACCGGTAGGTCGGCAGGTCGACGTGCGCGCCGCTGCCGTGGAACGCCGGCCAGTCGACGCGCAGCCCCGCGACGTGCAGCCGCGCCACGGCGCCGAAGACGGCCTGCTCCTCGTCGCGCCCCTTGCGCAGCAACGGCACCGCGCCCGGCGCGGCGGCGCTCAACGTCGAGTCCGGTCCGACCTCCACCAGCACGCACCCGTCGCCGACCTCGGCCGCGCGGACCGCGTCGGCGAACCGCACCGGTTCGACGGCCTGCCGCACCCAGTACTCGGCATTCGCCACCTCGGTGACCGAGCCGGTCACCGAGGACACCAGCGGGATCGAGGGCGGGCCGAACGACACCCCGTCGAACGCCGCCCGGAACTCCGCCAGCGCCGGCGCCACCAGGGGCGAGTGGAAGGCGTGCGACACGGCGAGCCGGCGCGTCCGGTGACCACGCCCGGCCAACTCGGACGCGGCGGCCAGCACCGCCGACCCCACCCCGGACAGGACCACCGCGCGCGGGCCGTTCACCGCCGCCAACGCGACCTCGTCGCCCAGGTAGGGGGTGATCTCGTCCTCGGACGCCTCGACGGCCACCATCGCGCCACCCCCGGGCAGCGCGGCCATCGAACGACCACGCGCCACCACGAGGCGGCACGCGTCCTCAAGGCTGAACACGCCGGAGACGTGGGCGGCCGCGAACTCGCCCACCGAGTGGCCGACCAGGGAGTCCGGGCGGACGCCCCAGGACTCCAGCAGCCGGAACAGCGCCACCTCGACCGCGAAGAGGGCGGGCTGGACCAGGGCCGTGTCCGACCCGCCCGCCGCGAGGACCTCGCGGAGCGGGCGACCCAGCAGCGGGTCGACGATCCCGGCGACCTCGTCCAGGGCCGCCGCGAACACCGGGAACCGGGCCGCCAGCCCCAGACCCATGCCCGGCCGCTGGGAACCCTGCCCCGCGAACAGGAACACCACACCGGGGTCGTCGGCGGCGGTCCCGGTGATCGCTCCCGGCGCCGCGCCCCCGGCCAGCCACCCGCCCAACGCCGCGCGCCGCGCCGCCGCGTCCTCCCCCACCACCGCGAGCCGGTGCTCGAACGCCGCGCGGCCGGTCGTCAGGGCACGGGCGACGTCCGCGTCCCGCGCGCCGTCGGCCCGCTCCAGGAAGCCGGCCAGCGCCGCCGCCTGGGCCCGCAACGCCGCGGGGGTGCGGCCCGACAGCACGAAGGGCAGTTGCGGGTTGCTCCGGGCGGGCTCCTCGGCGGGCTCCTCGGCGGGCGGGGCCTCCTCCAGGACCACGTGCGCGTTGGTGCCGCTGAACCCGAACGACGACACCGCCGCCCGCCTGACCCGCTCACCACGCGGCCACGCGCGCTCGGTGGCCAGCAACGACACCGCGCCGGCCGACCAGTCGACGTGCGGGGTGGGCGGGTCGACGTGCAGGGTGCGCGGCAGCAGCTCGTGCCGCAGCGCCTGCACGACCTTGATCACCCCGGCGACGCCGGCCGCCGCCTGGGCGTGGCCGATGTTCGACTTCACCGACCCCAGCCACGCGGGCGTCGCCCGCCCCTGCCCGTACGTCGCGAGCAACGCCTGCGCCTCGATCGGGTCCCCGAGCGACGTGCCGGTGCCGTGCGCCTCCACCAGGTCCACGTCGGACGGCGCCAGGCCGGCGTCGTCCAGCGCCGCCCGGATCACCCGCTGCTGCGCCGGCCCGTTGGGCACGGTCAGCCCGCTGGTCGCGCCGTCGGAGTTGACCGCCGTCCCGCGCACGACCGCCAGCACCGGGTACCCGAGCGACCGCGCCACCGACAACCGGGCCAGCACCAGCACGCCGACGCCCTCGGCCCAGCTGGTGCCGTCGGCGTCGGCGGAGAACGCCTTGCACCGGCCGTCACCCGCGATCCCGCCCTGCCGGTCGAACTCGCCGAACACCTCGGGCGCGGCGACGACCGCGACCCCGCCCGCCAGCGCCAGGTCGCACTCGCCGCCCCGCAGCGCCCGCACCGCCAGGTGCAGCGCCACCAGCGAGGACGAGCACGCCGTGTCCACCGTGACGGTGGGCCCGTGCAGCCCGAGCACGTAGGAGATGCGGCCGGACAGCACGCTCGCGGTGTTGCCGGTGCTGACGTGCCCCTCGTCGCGCTGCGCCGACCCGCGCAGCAGCTCCGGGTAGGACTGGCCGCTGGTGCCGACGAACACGCCGGTCCGCGACCCGCGCAGCGACGACGGGTCGACGCCGGCGTGCTCGACCGCCTCCCACGTCGTCTCCAGCAGCAGGCGCTGCTGCGGGTCCATGGTCACGGCCTCGCGCGGCGGGATGCCGAAGAAGTCGGCGTCGAACAGGTCCACGCCGTCGAGGAACCCGCCGCGCCACCGCCGGTGCGCGGCGGGCCAGCCCCGGTCGGCGGGCACCGCCGTGGTGGCGTCCGCGCCGGAGGCCACCAGGTCCCAGAACGCGGCGGGCCCGGCCGCGCCCGGGAAGCGGCAGCCGACACCGACGACGGCCACCGGCTCCACGGCCCGCGCCCGCACCTCGTCGAGCCGGGTCCTGGTGCGGTGCAGGTCGGCGGTGACCCGCTTCAGGTAGTCACGGAGCTGGTTCTCGCTGGCCATCGGGGTCCCTCTCGCGGTCGGGCGTCACGTACCGCGCAGCTCGCGGTCGATGAACTCGAAGATCTCGTCGTCGCTGGCGTCGTCGATCACGTCGACGAACCCCGTCCCGGCGGCGACCGGTGCCGGGGCGGCCCCACCGCCGCCGAGCAGGTCGAGCAGGGCGCGCAGCCGGCCCGCCACCTCGTCCCGGGCCGGCTCGGGCAGGCCGCCGGACACCGCGGCCTCCAGGGCGGCCAGGTCGGCCAGGTGCGCGTCCGGCACGGTCTCGAAGCGGGGTTCCAGCAGCGACAGCAGGTGGGCGGCCAGGGCCGTCGGGGTCGGGTGGTCGAACACGGTGGTCGCGGCCAGCCGCAGCCCGGTCGCGCCGTTGACGCGGTTGCGCAGCTCCACCACGGTCAGCGAGTCGAACCCGAGGTCGGTGAAGCCGCGGTCGGCCTCGACGGCGTCGGCGGAGCGGTGCCCGAGCACGGTGGCCACCTGCTCGCGGACGAACCGGACCAGGGCCCGCCTGCGCTCGCCGGGGGTCAGGCCGGCCAGCCGGTCCACGAAGGACCCCGCGTCCACCTCCCCGGTCACCGCGGACCGGCGCGCCGACGCGGTGACCAGGCCGCTCAGCAGCGGCGGCAGGTCGGTGTTGGCGCGCAGCCCGGCCTGGTCGAACCGCACGGGCAGCGGGGACGGGTCGGCGGCGGCCAAGGCGGCGTCGAACAGGGCGTGCCCGTCGGCCCACGACAGCGGCCGGGTGCCGGAGCGGCCCGCCGCGCCGCCGAGGGTCGCGGTCATGCCCGCCTCGGCCGTCCACGGGCCCCAGCGCAGCGACTGGGCGGGCAGGCCGCGCGCCCGGCGGTGCTGGGCCAGGGCGTCGAGGAAGGCGTTGGCGGCGGCGTAGCTGCCCTGGCCGGGGCCGCCGACCGTGCCGACGACGGAGGAGTAGGTGGTGAACGCGGCGAGGTCGGCGTCCCGGGTGAGCCGGTCGAGCACGAGCGCCGCGTCCGCCTTCGCCCGCAGCACGGTCGCGAGCCGGTCCGGGGTGAGCGCGGACAGCACGCCGTCGTCGAGCACGCCCGCCGCGTGCACCACGGCCGTCAGCGGGTGCTCGGCGGGCACGGCGGCCAGCACGGCGGCCACCGCGCCCGGGTCGGCGGCGTCGCACGCCACCACGTCCACCCGCGCGCCCGCGGCGCCCAGCTCCGCGCACAGCTCGGCCGCGCCGGGCGCGTCCGGTCCGCGCCGGCCGAGCAGCAGCAGCCGCGTCGCGCCGTGCTCGGCGACCAGGTGCCTGGCCAGCCTCGACCCGAGCGCGCCGGTGCCGCCGGTGATCAGCACGGTGCCGTCGGCCCGCCACGGCGCGGGCAGGGTGAGCACCACCTTGCCGGTGTGCTTCGCCTGGCTCACGTACCGGAACGCCTCGGGCGCGCGCCGGACGTCCCACGTGGTCGCGGGCAGCGGCCGGACCGCGTCGAGGTCGAGCAGCTCGGCGAACATCCGCCCGAGCCGGTCCGGGCCCGCCTCGACCGTGTCGAACGCCGTGTAGGTGATGCCCGGGTGGTCGGCGGGGTCGCGGACGTCGGACTTGCCCATCTCGGCGAACCGACCGCCGGGCGCGAGCAGCTCCAGCGAGGCGTCGGTGAACGCGCCCGCCAGCGAGTTCAGCACCACGTCGACGCCGCGCCCGCCCGTGGCGGCCCGGAACCGCTCGGCGAAGTCCAGCGTCCGCGACGAGGCGATCCGCTCGTCGGGCAGGCCCAGTTCGCGCAGCGCGGCCCACTTGCCGGGACTCGCCGTGGCGTAGACCTCGGCCCCCAGGTGCAGGGCGAGGCGGATGGCGGCCGTGCCGACGCCGCCCGCGCCCGCGTGCACCAGCACCGACTCGCCCGGCTTGAGCCCCACCAGGTCCACCAGCGCGTAGTACGCCGTCAGGTACGCCATCGGCACGGTCGCCGCGTCGGTCCACGACCAGCCGTCCGGCACCCTGGTCACGGTGCGGCGGTCGGCCAGCGCGCGCGGACCGTACGCGCCGGACAGCACGCCCATCACCCGGTCGCCGGGCACGAGGTCGGGAACGCCCGACCCGACCCCCAGCACCACGCCCGCGCCCTCGACGCCGAGCGGGCCGGGTTCGGCGCCCGCCGCGAGGCCGAGCACGGACAGCACGTCGCGGAAGTTCACGCCCGCCGCGCGCATCCCGATCAGCACCTCGCCGGGGCCGGGGGCCGGCACGTCCACCGGCACCGCCGCGATGCCGTCGACCGCGCCGCTGCCGGTCGCGTCGAGCCGCCAGCCCCCGCCGAGGCCGAACGCGGACGGCAGGGCCACCACGTCACCGGGCGCGGGCCGCACCACGCGCGGCGCGAGCAGGGCGCCCCGGCGCACGGCGGCCTGCGGCTCACCGGAGGCGACGGCGGCGGCCAGCAGGGCGGCGTCCGCGCTGCCGTCGTGGTCGAGGAGCAGGAACCGGCCGGGTTCCTCCCACTGCGCGGAGCGCACCAGGCCCCACACCGGGGCGGCCGGGAGCCCGGTCAGCGCGTCGGACGGGCTCGCCGCCACCGCGTCGCGGGTCAGCACCAGCAGCGGCACGGCGGCCAGCTCGTCGCGCGCCACCCAGTCGCGCAGCACCTCCAGCACGGTCGCGGTGACGCCCTCCTCGGCGGGCACGGGCAATACGGCGAAAGCGGGGGTCACCCCGGAAGGGTCGGACCCCGAGAGGCCGGGCCCGGAGAGGCCGGCCCTGGAGAGGTCGGGCCCGAAGAGGTCGGGCCCCGAGAGTTCAGGCCCGGAGAGGTCGGCCAGGGAGAGTTCGGCGGCCAGGGCAGCGGCGTCGGCCACCCTCCGCCCGGGGAGGTCGGGCGCGCCCGGACCGAGCACCACCGGGTCGCCGGCGCCCACCGTCCCGGCACCCACCGTCCCGGCGGCCTCGACCGGTGTCCAGACCAGCGAGTGCAGGCCGTCGACCCGGCCGCGCGGGGAGCCGGTGTCGGCCGGGCGCAGCACCAGCGCGCCGATCGTCGCGACCGGGGCCCCGGCGGTGTCGGTGACGGTCAAGGTCACCGAGTCGGGCCCGGACGAGGCGAGCCGCACCCGCAGCCGGCCCGCGCCCGTGGCGTGCAGGGCGACCCCGGACCAGGAGAACGGCAGCTGCTTGGGGTCGGTGTCCGGGTGGGCGAAGGAGATGGCGTGCAGGGCGGCGTCGAGCAGCGCCGGGTGCAGGCCGAAGCCCTCCGCCGCGCCCCGGTCGTGGTCGGGCAGCACGACGTCGGCGAACACGTCCTCGCCGCGCCGCCACACGGCGGTCAGGCCGCGGAACACCGGTCCGTAGTGGAAGTTGCGCTCGGCGTGGTGCTCGTAGAAGCCGTCGAGGTCCATCGGCTCGGCCCCGGCGGGCGGCCAGGGCCCGTCCAGCGCCTCGCCCGCCACCGCCTCGGGGGACAGCAGGCCGCCCGCGTACCGGGTCCACGGCGCGTCCTCGCCGTCCGGCCGGCCGAACACGGCCAGCGCGCGCGTCCCGCCCTCGTCCGGCGGGCCCACGACCACCTGCACGCGCACCGCGCCGTCCCCGGGCAGCAGGAGCGGCTGCTCCAGGGTCAGCTCGGCCACGCTCGGGCAGCCCACCTCGTCGCCCGCGCGGAAGGCCAGGTCGAGGAAACCGGTGCCGGGGAACAGGACCGTGTCGCCGACGCGGTGGTCGGCCAGCCAGGGGTGGGTGTGCCGGGACAGCCTGCCGGTGAGCAGCACGCCGCCGGGGTCGGGCAGCGGGGTCGCCGCGCCCACCAGCGCGTGCCCGGTGGCGTCCAGGCCGATCGCGCCCACCTCGTCGGCGGCGAACCGGGTCGGCCAGTACCGCTCGTGCCGGAAGGCGTGGGTGGGCAGCGCGACCCGGTTGCCGGGCAGGGCGGCCGCCCAGTCCACCGGGACGCCTCGGGTGTGCAGGCGGGCGAGGCCGGCGAGCAGGGCGGTGTCCTCGGGGGTGTCGCGGCGGGCCAGGGGCACGACCAGCACGTCCGGTCCGGCGGTGTCCCGCACGGCGGCGGACAGCGAGCCGTCCGGCCCGACCTCGACGACGGTGTCCGCGTCCAGCGCGGCGACCGCGTCGGCGAAGCGCACCGGCTCGCGCACCTGGCGCACCCAGTAGTCCGCGGTGGACATGTCCGAGGGCGCGCCGGTCACCGTGGAGACCAGCGGGATCGCGGGCGGGGCGAACGCGATGCCGGCCAGCGCGGCGCGCAGGTCGTCCAGCACGGGTTCGACCAGGGGCGAGTGGAACGCGTGGCTGACCCGCAGCGGCCGGGTGCGGAACCCGGCCAGCCGCCGCCCGGCCTCGGCCACCGCGTCCGCCGGGCCCGCGACGACCACCGCGTCCGGGGCGTTGACCGCCGCGACGACCACGCCGTCCGGGAGCAGCGGCAGGACCGCGGCCTCGGGCGCGCGCACCGACAGCATGGCGCCGCCCGCGGGCAGGGAGGCCATCAGGCGGGCACGCGCCGACACCAGGCGGCACGCGTCGTCCAGCGACAGCACGCCCGCGACGTGCGCGGCGGCGATCTCGCCGACCGAGTGGCCGACCAGCACGTCCGGCCGCACGCCCCACGACTCCAGCAGCCGGAACAGCGCCACCTCGAACGCGAACAGCGCGGGCTGCGCGAAACCGGTGTCGTCGGGGTCGCCCGACCGGACGTCCACGTCGAGCCGCGCGCGCACCTCGTCGAACGCGGCCGCGAACACGGGGAACCGCGTCAGCTCCGCCCCCATGCCGGCCCGCTGCGCGCCCTGCCCGGCGAACACGAACGCGGTCGTCGGCGCGCGGTCCGCCCGGCCCACCAGCACCTCCGGCGCGGTGTCGCCGGCGGCGAGCACGGTCAGGCCGTGCCGCAGCCCGGCCGGGTCGGCGCACACGACGGCGGCCCGGTGCTCCAGGTGCGCGCGGGTCGTGGCCGCCGAGAAGGCCAGGTCGCCCAGCGGGCGGGCGTCCAGGTCCAGCCACCGCTCGGCCTGGGCGCGCAGCCCCTCGGGGGTGGCCGCCGACAGCAGCACCGGCACCGGGCCCGCGGTCGTCGTGGGGCGGACCTCGACGGGCGGGGCCTGCTCCACGACGACGTGCGCGTTGGTGCCGCTCGCGCCGAACGACGACACGCCGGCCCGCCTCGGCCTGCCGGTCTCCGGCCACGCGACGGCCTCGGTGACCAGCCGCACCGCGCCGGAGGACCAGTCGACGTGCGGGGACGGGCGGTCGACGTGCAGCGTGCGGGGCACCAGGCCGTGGCGCATGGCCTGCACGACCTTGATCACGCCGGCGACGCCCGCGGCGGCCTGCGCGTGCGCCATGTTCGACTTGATCGAGCCCAGCAGCAGCGGCTCGTCGCGGTCCTGACCGTAGGTGGCGAGGACCGCCTGCGCCTCGATCGGGTCGCCCAGGGTGGTCCCGGTACCGTGCGCCTCGACCACGTCCACTTCGGACGGTGCGAGGCCGGCATCGGCCAGCGCGGCGCGGATGACCCGCTGCTGCGAGGGGCCGTTGGGCGCGGTGAGCCCGTTGGAGGCGCCGTCCTGGTTGACCGCGGTGCCCTTCACCACCGCCAGCACGGTGTGACCGTTGCGGCGCGCGTCCGACAGGCGCTCCAGCACCAGCACGCCGACGCCCTCCGACCAGCCGGTGCCCTCGGCCGAGTCGGCGAACGACCGGCACCGCCCGCCGGCGGCCATCCCGCCCTGCGCGGTGAACCCGGTGAACGCGGCGGGCGTGGACATCACCGCCACGCCGCCCGCGAGCGCCAGCGAGGACTCGCCCGACCGCAGCGACCGCGCCGCCAGGTGCAACGCCACCAACGACGACGAACACGCCGTGTCCACCGTCATCGCCGGGCCCTCCAGCCCGAAGACGTACGACACGCGGCCGGAGAGCACGCTGGCGACCGTGCCCGCCAGGTGGTGGCCCCCGGGGTCGGCGGGTGGCCGGTAGTCGGTGCCGACCGCGCCGACGAACACGCCGGTCGCCGAGCCGCGCAGGCCGACGGGGTCGACGCCCGCCTGCTCCAGCGCCTCCCACGACGTTTCGAGCAGGAGCCGCTGCTGCGGGTCCATCGACAGCGCCTCGCGCGGCGAGATGCCGAAGAAGCCCGCGTCGAAGCCCGCCACGTCGTCCAGGAAACCGCCCTCGGCGGTGGCGCTGGTGGTGGTCAGGGCGGCCAGGTCCCAGCCGCGGTCGGTGGGGAACGGGGTCACCACGTCGCGCTCCTCGGCGACCACCCGCCACAGCCCGTCGGCGTCCGCGACACCGCCGGGGTAGCGGCAGGCCATGCCGACGATCACGATCGGATCGCTCGTCGCGGGGTCGCCGGCGGCGGCGGTCGGGGCGGCGGCGGCCGGGGCGGTGGTGGCCGGCCCGAGGACGAGTTCCGCCACGTGCGCGGCCAGGGCCTCGGGCGTGGGGTGGTCGAATACGGCGGTCGCGGACAGCGGCGCGTTCGTGGCGGCCCGCAAGCGGTTGCGCAGCTCGACGGCGGTCAACGAGTCGAAGCCCAGCTCGCTGAAGGCACGCCGCGCGGGCACGTCCGCGGCGGACGAGTGGCCGAGCACGGCGGCGGCGGTGTCGCGCACCAGGTCGAGCAGGCGGCGCACGGCCTGCGCCCTGGGCAGGTCCGCCGGTTCGGCGGCCGGCCCGCCCACCGGTCCGGCGTCGGCGCGGGCCCGCCGGAACGCCTCCAGGTCGGCGAACAGCGGGCTGGGCCGCTCGGCGGCGAACCACGCCGCGAACCGCTCCCAGCCGAAGTCGGCCACGACGAGCTGCGCCCACCCGCCCGCGAGGGCCGAGCCGAACGCGTCGAGCGCCCGGTCCGGCGCCAGGGCGGGCAGTCCGGGCGCCCCGGCCGGCTCCGCGCCGCGCCCGGTCGCCCACTCGGCCCAGGCGACGGCGGTCCCGGGTCGCCCGGCGGCCCGGCGGCGCAGCAGCAGGGCTTCCGCCACCGCGTCCGCCCCCGCCGCGGCGGCCCGGCCCCGGCCCCCCAC
>NZ_JBHSQO010000055.1:0-59810 GCF_042658445.1 Saccharothrix lopnurensis | reverse complement strand
TTAGCCGGTTCGTTTTCGCGGTGTCAAATCGGCCGGTTCCGGCTTCTTCGCTCCGCGTTGATCCCGCTTCGCATTCAGTTTGTTCTTGTTCCCGTCCGGGCTGAGGCAGCACCGTGTGCCGCTTGTTCCGCTCGGGGGGTTTCGCCGCGCTCCGTTCCGGTGTGATCCGGCCCGTTCCGCGCTGGCAGGGAGAAAGTTACACCCCTGTCCCGCGGGAGACAAATCGGGGGGTCGGTTCGGGTATTTCCGCAGCTAGGCGTGGTGTGGAGGGGGTAGCCGGAGGATGCTGTCCGGGTGCAACTGCTCCCCAGCCTCCGCCCGTGGGGTCCTTATGCGGCTCGGCTCCTGCTGGTTGTCGCCTGCTATTACCTCGGCGCACGCCTGGGGTTGCTCCAGGCACTGGTCAACGACCAGGTGACACCGCTGTGGCCGCCGACGGGTGTGGCGCTGCTCGCCCTGCTCCTGGGCGGGTTGCGGATGTGGCCGGGGATCGCGGTGGCGGCGTTCGCGGTGAACGCGTCCCTGGGAGACCTCGGAACGGCGGCGCTGATCTGCGTGGGGAACACGCTGGGGCCGGTGGTCGGTTTCCTGCTGCTGCGGCGGGCGGGCTTCCGGTTGGAGGTGGACCGCACGCGTGACGCGTTGTCCCTCGTGCTGCTGGGCGCGTTCGCGGGCATGCTGGTCAGTGCCACGGTGGGCAGCGGCGCGTTGCTGGTGACCGGGGTGGTCGACGGCGCGGGTTTCTGGTCGACGTGGTCGGTGTGGTGGACCGGTGACGTGCTGGGGGTGCTGGTGTTCGTGCCGCTGGCGCAGGCCGCGCGCTCGTTGCGCCGCTGTCGTCCGACGTCCCGCCGGTGGGCGGAGGCGGTGGCGCTGCTGTCGAGCACGGCGGCGGTGATGGCGATGGCCACGGTGGTGGACATCAGGTTGATGTACCTGGTGTTCCCCTTCCTGATCTGGGCGGCGTTCCGCTTCCAGCACATGGGGACGGCGCCGTGCGCGTTGATCGCGGCAGTGCTGGCGGCGCGGGCCGCGACGTGGGCCACGGGACCGTTCGAGGGTTTGGAGCTGGTGGTGCGGATGGTGACGTTGCAGGCGTTCAACGGGACGGCGGTGACGACGGCGCTGCTGTTGTCGGCGGTGATCGCGGAGCGCAACGCGGCGCGGTCGGCGATCGAGCGGACGGTGGCGCAGTTGTCGGAGGTGGTGTCGCAGTACCGGCCGCTGCTGTCGCGGGACCTGCTGCCGCCACGTCCCCCGGAGGCGCGCTAGTGGCCGTGGTGGTGGTCGGCGGCGGGCCGGCGGGGCGGGCGCTGGCCCGCGAGTGCGCGGCGCTGGGCGTGCGGACGACGGTGGTGGACCCGGATCCGGGTCGGCCGTGGCGGGCGACGTACGGGGCGTGGTCGGACGAGTTGCCGGCGGGGACGCCGGTGGGGTTGGTGGCGTCGCGGGCGCGGGTGGTGGCCGGTCGGGAGCACCGGTTGGCGCGGGCGTACTCGGTGTTGGACAACGAGCGGCTGTGGCGGTTGCCCGACGAGGTCGAGGTGGTGGCGGGCCGCGTGGTGGAGCGGACCGGTTCGGGGGTGCGGTTGGCCGACGGGCGGGTGCTGACCGGGGAGGTGGTCCGGGCGACGGGCGCGGTCGGTGGTCGGGCGGCGCAGACGGCGGTGGGGGTGGTGGTGCCGGCGGCGTCGGCGCGGCCGTTCGTGGGCCCGGACGAGGCGTTGATCATGGACTGGCGCAGGCCGCCGGCGGCGACGACGGCGGACCCGACGTTCCTCTACGCCATCCCGGTGTCGGCGGACGAGGTGCTGCTGGAGGAGACGTCGTTGGCGCGGCGGCCGGGGTTGCCGCTGCCGGAGCTGCGGTTGCGGTTGCACGCGCGGTTGGCGGCGCACGGGGTGCCGGTGCCGGAGGGCGAGGAGCGGGTGCGCATCCCGCTGGACGCGCGGCCGGGTCCGGGCGCGTTCGGCGCGGCGGCGGGGTTCATCCACCCGGCGACGGGCTACAGCGTGGCGGTCTCGTTGCGGCGGGCCCCGGTGGTGGCGCGGGCGCTGGCGGAGGGTCGTCCGGTGGTGCGGTCGCCCCGGGAGCGGGCGGTGCACGCGCTGCGGATGCGCGGGTTGACGGCGCTGTTGGCGATGGGCCCGGACGAGGTGCCGGAGTTCTTCGACGAGTTCTTCGGGTTGTCGGACCTCCACCAGCGCGCCTACCTCGGCGGTCACGACGACCTGGGCGGGACGGTCCGGGCGATGGTCAGCCTGTTCGGGCTGGCCTCGTGGCGGATGCGGGCCCGGATGGTGTTCCCCGTGCACTAGGCCAAATTCCCGGGAACAGCCGGTGAACCCTCTCGGCAGGGGGCGGTGGGGAGGGGCACGATCGGTGGGTGCCCGCCTTGCTGGACGACGTCCGCTTCGCCTTCCAGCCGTTGTTCAACCTCCACACGGGGGCGGTGGTGGCGGTGGAGGCGCTGGCCCGGCCGCACGACGGCCACGTGCGGGACCTGCTGCGGGAGGCGTTCCGCGCGGGGTACCTGGCCGACACCGACGTGGCGCTGGCCTGCCGGGCGGTGCGCCACGCGGCGGAGCACGGGCTGGGCCTGCCGCTGCACGTGAACCTGCTGGCCATGACGGTGGCGGACCGGCCGGAGCTGTTCGCGCCGCTGTACGGGGCGTTGCGGGAGGTCGGGCGCGGTCCGTCGGACGTGGTGGTGGAGGTGGGCGCGCCGTACTCGCGGGCCCCGAGGCGGCGGCTGGTGGAGCGGTTGCGGCGGTTGCGGGAGGACGGGTTCCGGATCGGCCTGGACGGGGTCGGCGAGGGTGACTCGCCGCTGTCGCTGCCGGCCGAGGTGCGGCCGGAGGTGATCAAGCTCGACCGCGCGGTGGTGGTCGCGCTGCCCGGGGACCCGGCGTGGTGCGCGCTGGTGCAGGGGTTGCAGCACCTGTGCGAGCACACCGGGTCGCTGGTGGTGGCCGAGGGCGTGGAGACGGAGGGGCAGCTGGCCGCGCTGCGCCGGCTGGGGGTGCGGCTGGCGCAGGGGAACCTGCTGGCGAGCCCGCAGCGGCGGCCCCGGGTGGACGTGACGATCTCGGCGGTGCTCGCCGAGGTGGGCGACCCGGAGGCGGTGAGCAGGACCGCGACCGCGCCGCTGCGGCGCCGCCGGGGTCCGGCGGTGACCGATTTCCTGCACCCGGCGACGACGCTGCCGGACTCGGCCACGTCCGAGGAGGTGCTGGAGGTGCTGGCCGGCCGGCCGACGGTGACCGGCGTGGTGCTGGTGGACGAGGACGACCGGCCGCGGTGGACGGTGGACCGCAACCGGTTCCTGCTGGCGGTGACGGGGCCGTTCGGGCACGCCCTGCACGCGCGGCGGGAGGCGGCGCGGCTGGCGGACAGGCCGAAGCTGATCGGGGCGGGGGCCGGCGCGTTGGAGCTGCTGGACGTGGTCGCGCACGCCGACCGGGAGCGCACCAACGACGACCTGGTGGTCGTGGACGACGACGACCGGTGCCTGGGCGTGGTGCGGGTGGCGGACGTGGTGCGCGGGGTGGCGGAGCTGAAGGTGGAGCAGGCGGTGGCGCTGAACCCGCTGACCCGGCTGCCGGGCAGCGACGCGGTCGCGCGGGAGGTCGACCGGCGGATCCTGGGCGGCGAGCTGTTCGCGGTGGGGTGGCTGGACGTGGACGCGTTCAAGCGGGTGAACGACTCGGCGGGGTTCGCGGCGGGTGACGACCTGATCCGGGAGCTGGGGCGGGCGCTGTCGGAGGGCGCGGCGGCGCTGCCCGGGGTGCAGGTGGGGCACGTCGGCGGGGACGACTTCCTGGTGGTGGCCGGGTTGGACGAGCTCGTGCCGTTCTCGGCTGGGGTGCTGGACCGGTCGTTCGCGGCGGAGGGGCCGGCGGTGACGCTGTCGCTGGCCTCGTTGATCTGCGCGGCCGGGTCGGTGGGGTCCTACCGCGAGGTGTCGCGGCTGCTGGCGCCGGTGAAGGAGCACGCGAAGTCGTTGCGCGGGACCAGCTGGGTGGTGGGGCGGCCGGGCAGTGACCAGGTGGACGTGCTGCGGGGCGGGCCGCACCTGGCGGTCGGGTAGGGGCGCGGCCCCCGCGACAGGAACAGGGGCCCCCTCGGGAGGGGACCCCTGTGAAGTGCGCGGCCGGCGGCGCGGTGGAGCGGGTGGGCCGGGCGGCCCGGTGGAGCGGGCCGGCCGGGTCGAGCGGCGGGCCGGTATCAGGCCCGGCCGGGTCGAGCGGGCCGGTGGGCCGGGCCCCCGGGTCTCAGACCGTGAAGCCCAGGGCGCGCAGCTGCTCCCGACCGTCGTCGGTGATCTTCTCCGGGCCCCACGGCGGCATCCACACCCAGTTGATGCGGAAGTCGTCGACGAGGCCGCCGCCACCGCCGCCCACCAGGGCGGAGCGCGTCTGGTCCTCGATGACGTCGGTCAGGGGGCACGCGGCCGAGGTCAGGGTCATGTCGATCACGGCGACGTTGGCCTCGTCCACGCGGATGTCGTAGACCAGGCCGAGGTCGACGACGTTGATGCCCAACTCCGGGTCGACCACGTCGCGCATGGCCTCCTCCAGGTCGTCGAGCGAGGCCACGTCGGCCTTCGGCGCGGGCGGTTCGGGCATGCCCTCGATGCCGCGCACCACGTCTTCTCCGGTGCTCATGCCTTTGCTCCCTCGCTGCGGGACACCGCGTCCTTGAAAGCCATCCAGCCCAGCAGCGCGCACTTCACGCGCGCCGGGTACTTCGCCACGCCCGCGAACGCGATGCCGTCCTCCAGGACGTCCTCGTCGGGCTCCACCTGGCCGCGGCCCTGCATGAGCTCGACGAACGCGTCCATCCTGGTGAACGCCTCGCTCACCGGCCTGCCGACCACCAGGTCCGTCAGCACCGAGGTGGACGCCTGGCTGATCGAGCAGCCCTGCCCGTCGTAGGACACGTCGGCCACGGTGTCGCCGTCGAGCCTCACGCGGAGGGTCACCTCGTCGCCGCAGGTGGGGTTGATCTGGTGCGACTCGGCGTCGAACGGGTCGCGCAGGCCGCGGCCGTGGGGGTTCTTGTAGTGGTCCAGGATGATCTCCTGGTACATCTGCTGGAGCTGCAACTAGACCACCCCGAAGAACTTCTGCGCCTCGCGCACCGCGTCCAGCAGCACGTCCACCTCGTCGAGCGTGTTGTACAGGTAGAAACTGGCCCGGACCGTGGCCGGGGCGTTCATCCGGCGGTGCAGCGGCCACGCGCAGTGGTGGCCGACGCGGACCGCCACGCCCAGGCTGTCGAGCACCTGGCCGGCGTCGTGGGCGTGGATGCCGTCGACGACGAACGACACCGCGCCGCCGCGGTCCTCGGTGTCCAGGGGTCCGACGACCCGCACGCCGGGGATCGCGGTCAGGCCCGCCAACGCCGCCTCGGTGAGCAGGTGCTCGTGGGCGGCGATCCGGTCCACGCCGATCGCGGAGAGGTAGTCGACGGCCGCGCCCAGGGCGACCGCCTGGGACGTCATCGGCACGCCCGCCTCGAACCGCGCGGGCGGCGGGGCGAACGTGGAGCCCTCCATGCGGACCATCTCGATCATGGACCCGCCGGTGAGGAACGGCGGCAGCGCCTCCAGCAGCTCGCGGCGGCCGTAGAGCACGCCGATGCCGGACGGGCCGAGCATCTTGTGGCCGCTGAACACCGCGAAGTCCACGCCCAGGGCGTGGAGGTCGACCGGGGTGTGCGGGACGGACTGGCAGGCGTCCAGCACGGTGAGCGCGCCCACGCGCCGGGCGGCGGCCACGAGCGCGGGCACCGGGTTGACGGTGCCCAGCACGTTGGACTGGTGGGTGAACGCCACGACCTTGGTGCGCCCGGTGACCAGCGCGTCGAGGTCCGACAGGTCCAGGCGGCCCTCGTCGGTCACGCCGAACCAGCGCAGTTCGGCGCCGGTGCGGGCAGCCAGCTGCTGCCACGGCACGAGGTTGGCGTGGTGCTCCATCTCGGTGACCACGATCTCGTCGCCGGGGCCGAGGCGGAACCGCTCGGCCTCGGGTCCGGCCGTGGCGGCGTTGCCCATCGCGTAGGCGACGAGATTGACGCCCTCGGTCGCGTTCTTGGTGAACACGACCTCGCCCTCGTCGACGCCGACGAAGCGCGCGATCCTGCGGCGCGCGGCCTCGTAGGCGTCGGTGGCCTCCTCGGCCAGCTGGTGCGCGCCGCGGTGCACGGCGGCGTTGGCGGTCTCCAGGAACGCCCGCTCGGCGTCGAGGACCTGCCTCGGGCGCTGCGAGGTGGCGCCGGAGTCCAGGTAGACCAGCCGCTTGCCCTCCCGCACGGTGCGGCCCAGGATAGGGAAGTCCGCGCGCACGGCAGCGACGTCCAGTGGAGCGGCGGTGGTGGTCACGGCTCCGGCGCCTCCTCTCGGTACGTAGGTCACGTGGGGTGCAACGTCAGCCGATGGCGGCGGCTTCCTGGTTCCCGGTGTACTTCACGTAACCCTCGGACTCCAGCAGGTCGGCCAGCTCGGGGCCGCCGGACTCGACGACGCGGCCACCGGCGAAGACGTGCACGAAGTCGGGCTTGATGTACTTGAGGATCCGGGTGTAGTGCGTGATCAGCATCACGCCCACCTCGCCGGACTCCCGGTACCGGTTCACGCCCTGGGAGACCACGCGCAGCGCGTCGACGTCCAGGCCGGAGTCGGTCTCGTCGAGGATCGCGATCTTCGGCCGGAGCAGGCCCAGCTGGAGGATCTCGTGGCGCTTCTTCTCGCCGCCGGAGAAGCCCTCGTTGACCGAGCGCTCGGCGAACGCCGGGTCGATGTCGAGGTCGCCCATCGCGGCCTTGACCTCCTTGACCCAGTGGCGCAGGGCCGGGGCCTCGCCGCGCACGGCGGTGGCGGCGGTGCGCAGGAAGTTCGACATGGACACGCCGGGCACCTCGACCGGGTACTGCATGGCGAGGAACAGGCCGGCGCGGGCGCGCTCGTCCACGCTCATCTCCAGCACGTCCTCGCCGTCCAGCAGCACGCTGCCGGAGGTGACCCGGTACTTGGGGTGGCCGGCGACGGCGTAGGACAGGGTGGACTTGCCCGAGCCGTTCGGACCCATGATGGCGTGGGTCTCGCCGGCCTTGATGGTCAGGTCGACGCCCTTGAGGATCTCCTTGGACGTCTCGTCGGCGGCGACCGAGACGTGCAGGTCCTTGATCTCCAGAGTGGCCATGTGGTGCTCAGTTCTCCTGGTGTGGCGAGCGGGGTCGGTCAGTTCGTGGGGGCGGTGACGTCGACGTAGACGTCACCGCCGCGGAGTTCGACGGCGAACACGTCGACCGGCTCGGTGGCGGGCGGTGAGGACGGGCGGCCGGTGCGCAGGTCGAAGCACGACCCGTGCAGCCAGCACTCCACGCCCTTGCGCGTCACCTCGCCCTCGCTGAGCGAGACCTCCGCGTGGGTGCAGAGGTCGCGCAGCGCGTGGACGGTGTCGCCGTCGCGGACGAGCAGGACGGGGGTGTGCTCGTCGCCCACCTCGACCGCGACCGGCTTGCGGTCGTCGAGGTCGGCGACCGGGCACACCCTGATCACACGCCCACCGCTTCCAGCTCCGCCTCGATGGCGGCTTCCAGGCGCTCGCGCACCTCGGGGACGGTGATCTTGAGCAGGATCTCCTGGAAGAACCCGCGCACGACCAGCCGACGGGCCTGGTCCTCGGGGATGCCGCGCGCCTGGAGGTAGAACAGCTGCTCGTCGTCGAACCGGCCGGTGGCGCTGGCGTGGCCCGCGCCCTCGATCTCGCCGGTCTCGATCTCCAGGTTCGGCACCGAGTCGGCGCGGGCGCCGTCGGTGAGCACCAGGTTGCGGTTGAGCTCGAAGGTCTCGGTGCCCTCGGCCGCGGCGCGGATCAGCACGTCGCCGATCCACACGGTGTGCGCGCCCTCGCCCTGGAGGGCGCCCTTGTAGACCACGTTGCTGCGGCAGTTGGACACCGCGTGGTCGATGAAGGGCCGGTGCTCCAGGTGCTGGCCGGCGTCGGCGAAGTACAGGCCGAGCAGTTCGGCGTCGCCGCCGCGGCCCGCGTAGGTCACCACGGGGGTGAGGCGGACCAGGTCGCCGCCGAGGGTGATGACGGTGTGCCGGAACGAGGCGTCGCGGCCCAGCCTGGCGTGGTGGGCGGAGACGTGCACTGCGTCGTCGGCCCAGTCCTGGATGGCCACGACGGTCAGGTGCGCGCCGTCCTCGACGACGAACTCGACGTTGTCGGCGTAGGCGCCGGAGCCGCGGTGGTCGAGGACGACGACGCCCTCGGCGAACGGCTTGGCGTGCACCTGGAGGTGGCCGTAGGCGACGCCGTCCCGGCCGGGGCCGGTGACGGTGACGGTGGTCGCCTCGGACTTCGCGTCCCCGGGCAGCGTGATGACGGTGGCCTCGGCGAACGAGGACCACGCCTGGGCGGCGACGCGGTCGCCGGGGGTGCCGGCGACGCCGAGGCGCCGGTCGTCACGACCGACGGTCTCGGCGGTCACGCCCTCGGCCGCGACGACCGCGACGGCGGCCGGGGCGGTGGCCGCGGCGCCGCTGTGCAGGCCGGCGAGGCGCTTGAGCGGGGTGAAGCGCCAGATCTCCTCGCGCCCGCCGGGCACCTCGAACGCGTCCACGTCGAACGACGCGAAGTGGTCCGCGCGCGACGACACGGGGGCGCCCGCGCCGTGCGAGTGGGCCGTCAGGCCGTGTTGCTGGTCTTCGGTGGTGACGGCCATGTCAGCCGACGGCCCCTTCCATCTGCAGCTCGATCAGGCGGTTCAGCTCCAGCGCGTACTCCATGGGCAGCTCGCGCGCGATGGGCTCGACGAACCCGCGCACGATCATCGCCATGGCCTCGTCCTCGTTGAGACCGCGGGACATGAGGTAGAACAGCTGGTCCTCGGAGACCTTCGAGACGGTGGCCTCGTGGCCCATCGACACGTCGTCCTCGCGGACGTCGACGTAGGGGTAGGTGTCCGAGCGGCTGATGTTGTCCACCAGCAGCGCGTCGCACTTGACCGTGGACTTCGAGTGGTGCGCCCGCTTGTTGACCTGGACCAGGCCGCGGTAGGAGGTGCGGCCGCCGCCGCGCGCCACCGACTTCGACACGATCGTGGAGGACGTGTGCGGCGCCATGTGGACCATCTTCGCGCCCGCGTCCTGGTGCTGGCCCTCGCCCGCGAACGCGATCGAGAGGACCTCGCCCTTGGCGTGCTCGCCCATCAGGAACACGGCCGGGTACTTCATGGTCACCTTGGAGCCGATGTTGCCGTCGACCCACTCCATGGTCGCGCCCGCCTCGGCCTTGGCGCGCTTGGTGACCAGGTTGTAGACGTTGTTCGACCAGTTCTGGATGGTCGTGTAGCGGCAGCGGCCGCCCTTCTTGACGATGATCTCCACGACCGCGGAGTGCAGCGAGTCCGAGGAGTAGATCGGCGCGGTGCAGCCCTCGACGTAGTGCACGTAGGCGCCCTCGTCGACGATGATCAGCGTGCGCTCGAACTGGCCCATGTTCTCGGTGTTGATCCGGAAGTACGCCTGGAGCGGGATGTCGACGTGCACGCCCTTGGGCACGTAGATGAACGAGCCGCCGGACCACACCGCGGAGTTCAGCGCGGAGAACTTGTTGTCGCCCGCCGGGATGACGGAGCCGAAGTACTCCTCGAACAGCTCCGGGTGCTCCTTGAGGGCGGTGTCGGTGTCGAGGAAGACGACACCCTGCTCCTCCAGGTCCTCGCGGATCTTGTGGTAGACCACCTCGGACTCGTACTGGGCGGCGACACCGGAGACGAGGCGCTGCTTCTCGGCCTCCGGGATGCCCAGCCGGTCGTAGGTGTTCTTGATGTCGTCGGGCAGGTCGTCCCAGGTCGCCGCCTGCTTCTCGGTCGACCGGACGAAGTACTTGATGTTGTCGAAGTCGATGCCCGACAGGTCGGAACCCCAGGTCGGCATCGGCTTGCGGTCGAACAGGCGCAGCGCCTTCAGGCGGTGCTCCAGCATCCACCCCGGCTCGTTCTTCTTGGCCGAGATGTCCCGAACGACGTCCTCGTTCAGGCCCCGGCGGGCGCTCGCGCCTGCCACGTCCGAGTCGGACCAGCCGAACTCGTAGTTGCCGATGCTCGCCAGGGTCTCTTCCTGGGTGAGCGGGGCTGTGGTGGTGCGCTGCTCGGCAGCGGCAGTCATGCGGGCTCCCCTCCATTCGGGATCCGGGGTGTGTTCGGGATGTGCGTCGTGCACACGGCGTCACCGCGCGCGATCGTGGCCAGGCGCTGCACGTGCGTGCCGAGCAGGTCGGCGAACGCCGCCGTCTCGGTCTCGCACAGCTGCGGGAACTCGGCCGCGACGTGCGCGACGGGGCACAGGTGCTGGCAGAGCTGCTCCCCCGCCCCCACGTGCCGCGCCGAGGCAGCGTAGCCCTCCCTGCTCAGGGCGGTCGCCAGGGCCTTGGCCCGTCCGGCGGCGTCGGGTTGGGCCACGATGGCCGCCCGGTGCTGCTCGACGAGCGCGGAGACCCGTCGCCGCGCGAAGGCCCGTACCGCCTCCTCCCCGCCCTGTTCGGCGAGGAACCGCAGCGCGGCCACGGCGAGGTCGTCGTAGGCGTGCCCGAAGCGGGCCCGCCCCTGCTCGGTCAGCAGGAAGAGCTTGGCCGGGCGACCCCGGCCGCGCTGCCCCCTCCGGGGGGCCTCCCTGCCGGTCGCCTCACCGTCGGCCACCAGCGCGTCGATGTGCCGGCGCACCGCGGTGGGGCTCAGGCCCAGCTGCTCCGCGACCGAGGCCGCGGGGACCGGGCCCTGCTCCAGCAGCAGGCGCGCCACGGCGTGCCGGGTCCGCCCGTCGTGCCCGGCGGGCACCACGGTCCGGGACTCCCCGACGTTTTTCACAACACCAGTGTTGCGTATTTCGCCGGTGCTCGCAAAGATCACCGCGCATCGGGTGACCCGACTCACCCGGCGGGGGTGGTCGATACCCTTCCGGCGTGACGGCGGGCGGAATGGTGACGGGCGATCGGGTGGAGATCGGCGAGGCGGCGCCCCTGGACGCGCCGGAGCGCCGTCAGCTCGACATCATCCGCCGCTGGGGCACGGTCGGCGCGCTGCTGCTGGTCGTGGGCTCGCTGGGGTCCGGCGCGGCGCCGGTGTTCAGCCCGCTGCCGGGCACGCCGCTGCTGGGGCTGTTCGTGCGGATGCCCACCGCCTCCATGGCCGTGGTGTGGACCGGCATGTTCATGGTGGTCTCGGCGTGGCTGTGGCTGGGCCGGTTCGCCCGTCCGGGCAGGCCGCGGCTGGTGTCGCGCAGCCAGCTGGACCGCACGCTGCTGATGTGGATCACGCCGCTGGTGTTCGTGCTGCCCATGTTCAGCCGGGACGTCTACAGCTACCTGGCGCAGTCGCAGATCGCGGCCAACGGCCAGGACCCCTACGAGCTGGGACCGGCCACGGCGCTGGGCGTGGAGCACCCGCTGACCAAGAACGTGCCCAACATCTGGCGCGAGACGCCCGCCCCGTACGGGCCGCTGTTCCTGGCCGCCGGGCGGGTCATCTCGATGGTGACCGGCGACAGCGTGCTGCCCGGGGTGTTCCTGCACCGGCTGCTGGTGCTGCTGGGCCTGGCGATGATCGTGTGGGCGCTGCCCCGGCTCGCGCGCCGGTTCGGCGTGCCGCCGGTGAGCGCGCTGTGGCTGGGCGCGGCGAACCCGCTGGTGCTGTTCCACCTGGTCATCGGCGTGCACAACGAGGGCCTGGCGATCGGGCTGATGCTGGTCGGCCTGGAGCTGGCGCTGCGCCGGATGCCCACGACGCCCGGCGTGCCCATGACGCGCGAGGAGCTGCTGTGGATCGTGCTCGGCGCGACCATGATCACCATGGGGGCGGCGGTGAAGATCCCGGCCGCGCTGGCGCTGGGCTTCCTGGGCGTGATGATCGCCCGCCGCTGCGGCGGCCGGTTCTCCGACCTGGTGCGCGCGGCGCTGCTGTTGCTGCTGGTCTCCGGCCTGGTGATGGTGGGCACGTGCGTGGGCACGGGCCTGGGCTTCGGCTGGGTGCAGACGCTGAGCGTCGCCTCCGAGGTCAAGAGCTGGATGTCGCCGCCGACCGCGATGGGGTTCCTGGGCGGCGGGCTGGGGCTGGTGCTCAAGCTGGGCAACCACACCGAGTCGATGATCGTGCTGATGCGGCTGGTGACGCAGGCGGTGTCGGTGGCGATCGCGGCGGCGCTGCTGTGGAAGGCGTTCCAGGGGCGGATCAAGGCGGTCAACGGGCTGGGCGCGGGCCTGGGCGCGGTGCTGGTGCTGGGGCCGGTGCTCCAGCCGTGGTACGTGCTGTGGGCGGCGTTGCCGCTGGCCACGGCGGTGCTGGCGCGCCGGTTCCGGGTGTTCGCGACCACCGCCAGCGCGGTCATCGCGGTGGTGCTGCCGCCGACCGGCTCGGCGTTCGACGGCCGCGCCTACATCGTGCCGCAGGCCCTGGTGGGCGCGGTGATCGCGTTCGCGGTGTGCGTGCTGGTGGCGCGCCGCCAGGTGGTCCCGCTGCTGCGGCGCGACCCGCTGCCCGGCTCCGTGTGAGCGCTCCCGGGCGGAACCGGCCGGGGTCCGACCGCTCCGAGGTGTAACCGGTTGCCCGGTTCGGGCGAGACACGGTTGCTGGGATGATCGTGCGCACCCGGGGAGGGATCGCGGAATGACCGACGTGCCGCAGGAGCAGATCCGGTTCGCCGTCGTGCTCAACGGCGGGGTGAGCCTGGCCGTGTGGATGGGCGGGGTGGTGCTGGAGCTCGACCGGCTCACCAGGGGCGACGGCCCCTACTCGACCCTGCTGGACATGGTCGGCAGCACCGCGCGCGCCGATGTCATCACCGGCACGTCCGCGGGCGGCATCAACGGCGCGGCCCTGGCGTTGTCGCAGGTCAACGCCAGTGCGCGGCTGGAGCGGCTGCGTGACCTGTGGGCCGAGCAGGGGCGCATGGAGCAGCTGCTGCGCACCCCGTTCCGGGGGCAGCCGGTGTCGCTGCTGCGCGGCGACGAGTTCTTCCTGCCGCGGCTGCGGGAGGCGCTGGAGCGGCTGACCGCGGACTTCGACCCGACCCCGCAGCACGAGCGGCCGGTGGACCTGCGCATCACCACCACGCTGCTGACCGGCGTGCCGACGGTCACCCACGACGACCTGGGCCAGCCCCTGGTGCAGTCCTCCCACCAGGGCAGCTTCTCGTTCCGCCGCGACCCCGGCGGGCGCGACGACTTCACCGCCGACCGGCTGCCGACCCTGGTGGGCCGCATGGCGCTGGCCGCCCGCTCCTCCGCGTCGTTCCCGTTCGCGTTCGAGCCGTCGTTCATCCCGGTCGCGCCCGGCGCGCCCGACACCGACCGGCCCAACATGGCCGAGGTCGCCTCCTGGGCCAACGGCACCGACAACCGGTCCCGCTACGCGGTCGACGGCGGCGTGCTGGTCAACACGCCCACCCGGGAGGCGCTGGAGGCCATCGACCGGATGCCCGCCGAGGGGCCGGTGCGGCGGGTGATGCTGCTGGTGTTCCCGCACGCCCGCGACGAGGTCGTGGAGCCGGTGGCCCCGGTGGACGGCGCGCTGCCCAGCACCGTCGCCACCGGCGGCAGCCTGCTGGGCGCGCTGACCGGCCAGAGCGGCCGCACCTACGTCGAGCGCATCGAGGAGCACAACCGCAACGCCGCCTCCCGCCGCGGCGGCCGCAACGCGCTGCTGGACCGGCTGGCGTCGGGCGGCTCGGTCACCCGCAAGCTCTACGCGCTGGCCGGCACGCTGCACGAGCACTACGAGGACGTGCGCGTCCGGCACGCGGCCCGCGACATCACCACCCGCCAGTTCGAGGTGCCCGGCGCCAACGCCGCGAACCGGACGTTCGAGCGGGTGCGCTCGGCGGCCGAGGCCGCCCAGCGGGCCTACCTCGCCGAGCGGGGCAGCCTGCCGTACGTGCCGGGCGCGCCGCAGCCCACCGCGCTGCCCGACCACGGCTGGCCGTGGGGCATCGCGATGGCCGAGCGGCTCGCCTCCGCGGCGATGGACCTGCTCAAGCGCCTGGTGTGGGTGATGCCGGACGCCCAGCGGCTCGGCCTGGCCCGCACCGACCTGCACGACGTGCGCGCCCGGCTGCGCGCCCTGCGGACCGAGCTGGACGAGCACTGGACCACCGCCGAACTGGAGGAGCTGGACCAGGGTTACTGGGAGCGGCGGCTGCACCGGTTCGCGGAGCGGATGCTGACCGCGCCGGACGGCGTCGGGCAGCGGGTGCGCGAGCAGGTGGACCGCATCGCCCACATCCTCGGCGACGCGCACGGCACCCTCGACGGGCTGGACGACGACCAGCTGCGCGTGGGCGTGCTGCGCTCGTGGCACCGGCTGCTCACCGAACCGCGCACCCCCGCCGAGGCCGAGGCCGGGCTGGCGGGCGGCGGGCTGTGGCTGTCGCGGGTGCTGGCGCTGGAGGTGGCGACCACCTGCCTGGCCGACGACACCCGCGGCGAGCTGGACCAGGCCGTGGAGCTGGTGCAGATCAGCCTCCAGACGCGCAACGCCTTCGCCGAGTACAGCCTCACCCCCGACGACAAGGCCGGCGGCGCCGCGCTGAGCCGGTTCTCCGGGTTCCTCAAGCGGTCCTGGCGGGTCAACGACTGGATCTGGGGTCGCCTCGACGGCGCCACCATGCTGTGCAGGGTGGTGTTCGACCCGAAGCGGCTGCTGCGGGTGGACCGGCTCACCGGCGCGGACGGCGACCCGGCGCGGCGCGCCGCCCGCCGCGTCGACGAGCTGGTGCGCGCCCTGTTCGGCGAGGGGCTGCCCGACGACCTGCGGCCGTGCGTGGCCAGGGCGGAGGCCGAGCTGGCGCGGGTCTACGCGGACCCGGACGGCGACCACCCGCCGACGTGCGCGGCGCTGGCCGAGCTGGCCTCGTGGGCGCTGCACATCCAGATCGCCTGCGAGGAGCTGCCCGCGCTGCGCGCCGCGATCCTGGCCGACCGGCTGGAGGGCGCGGACCGGCGCTCGCGCGGCGAGCTGTTCCTGGAGGAGCAGGCGGCG
Organism: Saccharothrix lopnurensis; assembly: GCF_042658445.1. Lineage (NCBI taxonomy): Bacteria > Bacillati > Actinomycetota > Actinomycetes > Pseudonocardiales > Pseudonocardiaceae > Saccharothrix > Saccharothrix lopnurensis. The sequence goes on along the minus strand of NZ_JBHSQO010000055.1, from coordinate 44,765 downwards.
CTGCTGGCGCGGCTGCCCGTGCGCACCGACGCCGAACGGGTCGAGGTGGGCCTCCAGGCGCTGCGCGCGTTCGACCGGGCCGGCATCGGGCGCGAGCCGCTGGTGCAGGAGGCGGGCAGCGACCAGGTCATCCGCACGGCGGCGACCGCGGCGGCCGTGGCGGTCACCGTGGTCGACAGCGAGAACTCCGGGCTCGGCACGGCGAAACCGCTGACCAGGACGTTGCGCGGGGCGGCGCTGCTGCCGTACTGGACGATCACCGGGCTGACCCGCGGCGGGCAGCTGGCGCAGTTCCTCGGGCTGCTGGGGTTCGCGCTGGGCGGCGCGCTGCTGGTGCTGTCGCTGTTCGACCTGCTGCCGCCGTGGGCGGTGGGCCCGGCGGCGGCGCTGGGCGGCGGCACGCTGATGGCCGCGTTCGGCTACGCGGCGCTGCGGTCCGGGACCCTGCTGCACGGGCTGGTGCTGCTCTCACCGGTGATCCCGCTGGTCGCGGTGGCGGTCGACCGGACCCGGGACGCGATGGCCGGCGGGGATACCGGGGACCAGGCCACCACCGGCATGGTCGCGGTGGGCGGGGTGCTGCTGGTCGTGGTGGGGCTGCTGGTCATCGGCAGCCTGCCCGCGCCGGTCGGCACGCCGCTGGCGGTGCTGGCCAGGGTCCGGCTCGAACCGCGCCTGCTGCTGCGGGTGCTGGTGGCGGCGGCCATCGTGGTCGGCGTGTGGGTGTTCGTGCGCTACCGGCTCTACGACCTGCCGCCCGTGCCGGTCGTCGTGGGCACCGCGGTGGCGGTCCTGTTCGGCGCGGTCACCTCGTACGTGCTGGGCAGCTCGCTGCGGCGGTGGCGGCAGGTGGACGGGACGTGGGACACGGAGCCCGCCGAGCCGCCCGCGTCGGCGACCGCCGGGTGGGCCGCCGTGTACGGGTCCGTGCTGCTGGTCGTGGCCGCCTCGGTGCAGGTGTTCGAGCTGCGGTTCACCGGCTGGGAGGCGGTGCTGGGCACGGCGCTGGCGTTCGGGCTGGTGCTGCTGTTCGTGACCACCTGGTGGGTGCCGCTGCGGGCCCGGCGCACCATCGCGACCTCGCTGGTGGAGCAGATGTCGATCGTGGACTTCGACCCGGACGACGTCGACGGCGCGCTGCTGCGGCGGTTGGAGGGCCACGGGATGCTGTTCAGGTTCCTCACCGAGCTGGGGCCCGACGGCCGGCCGCGCCTGGGCCCCGGTGGCGTCCGGGTCGCGCAGCGCGTCAAGCGCATGGCCGCCACCGGGGTGGACGTGGGTTAGGGCCCTGCCGGAGGTCGGGCCGGCGGGGGTCGGCCGGCAGGGTCGGGCCGGCCGGGATCAGGCGGCCGGGATCAGGCGGCCAGTGCCGGGCGGGTCTCGGGAACGCCGAGGGCGCGGGCGTAGAGGCGCTCGAAGGTCTCCAGGGTGCCGTCGAGGGCGTGGGCGGCGATGAGCTCGCCGCTGGCCGCGCCCATCCGGGCCGTCACGGCCGGGTCCGCCAGCACCGCGTGCAGCCGGTCGGCCAGCCCGCGCACGTCGCCCGGCGTGAACAGCCAGCCGTTGCGGCCCGGCCGGCACAGGTGCGGCAGCGCCATCGCGTCGGCCGCCACCACCGGCCTGCCCGCGGCCATCGCCTCCATGGTGGCCAGGCTCTGGAGCTCCGCGATGCCGGGCATGCAGAACACGTCGGCCGCCGCGTAGGCGTCGAGCAGCTCCTCCTCGGGGACGAACCCCCGGAACCGCACCCGGTCGGCGATGCCCAGGTCGCGGGCCAGCGACTCCCACGCCGCCCGGCACGACCCGTCGCCGACGACCTCCGCGCGCAGGCGCGGCACCAGCGCCACCGCGCGCAGCAGCTCGTCCACCCGCTTCTCCTCGTCCAGCCGGCCCACGAACAGCACGGTCGGCGCGTCGGAGCGCCGCGCGGGCCGCCGACCCCGGTACCGGTCGAGGTCGATCCCGCACGACACCGGCACCGCGCGCGGCGGGAACCCGTTGTCGTGCAGCAGCTCCACCGCCCGCGGCGTCGGCGCGGTCACCACGTCCGCCGCCCCGAACACCCGCCCCAGGTCCCGCCACGCCCACCCCGAGGCCGCGCCCCGCAGCCACGCCGGCACCCGCGCGTGGCCGAACAGGTTCTCCGGCATGAAGTGGTTGGTCGCCACCGTCGGCACCCCCAGCTCCGCCGCCCGCCGCAACGCGTAGCGGCCCACCACGAAGTGCGCCTGCACGTGCACCACGTCCGGCCGCAGCCGCTCCAGCAGCACCCCCACGTCCCGGCGCACCTGCCACGGCAGCCCCACGCGGAACGTGCGGTGGAACGGTGTGCGGTGCGACCGCACCCGGTGCACGGTGACGCCGTCGACCCGCTCGGCACCCGCCCGCCCCGTCGTGGACACGCAGATCACGTGCACGTCGTGGCCCCGGCCGGCGAGACCGGCGGCCAACCGGTGGGCGAACCTGGCCGCGCCGTTGACGTCCGGCGGGAAGGTCTCCGCCGCGATCACGACCCGCAGGGCGCGTCCCTCGTCCACTGTCTTCTCCGTCCTGGTGGGAACCGTCCCGGGAGGAACCGCTCCGGTGGGAACTGCGTGTGCTCCGCGTGCCAGCGCCACCACGCCGCCGACGGCGACCAGGGCGCAGGCGAGTTCGGCCAGGGCGACGGCGCCGCTGGTCCGGGTCGCCTCGCCGAGCAGCCCCGCGCCGGCGCCGACGGCCACCAGCGGGTCCACCACGGTGAGGCAGGCGACCGCCAGGTGCGGCGGTCCGCCGGCGTAGGCGTGCTGGGTGAACCAGCCGCCGACGAGCAGGGCGGCGGCGATGCCCGCCGCCGACAGCGCGGTCGCCCAGGACACCCCGTCCCGCTGGACGTCCTGGGACACCGCGCGCATGAGCACGGACACGAGGCCGTAGGCGACACCGGCCGCCGAACCGAACCCGAGGGCCCGCACCGCCGGCCGCCGCGCCAGCACGCCCAGCAGGGCGGGTCCGGCGAGCAGGCCGAGGGCCAGCAGCCCCGCCCGGACCTGCGCCTCCGGCACCACGGTGGTGGGGGTGGCGCTGCCCGCCGCCAGGAGCACGAAAGCCCCCACCGCGAGCGTGGTCACCAGCACCGCGGGCAGCTCGCGGCGGCGCCCGTCGAGCAGCGCGGCGACGCCGATGGCCACCACGCCCACCGGCTGCACCACGCTCAGCGGCGCCATCCCCAGCGCCACCGCGTGCACCCCGGAGCCGAGGACCAGCAGCAGCAGGCCCAGCAGCCACCGCGGCCGCCGCACCAGGTCCGGCAGCCGCGGCGCGCCGGCCCCCGCGCGCACCGCCTCGTGCTGGAGACGGGCGGCGAGGGCGAAGCACACCGCGCCCAGCACCGCCAGCACCACCGCGAGCCACGTCACGACGACACCCCCCGGCGGACCGCGACGGCGGCCAAGGCGAACAGCAGGCCGTAGAGCAGGACGAACAACACCCGTTCGAAAAGGCCCAGCAGAACCGCGCCGCCGTCCGGCCGGACCAGTGCGACGTGGCTGAGCATAAAAGCGACGGAGGTGATTCCGGCAGCCACGGAAAAACGACGAACGGCGGTATTGGCGGTGAACGTCCGGGAAACCAGCCACCCCGCCAGCGGCAGCGCCGCGAACATCACCGCGCCCGCGTACCGGTGCACCGCGCCCGAGAACGACGTCGGCACGCCGGTCGGGTCGGTCGGGAACACCGCGGCCACCGCCAACCCCGCCGCCCACAGCCCCAACAGCCACGACACCGGCCCGCGCCGGGGCAGGCCGGAGCGAACCAGGACCACCAGCAGCCCCACCGACGCGGCCGACAGCAACAGCGCGGCGGCGCCCAGCAGCACCGACCCGCCGTCCACGAAGATGTAATCGCTGACCGTGTGCCGCACCGGGCTCAATTTCCCGACCGACACCACGTGCAGGTACCCGACCGGGAGCAATGAGCCGATCAGCCCGACCACGGTCAGCGGGAGCGCCGGCGCCCCGCTTTTCCCCCCGATCAACGCCACAACGGAAATCCTGGCGGTCCCGCCGGACCGAAAGATATCCGGAACACCCCCGAGGAAACCCTGAGGACCCGGGGGTGACCCTGATGGGGCCGGCCCCACCACCGGGCCCCCACCACCGGGCCCCCGGCGGCGGGGTCCTACGCTTCGCTGTCGTGAGCCCGCACCCCCAGCACCCTGCCGTGGAAGTGTCGGGGCTGGTCAAGCGCTACGGCTCCACCGTCGCGGTGAACGGACTCGACCTCACCCTGGCGACCGGCACGGTCCTCGCGCTGCTCGGACCCAACGGCGCGGGCAAGACCACCACCGCCGAGGTGTGCGAGGGGTTCCGCCGGGCCGACGCCGGCCTGGTCCGCGTCCTCGGCCTCGACCCCGCCCGCGACGGCGACCGGCTGCGGGCCCGCATCGGCGTGATGCCGCAGGGCGGCGGCGGCTACCCCGGCGTGCGCGCCGCCGAGCTGCTGCGGCTCGTCGCCGCCTGCGCCGCCAACCCCCACGACCCCGCCTGGCTGCTCGACGTGCTCGGCCTGTCCTCCGTCGGCCGCACCCCCTACAAGCGCCTCTCGGGCGGCCAGCAGCAGCGCCTCTCCCTCGCCTGCGCCCTCGTCGGCCGCCCCGAGCTGGTGTTCCTCGACGAACCCACCGCCGGCCTCGACCCCCAGGCCCGCCACCTGGTGTGGGACCTGGTCGCCGCGCTGCGCGCCGACGGCGTCAGCGTGCTGCTCACCACCCACCTCATGGACGAGGCCGAGGCCCTCGCCGACCACGTCGTCATCGTCGACGCCGGCCGCGTCGTCGCCCAGGGCAGCCCCGCCGAGCTCACCACCCGGCACGACGAGCAGCAGCTCCGCTTCCGCGCCCGGCCCGGCCTGGACCTGACGCTGCTGCGCGCCGCCCTGCCCGAGGGCCTGGAGGTCCGCGAGACCACCCGCGGCACCTACCTCGTGCGGGGCACCATCGACCCGCAGGTCGTCTCCACCGTCACCTCCTGGTGCGCCCAGCAGGGCGTGCTCGCCGAGGAGCTGACCGTGGCCAAGCGGAGCCTGGAGGACGTGTTCCTCGAACTGACCGGCAGGGAGCTGCGCTCGTGACCGACCCCCGGTTCGCCCCCGGCACCTTCACCCCCGCCCCCGGCCGCGGCAACCTCGCCCGGATGCTGCTCGCCCAGGCCCGCACCGAAACCGCGCTCACCCTGCGCAACGGCGAGCAGGTCCTGCTCACCGTGCTCATCCCGGTGGCGCTGCTGGTCGCGATGAGCCTCATGGCGGTCATCCCGGTGCCCGAACCGCGCGTCGCCTCGGCCACCGCACGCGTCCTCGCCCTCGCCGTCATCTCCTCCGCCTTCACCGGCCAGGCCATCGCCCTCGGCTTCGACCGCCGCTACGGCGTGCTCAAGCGGCTCGCCGCGACCGCCCTGCCGCGCTGGCTGCTCGTCGCCGGCCGGGTCGCCGCCGGGCTCGCCGTCGTCGCCGTGCAGGTGCTGGTCCTCTGCGCCGTCGCGCTCGCGCTGGGCTGGCGGCTCCCGCCCGTCGCCGGCCTGCTGTGGGCCGCCGCGCTGCTCGTCCTGGGCGCGCTCACCTTCGGCGCGCTCGGCGTGCTGCTCGGCGGCGCGCTGCGCGCCGAGGTCGTGCTCGCCCTGGCCAACATCGCCTGGTTCGCGCTGCTGCTCATCGGCGGCGTCGCGCTCGGCGTCGACACCCTGCCCGCGTGGCTGCGCGTGATCGTGGACGCACTTCCCTCCGCCGCCCTCGCCGAGGGGCTGCACCACGCGGTCGTCGACGGGGCCGCCCCCGCGCTGCGCCACGTGTCGGTGCTGGTCATCTGGGGTGTGGCCGCGGGCGCGCTGGCCGCCCGGACCACCCGGCTCGACTGACCCCGCCGGGAACACCCCGGACGGCGGTACCTACCATCGGCTGGTGCCCGCCTGGTTCCCCCCCACCTGGTTCACGACCGCCCTCAGCCGGTTCCAACGCGCCTTCGCCGTCGCCGTGGTCATCGCCCAGGGCGGCATCGCGGTCACCGGCTCGATCGTGCGCGTGACCGGGTCGGGCCTCGGCTGCCCCACCTGGCCCCAGTGCTTCGAGGGCAGCCTCGTGCCCACCGAGCACCCCGAGGTCGCCTCCCTGCACCAGTGGGTCGAGTTCGGCAACCGCACCCTCACCGGCGTGGTCGGCGTCATCGCCGGGCTGTGCGTGCTCGCCGCCTGGTTCAACCGGCCCCGCCGCAAGCGCGTGGTGGTGCTGGCCCTCGTGCAGTTCGGCGGCGTGGTCCTCCAGGCCCTCATCGGCGGCGTCACCGTGCTCACCGGCCTGCTGTGGTGGACCGTGTCCGTGCACTTCCTCGTGTCGATGGCGCTGGTGTGGTTCGCCGTCCTGCTGGTCGCCTCGCTCGGCGAGGGCGACGAACCCGCCCGCCCCCGCGTGCCGCGACCCCTCATGACGCTCCAGGTCGTGCAGGCCGTCACGCTCGGCCTGCTGCTGCTGGCCGGCACCTTCGTCACCGCCGCCGGACCGCACGCCGGCGACGCCGACACCCCGCGCCTGGACGCGCCCGTCGACACCCTCTCCCAGCTGCACGCCGACCTGCTGTTCCTGTTCCTCGGGATGCTCGTCGCGCTCGGCTTCGCGCTCAAGGGCCACCCGGTGCCGCGCCGGCCCTACTCCGCGCTCGTGGCCGTGGTACTGGCGCAGGGCACCCTGGGCATGGTCCAGTACTGGACCGGTGTACCCGAGGTGCTCGTGTCGCTGCACGTGCTCGGCGCCGGCGCCGTCGTCGTCGCCACCGCCGCCCTGTGGGTGTCCACCAGGGAACGGCCTCACCGCGCCGAGGAGGGCCTCCGCTCCCAGACCGCGGGCAGCTCCGTCGCCAGCCACGCGTAGAGGTCGTCGACCGCGCGCAGCCGCACCGCCCGCTCCGGGTCACCGCTCATCAGCCGCATCCCCGACTCGGTCAGCTCGCGCACGCTCACCAGGGCGTCCAGCTTCGCCTGCACCAGGTCGGCCCACCGCTTCTCGTTGATGCGGTACTGCGCCGCCTGCCTGCCCCGGCGGGTCCGCTTGGTCACCAGACCAGCGTTGACCAGGAACTTCAGGTTCGTGCTGATCGAGCCGCTGCTCGCTTCCAGCTCCTGCGACAGCTCCGCGGCCGTGCGCTCGGTCGGCTGGCACACGAGCAGGTAGCCCATGATGCGGCCGCCGATGAGCGGGAAGCCCTCCTTCTCGAAGTGCGCCGCGAACCTCTCGATCCACGCCGACAGCCGGGTCTCGCGTCCTGCGCTCACCGCCACCCCCTGTGTGCTTCGGTCAACACTGAAACCATAGTAGGTCGCGTGCTGATCTTTGCGCAAAGGTGGGCGGTGCCGCGTGTCGCGGGAGGGGGTGGAGCGGCGGCTCGGGGCGAGGGACGGGAGGCGGTCGGGGTCGGGGCGGTCGGCGGTCGGGGCCGGGGGGGCCGGGGCTCGGGGCGGTCGGGGCTCGGGGCGGTCGGCTCAGAGGCGGCGCAGGCCCGCCAGGACGCGTTCCATCAGGCCCAGGTCCGGCTGGTCGGCGGAGGCGGTGTCGTGGACGTCGATCAGGCCGCGCTCCGCCATGTCGCCGAGCAGCACCTTGGCCACGCCCAGGGGCAGGCGCAGGAGGGCGGCCACCTCGGCGACCGACCGCGGGCGGTCGACGAGGCCGATCACCTCGTGGTGCTCGGCCTTCATCCCGTCCGGGTAGTCCCAGTCCACCGCGGAGACCAGGGTCTCGACCTCCAGCTGGTAGGACGAGGTGGTGCGCCCCCCGGTCCACGAGTAGGCGCGGACGATCGACGCCGCCTCCTCGCGGGGGTACTCGAAGTCGGCGTCCCCGTCGTCGTCGAACCCGTCGTCGAACCCGTCGCCGAACCCGTCGTCGAACACCGGCCGGTGCGGCCTGGTGTCGCCGGTGTCGGCGGACACCTGCTCGGCCGCTCTCGGCTTGTCCGGCCGGCGGCGGCGGGAGTCCAGGCTGAACCCGTTGAGCAGGTTGGCGAACGCCTGGTCCGACGACCCCTCGGGGTCCTGGTCGTGGTTCATGACCACCTCACGCGGACGGGCGGGCCATCATCCGCTTCGCGCCGTGGAGCTGGGCGCGCAGCTCGGGGGTGAGGAGCTGGCCGACCTGGTCGACCACGACGGTCATCTCGTAGGCGACCTGGCCGACGTCCGCGTCCGGCGCGGCCAGCACCGCCAGGCACGAGCCGTCCCGGATCGACATCAGCAGCATGATCCCGTGCTGCATCTCGACCACCGACCTGAGCACGCCGCCGCCGTCGAAGCAGCGCGCCGCCGACTCGGTCAGGCTCGCCACCCCCGCCGCGATCGCGGCCAGCTGGTCGGCCCGGTCCTCCGGCAGGTTGCTGGACGCGGTGAGCAGCAGGCCGTCCACCGAGATCACCACCGCGTGGGCCACCCCCGGCACGCGATCGGCGAAGTTGCTCACCAACCAGCCGAACTGATCGACCTGGCGGGACTTCTGCGCGCTCATCCGTTGCTCTCCTGACCGGTTCGGTTCTCCCCGGACCCCTGCACACCTTGCCTGATGCCGGTCTGGTAGCTGGCCAAAAATCCGCGTGTCGCCTGCGGATCCCTCCGTACGGGTGCCACCGCATCGGGTGCGCCCGGCCGTTCGGCCGCCAGGTTCTCCACCAGGTTCTTGCGCGGCTGCCTCTTCGGCAGGCCGGACGCGTTGTCGGACACGGGCGCCTCCCCGCGCTCGTGGTCTTCCGGCGCGCGGTGGCGCGCCGGCTCGGCCGGTCCGGGCGACACCGGGGTGCCGCCGAACCACGTCGACCCGTTCCGCTTCGGCGCGGGAGCCGGGGCCGGGGCCTTCGCGGGCGCCGGCGCGGTGGGGGTGGACGCGTCGGGGGTGCGGCCGCTGAACGGCGACCAACCGTCCTCCCCCAGCGGCACGGCGGGCGGGAGCGGCGGGAGCGCCGGGGGCATGACCAGCGGGGTCGACCCGGTGACCGGGGACCGCGGCAGCACCGGCTGGGGGCCGGTGGACGGGGACCCGGTGGACGGGGACCCGGTGGGCAAGCCGTGCGCCGGGACGCGCTGCGCGCCGAAGCCGTCGGAGCCCGCGAGGCGCTGCGGGAGGCCGGCCGCGGAGTTGCCGTTCACGGAGTTGCCGTTCACCGGGACGGCCTGGACCGGCACGCCCCGCCCCGGGGTGGCGCGCGCGGGCAGCGGCCTGCCGGGCACCGCGCCGACCGCGCGGACCAGCTCGGTGGGCAGCGCCACCACCGCGCGCAGCCCGTCGCCCTGCTCGCGCAGGACCACCTCGACGCCGTGCCGCCCGGCGAGCCTGCCGATCACGTACAGGCCGAGCTGGCGGGACACGGTCAGCTCGCCGGAGTCCTCGGCCGCGGCCAGCGCGATGCGGCGGTTGGCCTGGGCCAGGTCCTCCTCGGCCATGCCGACGCCCTGGTCCACCACGTCCACCAGCACACCGCCGCCCGGACGGGCGCGACCGCCCACCACGACCTGGGTGCGCGGCGGCGAGAACGTGGTCGCGTTGTCCAGCAGCTCGGCCACCAGCCGCACCAGGTCGCCCGCGGCGTAGCCGACGACCTCGACCGACGGCGTGGTCTGCACGACGACCCGCTGGTACTGCTCGATCTCGGACGCGGCGGCGCGCAGCACGTCGCCCAGCGGCACCGGCCGGGTGAAGCGGCGGGCCACGTCGCTGCCGGAGAGCACCATCAGGTTCTCGTTGTTGCGGCGCATCCGGGTGGCGAGGTTGTCGAGCTTGAACAGGTTCGCCAGCTGCTCGGGGTTCTCCTCCTGGCGCTCCAGCTCCTCCATGAGCTTGAGCTGCCGCTCGACCAGGCCCTGGCTGCGGCGGGACAGGTTGGTGAACGCGTTGCGCATCGCGGCACGCAGGTCGGCCTGCTCGGCGGCGGAGCTGACCGCCTGCCGGTGCACCGCGTCGAAGGCGCGGGCCACCTGGCCCAGCTCCTCCCGGGTGTGCACGGGCACGGGCTCGACGACCACGTCGTGGGCGCTGTTCTCGCGCAGCTGCGCGACCAGCGCGGGCAGCCGGTGCTCGGCCACGTCGAGCGCCGAGGTGCGCAGCGCCCGCAGGGAGCGCAGCAGGTAGCTGCCGACGATGAAGCCGATGCCCGCCGCGGCGAACAGCGACGCCAGCAGGATCACCGACGCCGCGCCGGCCCGGTCGCTGGTGGCGTCCTGGAGGCGGGCGGCGGCGTCGTCGAGCTGGTCCTCCAGCGTCCGCAGCACGACGCCGATCTGCCGGAGGGTGCCGCGCGAGCTGCTGTTCCACTCGTCCACCGGCACGTCGTTGGAGACCACGGCGGGCAGGCTGCGGACGTACTGGAACAGCCGGTTGCGGGTGTCCACGTCCGGGCTGGCGACCGTGGCCCGGTAGTCCTGCTGCTGGCGCGGCGTGGCGACGGCGGAGAAGTCGGCGAGCTTGTCCTCCTGGCGGGTCCAGGACTGCTCCAGCATGGTCCGCTCGTTGGCCAGCAGCGTGCCGCGGCTGACGCCCGCCAGCACGGTGGCCTGCTGCCAGGACACCTGCTCGGCGGCCATGGCGAGGTTGTGCAGGGCGGTGGCGGTGCCGGACAGGGCCGGGTCGCCGAAGTCGCCGACCATGGCCTGGTCGAAGTCCATCAAGGCGCGCAGCACCACGCTGTAGCCGCCGATGCCGCCCGCCAGGTCGACGCTGCCCGCGAGCACGCGGTCGCGCAGCTGCGGCAGGCCGTCGAGCTGCACCACCACGTCCTGGAAGCGGGCGCCGGCGACCTCGCCCAGCCTGGCGCGGGCCACCAGGTTCTCCACGCCCGCGGCGGCCGTGTCGGTGGTGCGGACCTGGGTCCGGAAGTCGTCCACGTCGACGCCCTGGCCCTCGGCGCGCTGCGCGGCCATCGCGCGTTCCGCCTGCACGCCCTCGATGAGCGGGTCGAGCCCGGAGCGCAGGGTCACCAGCCGCTGCATCGCGGCGTAGCCGTCCGAACTCGCGACGTAACCGCGGATCTGCACCAGACCCGCGCCGACCGCCACGAGCACCGGCACCGCCAGCACGGCGGCGAGCTTGATCGGCAGGCGCCAATTCCGCCAGTCCGCGACGGCGGACCACCACTGCCGGCGCGAGTTGTTGTCGCCAGTCACCAGACAAGCCCCGGAAAGTCCGTAGTTGTTTCAAAGTTGAACGACGCCGACTCTTTATGACGGCGGGCAGCGGGTGTTGCTGCGCGATAGTAAGTGGTGGACTGGCCCGGGACAACGACCTTGCGGTCCGTCCTCATCCGATTGGCGCAGCGTGACGATCCCGCGCTCCGTCGGACGCCTGTTGAGACATCGTGCGACGTCGCAGCGGAGCGACCCGCGCGAAGCCGGCCACCCGGTTGCCGAGGAGGCGTTGACTGGCGGGCCGGCGCGGTTACGCTGAGCACTCGCCAGCGGTCCACGCGATCCCCCGCGCGCGGCGTGGCAAATCCCCGTGGAGGATTGATGACGAAGGCGATCCTGCCCTCGACGGATTCGAGACCGGCCCGCGGCGGGCGCGGCTTCGCGACTTTCGACGAACCGCCCGCGCCCCTGTTGGTCGACGAGTCCGGCGACCCCGACTTCGTCGCGCTCCAGGCGAGCGAGGACTTCCGCGAGCTGCGGCGCCGGACGACGATCTTCATCGTTCCCGCCACGTGCGGCTTCCTGCTCTGGTACCTGGGTTACGTCGCGCTGTCGGCGTACCTGCCGGAGTTCATGGGCACGCGGGTCTACGGGGTGGTCAACGTGGGGCTGCTGTTCGGGCTGCTCCAGTTCGCCACGACGATCGCGCTCACCCTGGCCTACGCCCGGTACGCGCGGCGCCGGCTCGACCCGCAGGTCGCCGCGGTGCGCGCGCTGACCGACGAGGAGCGGGCCTGATGGGCGGCAACACCGCGCTCAACCTGGGCGTGTTCGGCGTCTTCGTGCTGATCACGCTCTACGTCGTGTACCGGGCGGGCAGCCGCAACGCCACCGCGTCGGACTACTACGCCGCGGGCAGCAGCTTCACCGGGCCGCAGAACGGCATCGCCCTGTCGGGCGACTTCCTGTCCGCCGCGTCGTTCCTGGGCATCTCGGGCAGCATCGCGGTCAACGGCTACGACGGGTTCCTGTACTCCATCGGCTGGGTGGTCTCCTGGCTGATGGGCCTGATGATCATCTCGGAGCGGCTGCGCAACACCGGCCGGTTCACCCTGGGCGACGTGCTGGCGTTCCGGATGCGGCAGCGCCCGGTGCGCGCGGCGGCGGCGAACGTGACGCTGGTGATCTCGCTGTTCTACATGATCGCGCAGATGGCCGGCGCGGGCGCGCTGATGGCGCTGCTGCTGGACGTGCACACCAAGGGCGGCCAGGCGGTCGTCATCGCCGTGGTGGGCATCGTCATGGTGCTGTACGTGCTGGTGGGCGGCATGAAGGGCACCACCTGGGTGCAGATCATCAAGGCCGTGCTGCTGGTGGTGTGCGTGACCCTGATGACGGTGTTCCTGCTGGGCAAGTTCGGGTTCAGCCTGTCGTCGATCCTGGAGACCGCGTCGCGCAACACCCCGCTGGGCCCGGAGGTGCTGGAGCCGGGGGCCCGGTACGGCGGCACGCCGCTGGCCCGGCTGGACTTCATCTCGCTGGCGCTGGCCCTGGTGCTGGGCACCGCCTCGCTGCCGCACGTGCTGATGCGGTTCTACACCGTGCCCAACGCGCGCGAGGCGCGGCGCTCGGTGGTGTGGGCGACGTGGATGATGGCCGCGTTCTACCTGTGCACCCTGGTGATCGGCTTCGGCGCGCTGGCGCTGGTCGGCGCGAACGCCATCACCAAGGCGCCGGGCGGCGAGAACTCGGCCGCGCCGCTGCTGGCCTACGAGATCGGCGGCGCGGTGCTGCTGGGCGTGGTGAGCGCGGTGGCGTTCGCGACGATCCTCGCGGTGGTGGCGGGCCTGACGCTGACCGCGTCGGCCTCGTTCGCGCACGACGTGTACGCCAACGTGATCAAGCGCGGCCAGGCCGACCCGCGGTCGGAGGTCAGGGTGGCCCGGCTGACCGCGGTCGTGGTGGGCCTGCTGTCGATCGCCGGCGGCATCGCGGCCAACGGGCAGAACGTGGCGTTCCTGGTGGCGCTGGCGTTCGCGCTGGCCGCGTCGGCGAACCTGTCCACGATCATCTACTCGATGTTCTGGAAGCGCTTCAACACCAACGGCACCCTGTGGGCGATCTACGGCGGGCTCGGCTCGTGCATCGTGCTGCTGGCCTTCTCCCCCTCGGTGTCGGGCTCGCGGAACTCGATCTTCCCGGACGTGGACTTCGCCTGGTTCCCGCTGAGCAACCCGGGCCTGGTGTCGATCCCGTTCTCGTTCCTGTGCGGGTTCCTGGGCACGGTGCTGTCGAAGGAGCGGGCCGACCCCGCCAAGCAGGCGGAGATGGAGGTCCGCGCGCTGACCGGGATCGGGTCGGGGCTGCGGTGACGTCGGGGCTGCGGTGACGTCGGGGCGCGGCCGGGTCCGGCGGTCTGGCCGGGCCTGGCGGTCCCGCCGGGCCTGCCGGGTCCGCCCGACCTAGCGCCGCGCCAGCTCCGCCCGCACCGCCGAGGCGAAGCGCAGCGGCGCGCCCCGGTCGGCCTGCCGGAAGCCCAGCGACGGCTCGACCAGCTCCAGCTCCAGCAGCAGGGGCGAGCCGTCCGCGCCCGGCACCAGGTCCACCCGCGCGTACAGCAGCTCGTGGCGGGGCACGCCGGTCAGCGCCGCGGCCGCGTCCAGCACGTCCTCGGCGACCCGCCGCTGGGCGGGTGAGGGCGACGCGCCGGTCAACCGCTCCAGGACGTAGAGCCCGGACCCGTCCAGCTCGGCGTCCGGGGTGAGCATCGCGCCCTTGGCGAAGGCGTGCGAGTAGTGCCCGCCGAGGAACACCAGCGCCGTCTCGCCGGCCACGTCCACGTTCGCCTGGTACGGCTGCACGAGCGCCCGCACGCCCAGCTCCGCCAGGTGCCGCGCGGCGGTCGCGTGGTCGCCGGCCGCGACGCGCAGCGCGCCCCGGGAGCCGCCGCCGACGGTCGGCTTGACCACGAACTCGCCGTCGGGCCAGTCGGTGAACCCGGGCTCGGCCAGGGCCGTGGGCACCACCGGCGCGCCCGCCCGCGCGAGGTCGAACAGGTAGGACTTGTCGGTGTTCCAGCGCACCACGCCCGCCGGATTGGCCAGGGCCGGCCGCGCGTCGCACCAGGCCAGGAACCCGGCCAGCCGCTCGGGGTAGTCCCAGGTGGCCCGCAGCACGACCAGGTCGGCGTCGACGGGCGTGCCCCAGGCCACCCAGGAGGCGTGCACGCCGACCTCCGCGAGGGCGCCGACCAGCCCGTCCTCGTCACCGTCGCCGGCGGGCAGGGTGGCGCAGGTGGCGAAGAGGACCTTCACCTGCCGGCCATCCTGCGGCGGTGCGCGGGGCCGATCTTCACCGCGGCGGTCGTCTCGCGGTCCCACTCGTGCCGCTCCAGGTCCGGCGTCGCCTCGACGACCGCCTCGGCCGTCGCCACGTCGGGGAGGAACACGTCGCCCATGGCGCCGTCGTCGCCGACCAGCACGAGGCGCGCGCCGGCCCGGCCGACGGGCTCGACGACCGCGCGCGCCGGCTTGCCGTGCGCGGCCACGAACTCCGACGCGCTCTTCACCGCGCGGTCGACCTTCTTCGCCCCGGTCTTCTTCTCCTCAGCCACGCCGCCCAGATTAGGACCTGCCGGTGTCCTCCGCGCGCGTGACCGCCCTCACCCGGCCGCCGACGCACCCGGGCGGCCCGACGCGGACGACCACCCACCCGAACCACCAACGGGCAGGGCCCCACGGGTTTCGCGGCTCCGCGCGGCGGCCTCGACCAGCGGGTAGCTTCCGTCCTCGTGACTGCGAAGACCGAGGCCGACCGACTGGTCGGCGAATTCCTGGCCTGGCACTTCGACCGCGCTCCCGGCAACGCGGCGATGCTCGGCTCGCCGGCCCACGACCACACGCTCGGGGATTTCTCCGCCACCGCTTTCGCCGATGCCGAACGCGAGGCCGGCTCGTGGCTGGCGCGGTTCACCGCGCTGGAGACCGACGACCTCCAGGAGTCGGTGGACCGCGACCTCGTGGTGTCGGTGCTGCGCGGGGAGCGGGCGAAGGCGTCGTGGCCCGCGTGGCGGCGTGATCCCTCCGTCTACACCGGCGCGGTGCTGTTCCCGCTGTTCAGCGCCTTCCTCAACCGGCTGCGGCCGGAGCCGGAGCTGGTCGCGAGCGTGGTGCGGCGGCTGGCCGAGGTGCCGTCGGTGCTCGCCGCGTGCCGCGCGAACCTGGACCCGGGGCTGGCCTCGCCGAAGATCGTGCTGCGCGCCGCGGCGCAGGCGAGGACCGGGCGGGCGTTCCTGACCGGCACGCTGCCCGCCGAGGTGGCCGACCCGGCGCTGCGGGCGGAGCTGGCGGGGGCCGCGGAGCCGGCCGCGCGGGCGTTCGACGAGCTGGCGGCGTTCCTGGACGGGTTCGCGGAGCGGGCCACCGGGGACTGGCGGATGGGCGAGGCGCTGTACTCGACGCTGCTGCGCGAGCAGGAGGTGCTGGGATACGGCGCCGCCGAGCTGCACGAGCGCGGCCGCTCCGCCTACGCGGAGCTGGAGGCCGAGCTGCGGGAGCTGGCCGGCGCGGACGACTGGCACTCGGTGATGGCGGCGCTCCAGGACGACTTCCCGCCGACGCCGGAGGCGATGCGCGCGGAGTACGAGGCGGAGACGCGGCGGGCGCGGGCGTTCCTGGTGGAGCACGGCCTGGTGACCCTGGCCGAGGGCGAGGAGTGCCGGGTGGTGCCCTCGCCCGCGTTCCAGCGCCCGGTGCTGGCGGTGGCCTCCTACATGTCGCCGCCGCCGCTGACCGACCGGCGGGTCGGGCACTTCTTCGTGCCGTCCCCGCCGGAGGAGTTCACCGCCGAGCAGGTGGAGCAGCGGCTGCGCACCAACTCGCGGGCGCAGCTGGCCACGATCGCGGTGCACGAGGCGTACCCCGGCCACCACTGGCACCTGTCCTGGCTGGCCGCGCAGGACCGGCCGGTGCGCAAGGTGTTCCGCACGCCGTACTTCTCCGAGGGCTGGGCGCTCTACTCGGAGAAGCTGTTGCGGGAGCACGGGTTCTTCACCACGCGGGCCCAGGAGCTGGCGCACGTGGAGGCGCGGCTGTTCCGGGCGGCGCGGATGGTCGTGGACACCGCGCTGCACTGCGGCGACATGGGCGTCGAGGAGGCCGAGGAGTTCATGTCCACCAAGACCTCGCTGACGCCGGGCACGGCGACGGGCGAGGTCACCCGGTACTGCGCGTGGCCGACGCAGGCGCCGTCCTACCTGACCGGGGCGCTGGAGATCGACCGCATCCGCGCCGAGCACACCGGGTCGCTCCGCGAGTTCCACGACACCGTCGCCGGGTCGGGGGCGCTGCCGCTGGGCCTGGCCAGGCGGGTTGCTCTCGGCAGGTGAGACGGCGGAACAGGGCGCGGACGCGCCCGGTTGACGCTGGGAGTACGGCTCCGGGAACGGACGACCCCGAGATGTGGAGGACGGATGCCCAAGGCAGTGGTGGTGCGCGCGACGGGTGGACCCGAGGCGCTGGAGTTCGCCGAGGTCGAGGCGCGCTCGCCCGGTGCGGGCGAACTGCTGGTGGACGTGGCCGCGGCGGGGGTGAACTTCATCGACTGCTACCACCGGGAGGGCCGCTACCCGCTACCGCTGCCGTTCGTGGTGGGCCTGGAGGGCGCGGGCCGGGTCAGCGCGGTGGGCCCGGACGTGGCGGGTTTCGCGGTGGGCGACCGCGTGGCGTGGTCGCAGGCCCCCGGCAGCTACGCGGAGCAGGTCGTGGTGCCGGCGGCGGGCGCGGTGGCGGTGCCGGAGGGGGTGGACGACGACACGGCGGGCGCGCTGCTGCTCCAGGGCCTGACCGCGCACTACCTGGTCGCCTCCACCTACCCCGTCCGGGAGGGTGACGTGGTGCTCGTGCACGCCGCCGCGGGCGGGGTGGGCCTGCTGCTGGTGCAGCTGGCCAAGGCGCGGGGCGCGCGGGTCATCGGCACGGTGTCGACCGAGGCCAAGGAGGCGCTGGCCCGGGAGGCCGGCGCGGACGAGGTGATCCGCTACGACCGGGTCGACTTCGCGCCCGAGGTGCGGCGGCTGACCGACGGCGCCGGTGTCGCGGCCGCCTACGACGGCGTGGGCCGGACCACGTTCGACGGGAGCCTGGCGAGCCTGCGGCCGCGCGGGGTGCTGGCGCTGTTCGGCGCGTCCAGCGGGGCGGTGCCGCCGGTCGACCCGCAACGGCTCAACCAGGCGGGCTCGGTGTTCCTGACCCGGCCGTCGCTGGGCGCGCACCTGGCCACCCGGGAGGAGCTGGAGTGGCGGGCGGGCGAGCTGTTCGCGGCCGTCGCCGACGGGTCCCTGCGGGTGCGGGTCGGCGGGCGCTACCCGCTGGCCGAGGCCCGGCGCGCGCACGAGGACCTGGAGGGCCGCCGCACCACGGGCAAGCTGCTGCTGACGCCCTAGCCGCGGGCGCCCCACACGGACGGAGGGCCCCGACACGGGCGGAGGGCCCCGGCGACGTGCCGGGGCCCTCCGCGCGTTCCGGAGTGGGTCGGGTTCCGGGGTGGTCGGCTTTCGGGGCGGGTCAGCCCTCCTGGACCGCGACCGCGTCGACCACGAAGATCAGCGTCTCGCCGGGCTGGATGTCGCGGTTGCCCTGGGGGTAGCCCAGGTCCGGCGGCACGACGAGCAGGCGCCGCCCGCCCTCCTTGAGCCCGACCAGGCCCTGGTTCCAGCCCTCGATGACCTGCGCCTGGCCGACGTTGGCCACCTCGAACGGTTGGCTGCCCCAGGACGACTCGCGGGTCTGCCGGTCGCGGAAGGTCGCCAGCACGTAGTTGATCGTGGCCGTGGAGCCGGGCCGGATCTCCGGGCCGGTGCCCTCGGTGAGGTCCCGGACGACCAGGCCGTCCTTCGGCGTGCAGCCGGTGGGGACCGTGATGGTCGGCTCCTCCCCCGCCGCGCCCGACACCTGGTACTGCGCCTCCTCGCACGGCGGCCCGCTCGGCTCCGCCAACTCGGCGCCGGTGGGCTCGGCCTCGGTGGGCGCGGCCTCCTCGGGAGCCGGGACGGTCGCGGGGGCGGTGTTGGTGAGGGTGGACGGTCGGTCACTAGCGGTGCACGCGGTGAGCGCCAGACCGGCGGACAACAGGGACGCGAGGGCCAGGGCCGTACGGCCGACAGTACGCATGGTTGCCGAGCCTAGGGTGCGACCCCGGGTAACGCGCCGCAGGGCCCACCAGCAGGCCCAACGCCGGTCACGGTGCGCTGTCGTTGATCTTCCGTCGAATCCGCAAATGTGCCACTAATTACCGCTTCCGCCGTTGCGTACTCGCGCGTACAGTTACTGCGCGCACTTGATCGGATACCGAGAGCATTCGACCGTTCGAGTGGCGATTCCAAGGAGGTGACCCCGTGCGCGCGGAGCCGAAGGGCGTCCGCAGCAATCTGTTGCAGGAATTGTTCTGGACCCGGACGGGCCTGCTGCTGCTGACACTCGTCGTGGTCTCCGGGGCCTGCCTGGCCATTTCGAGCCCGATGCCGCCGAGCGGTCTGCGCGCCTTCCTCACCACCGCGGGCACCAGCATCCTGATCTCGGCGGTGGTCGGCTTCTGGCAGACCCTGATCACCAGCACGGCCGCGCGCCGGTCGCTGGTGGAACCGGTGGTCGAGGAGAGCCGCAAGGCGCTGCACGAGCTGACCGCCGAGTACCGGGCGCTCGACCGCGAGTTCTTCCCCAGCCACGTGTTCGAGCCCACCGCCAAGCCCGACCCGGCGTTCAACCAGGTGATGATGCAGGACCTGGAGCGGACGCGGCTGTACGCGTTCCGCGGCTTCGCGGGCCGCTACGCGGCCTGCCGGCTGCTGCTGTCCCAGTCGGAGTGCGAGCTCAGGGCGGTGCTGGCCGACCCCAGGGACGAGGACGCGATCAGCGGGCGCGCCCGCTACCTGCTGCGGCACGAGGGCGCGGACGGCGACTACGACACGATCGTGGCGCGGCTGCGCGAGCAGATCCACGTCGGTCTGGTGGGCCTGTTCCTGGCCCGCGGCCGCGGCTCGCGCATCGACCTGACCATCGTGTCGGACCCGCCGCTGGACCGGATGGAGCTGTTCGACGACAGCGTGTGGCTGACCCTCTACAGCAACACCAGCGCGGGGGTGGTGCGCCCGTACCCGCGCACCCTGCGGTTCACCGAGGGCTCGTTCATCTACGGCATGGAACGCGCCGAGTTCCTCCGCATCAGCAATTCCAAGGCGGGGCTCCACATCGTCATCACGCCGGGCACCACCCGGGCGGACTTCCTCGCTCTCTTCGAGAAGATCACCGGGAACTCGCTCGACGAGGACGGGTTCCGGGCGCTGGAGGGGAAGTTCCACCGGTTCCGCAAAGAATTCGCCGCCTTCGCCCAGTTGGGGAGCTGATAAACCGTGCTGACCGAGTTCGCCGGGACCTCCGCCGTCGCGGAGCTCGCCGCCCTCCTCTCCGTGGCCGACCCCCCTGTCGCCGACCACTGGAGCCACGTCGAACGGGGGTTCCGGGACTGGATCGGTCGACCCGACCTGCGGGTGAGGCTGCGCGGGCACCTGCGCACCCTCTCCCCGCGGGAGCAGGCGCGCGTGGCCGCGAAGTCGCGCGAGACGACGACGCACTTCGCGTGGTGCCTGCGCGACGAGGCGGCCGAGCCGTTCACGTTCTGGCTGCACGAGTACAAGCCGCAGCGGGACTGGCGGCAGGGCTACGCCGATTCGGTGCACAACCACCGCTACCACTTCTGCACGGTCCTGTTGCAGGGCTCCTACCTGCACGAGCGGTTCAGCGTGGACCTGGCCGACGGCGGCGGGGCGATCCTGTCGACCACGCTGCTGCGCCGGTCCGCGGCGGCCGAGGGCCACTCCGGCACGATGCTGGCCCACGAGTTCCACCGCATCCCCGAGGCCGCGGACGACACCATGACGTTCCTGGTCAAGTCCCGCGCGGTCCGCCCGTGGAGCCTCAGCTTCGACCCGAACACCCGCACGAGTCACCGCCACGTGCCCGTCGAGGCCAGGTTGGAGGACCTCACGAACAGCATGTAACGGCCGCGGGCGGTCGTCGCCCGCCTCTACCATCGGCCCACCCGGCACGGGAGGGGTCCCGATGAGCACTGTCACGAACATGGTCACGAGCGCCGTCACGAGCACCGTCACGGCGGAGGCGATCTCGGAGGTGGAGCGCGAGGTGTGGCGGCTGTGCCGCGACCTCGCGCCGAAGCTCCAGTTCCACGGCTGGCACCACGTCAGCTTCGTGCGCGACAAGGCGGTCCACTTCGCCCGGCGCAACGGCGCGGACGCGCCGCTGGTCGAGGTGGCGGCCCTGGTGCACGACGTCAACTACATGGTCCGGCGCAACTCGCTGCCCGTGGACGGGCGCCGGCTGCGGCTGGACATCCTGGAGCGCGCGGGGGTGCCCGACCACCTCGCGCGGCGAGTGGACCGGGTGGTCGAGGAGGCCGAGATGCGCACCCGGGACCGCAACATCTCCCCCGAGGCGCAGGCCCTGTCCGACGCGGACACCCTGTTCAAGGCGCTGCCGGTGACGCCGGTGGTGCTCGCGCCGCGCTACCTGGAGGAGAACGGCATCACCCTGCGGGAGCTGGCGCACAAGATCGTCGGCGAGCAGCGGGACAAGCACGACGAGGGCTACTACTTCTACGACCCGGAGGCCGCGGCCACCTACTCCCGGTGGGCCACGGCCAACCTGGAGCTGTGGTCGTGCATCGTCGAGTCGCTGGACGACCCGAGCGTCACCGAGCTGCTCTCGGCGGTGTCCTGACCACACCCGGTGACGGGCCGCCCCACCAGATCACCTGGAGGTGTGGCGGCCCGTCCGGGAGCTCCTCGACCCGACCGCGGTCGGGCCCCGGTCAGAAGGGCAGGCCGAGCACCGGCAGGCCGATCACCGCGTCCACGGCGAGGCCGCAGAACACCAGCATCAGGTACAGGTTCGACAGGTGGAAGAACCCCATGGTGTTCGTCGAGCCGCCGCGCCGCACGACCCCGTGCAGCCGGTGCGCGAACACCACGAACCACACGCCCGACACGGCGGCCACCGCGACGTAGACCCACGAGGTGACCGGCGCCAGCAGCAGCGTGCACACCACGGTGACCCAGGAGTAGATGACGATCTGCCTGGTGACCTGCTGCGCGGTGGCCACCACGGGCAGCATCGGCACGCCGGCCCGCGCGTAGTCCTCCTTGAACTTCATCGCGAGCGCCCACGTGTGCGGCGGCGTCCAGAAGAAGATCACGCCGAACATCACCAGGGCGGGCCACGCCACCGCGCCGGTCACCGCGGACCAGCCGATGATCACCGGCATGCAGCCGGCCATGCCGCCCCAGATGATGTTCTGCGAGGTCCGGCGCTTGAGCACCAGGGTGTAGACGAAGATGTAGAACAGGATCGTGGCCACCGCGAACGCGGCCGACATGAGGTTCGTGGTCAGCCACAGGAAGCCGAACGAGACCACCCCGAGCACCACGCCGAACACCAGCGCGTTGCGCGGCGGGATGGTGTTGCGGGCCAGCGGCCGGGCGCCGGTGCGCTTCATCACCGAGTCGATGTCGGCGTCGACGTAGCAGTTCAGCGCGTTCGCCGAGCCCGCCGCCAGGGTGCCGCCCGCCAGGGTGCACGCGATCAGCCACAGCGGCGGCAGGCCGCGCTGGGCCAGCAGCATCGCCGGGATCGTGGTGATCAGCAGCAGTTCGATCACCCGCGGCTTGGTCAGCGCCACGTACGCCCCGACGACCTGTCG
The DNA here is from genome assembly GCF_042658445.1 of Saccharothrix lopnurensis. Classification (NCBI taxonomy): domain Bacteria; kingdom Bacillati; phylum Actinomycetota; class Actinomycetes; order Pseudonocardiales; family Pseudonocardiaceae; genus Saccharothrix; species Saccharothrix lopnurensis. The sequence goes on along the minus strand of NZ_JBHSQO010000055.1, from coordinate 22,866 downwards.
GGGCGACCGCGCCGGGGCCTCGGTGACGGCACTCATCGCAGGGCGCTCCTCGTCGGGGTCAAGGGGATGAGCAGATCGTAACCAGGGGTTCCCCCACCGGCCCGTTCGGGTAGTCCCTGATCGCACGAACTACGCCTGTGCGTACACCCACAGAGCGTGTGACGGCACGCGCGTCCTCTGGCCGGACTAGGCTGGCCGGCGGACCTTGGTAACCGCGGATCGGACCTGACGGAAACGATTGAGTTCACCGCCAGCCGTCACCCGTAACCGCCTATGCGAGTTTGGAGCTGGAAGTCAGTGTCCGTCACCGATGACATTGCCCGGTTGACCGAAGCCCACCTGCCCGAGGACTGGACCGACCTCGACAAGCGCGCCGTGGACACCGCCCGCGTGCTGGCCGCGGACGCGGTGCAGAAGGTGGGCAACGGCCACCCCGGCACCGCGATGAGCCTGGCGCCGCTGGCCTACTCGCTGTTCCAGCGGGTCATGCGGCACGACCCCGCGGACGGCGACTGGTTGGGCCGGGACCGCTTCGTGCTCAGCGCGGGCCACTCCAGCCTCACCCTCTACGTGCAACTGTTCCTCAACGGCTACGGCCTGGAGCTCGACGACCTGAAGGCGCTGCGCACCTGGGGCTCGAACACCCCGGGCCACCCCGAGCACCGCCACACCCCCGGCGTGGAGATCACCACCGGCCCGCTGGGCCAGGGCCTGGCCTCGGCGGTCGGCATGGCGATGGCCGCGCGCCGCGAGCGCGGGCTGTTCGACCCGGACTCCCCGGTCGGCGAGAGCCCGTTCGACCACCACATCTTCGTGATCGCCTCCGACGGCGACATCGAGGAGGGCGTGACCAGCGAGGCGTCCTCGCTGGCCGGCACCCAGCAGCTGGGTAACCTCACGGTGATCTACGACGACAACAAGATCTCCATCGAGGACGACACCACCATCGCGCTGTCCGAGGACACCGCGAAGCGCTACGAGGCGTACGGCTGGCACGTCCAGGTCGTCGAGGGCGGCGAGAACGTCACCGGCATCCTGGAGGCGCTGCGGAACGCCAAGGACGAGGTCGACCGGCCGTCGTTCATCCTGCTGCGCACGATCATCGGCTTCCCGGCGCCGACCAAGCAGAACACCGGCGCGGCCCACGGCGCGGCGCTGGGCGCCGACGAGGTGGCCGAGGTCAAGCGCATCCTGGGCTTCGACCCGGAGCAGACCTTCGAGGTCGCGCCCGAGGTGCTGGAGCACACCCGCGCCGTGGTCAAGCGCGGCGAGCAGGCCCGCGCCGAGTGGCAGCGGTCGTTCGACGCGTGGGTCGAGGCGAACCCGGAGCGCAAGGCGCTGCTGGACCGGCTGCTGGCCGACGAGCGGCCCGAGGGCTGGACCGACGCCCTGCCGTCGTGGGACCCGGACCCCAAGGGCGTGGCCACCCGCAAGGCGTCCGGCGAGGTGCTCGGCGCGCTGCGCGACGTGCTGCCGGAGCTGTGGGGCGGCTCGGCCGACCTGGCGGAGTCGAACAACACCACGATGAAGGGCGCCGACTCGTTCGGCCCGGAGTCGATCTCCACCAAGATGTGGAACGCCGACCGCTACGGCCGCACGCTGCACTTCGGCGTCCGCGAGCACGCCATGGGCTCCATCCTCAACGGCATCGCGCTGCACGGCCCGACCCGCCCGTACGGCGGCACGTTCCTGGTCTTCAGCGACTACATGCGCCCGGCGGTCCGGCTGGCCGCGCTGATGAAGTCGCCCGCCATCTACGTGTGGACGCACGACTCCATCGGCCTGGGCGAGGACGGCCCCACGCACCAGCCCATCGAGCACCTGGCCGCGCTGCGCGCCATCCCGGGCCTGAACGTGGTGCGCCCCGGTGACGCCAACGAGACCGCCGCGGCCTGGAAGGTCACCGTGGAGCGCCGCAACGGCCCGGTGGGCCTGGCGCTGACCCGGCAGAACCTGCCGGTGCTGGTGGGCACCAAGGAGAAGGCCCCCGACGGCGTGGCGCGCGGCGGCTACGTGCTGGAGGGCGAGGGCGAGCCGGAGCTGATCCTCGTCGCCACCGGCTCCGAGCTCCAGATCGCGGTCGAGGCCCGGAAGGTGTTCGAGTCCGAGGGCATCGCCACCCGCGTGGTGTCCATGCCGTGCGTCGAGTGGTTCGACACCCAGGACGAGGGGTACCGGGAGGGCGTGCTGCCGTCCTCGGTCAAGGCGCGCGTGGTGGTGGAGGCGGGCATCGCCCAGCCGTGGCACCGGTTCGCCGGCGACGCGGGCGAGATCGTCTCCATCGAGCACTTCGGCGCCTCCGCGGACTACCAGACCCTGTTCCGCGAGTTCGGCTTCACCACCGAGAACGTCGTCGCCGCGGCGCGGCGGTCGCTGGCCCGGACCCGCTAAGACCTCTTCCAGGGAGATGACGACGTGAGCAGCAACCCACTGGCCGACCTCAGCGCGGCGGGCGTGTCGATCTGGCTGGACGACCTGTCCCGGGAACGCCTCGACACGGGCAACCTGGCGAGCCTGATCGCCGAGCACCACGTGGTCGGCGTGACCACGAACCCGACCATCTTCGCCGCCGCCCTGTCGAAGGGCTCGGCCTACGACGCGCAGGTCCGCGAGCTGGCCGCGCGCGGCGCGGACACCGACGCCGCCGTGCGCGAGGTGACCACGACCGACGTGCGCAACGCGTGCGACCTGTTCCGCGACACCTACAACGCCACCGACGGCGTCGACGGCCGGGTGTCGATCGAGGTCGACCCGCGCCTGGCCAAGGACACCGAGCGCACCGCGGCCGAGGCGCTCGACCTGTGGAAGACCGTCGACCGGCCGAACCTGATGGTCAAGATCCCGGCCTCGGTCGAGGGCCTGCCCGCGATCACCCGGACCCTGGCCGAGGGCGTCAGCGTCAACGTGACGCTGATCTTCTCCGTCGAGCGCTACCGCCGCGTGATGGAGGCGTTCGTCGCGGGCCTGGAGCAGGCCAAGGCCAACGGCCACGACCTGCGCACCATCCACTCCGTGGCGTCGTTCTTCGTGTCCCGGGTGGACGCCGAGATCGACAAGCGGCTGGACGCGCTGGACGACCCGCGGGCGGAGGAGCTGCGCGGCAAGGCCGCCATCGCCAACGCCGTGCTGGCCCACGCGGCGTACCAGGAGACGTTCCAGGGCGCCCGGTGGGAGGCGCTGGCCGCCGAGGGCGCCCGCGCGCAGCGCCCGCTGTGGGCCTCCACCGGCGTCAAGGACCCGGCCTACTCCGACACGCGCTACGTCGACCAGCTGGTCGTGGCCGACACGGTCAACACGATGCCCGAGAAGACCCTGCACGCGGTCGCCGATCACGGCAAGATCGTGGGCGACACCGTGTCCGGGCGGGCCGCCCAGGCGCAGGAGGTCTTCGACGGGCTCGTCGAGGTCGGCATCGACCTCGACGACGTGTTCGTCACGCTGGAGACCGAGGGCGTCGACAAGTTCGAGAAGTCGTGGGCCGAGCTGCTGGAGACGGTGACCGGACAGCTGGACCAGGCCAAGGGCTGAGGACGAGGACAATCATGACCGAGGTGATCTCCGTGGAGATCGTCCGCACACCGAACCAGGACCAGGTCGACACCGTCATCGGTGACCTGGTCCGGGACTCGGCGCCGAGCAGGCTCACCGCCGGGGACGCCACGCTGTGGGGTCCCGAGGCGGAGCCCGAGGCGTCGATCCGCCTGTCGTGGACGACGCTGCACGAGACGTCGCGCCCGCTGGTGGCCGAGATCACCGCGCTGCGCGAGGAGCTGCTCGCGGAGGGCGTGGACCGCGTGGTCCTCGCCGGCATGGGCGGCTCCTCGCTGGCCCCCGAGGTGATCACCGGCACGGCGGGCGTGCCGCTGGTCGTGCTCGACACCACCGACCCGGGCCAGGTCGCCGACGCGCTCGCGGGCGACCTGGAGCGGACCGTCCTGGTGGTGTCGTCGAAGTCGGGCGGCACCGTCGAGACCGACAGCCACCGGCGGATCTTCGAGGCGGCGTTCACCGCCGCGGGCGTCGACGCCGCCTCGCGGATCGTCGTGGTGACCGACCCGGGCTCGCCGCTGGAGGCGGCGTCCCGGGAGGCCGGCTACCGCAGGGTGTTCCTGGCCGACCCGAACGTGGGCGGCCGCTACTCGGCGCTGACCGCGTTCGGCCTGGTCCCCTCGGGCCTGGCCGGCGCGGACGTCGGCGCCCTGCTCGACGAGGCGGCCGCGGTCGCCCCGCTGGTCTCGGCGGACTCGGCGGACAACCCGGCGGTGGTGCTGGCCGCGACCTTCGCGGTCGCGCACGCGCACGGCGCGGAGAAGATCGTGTTCGCCGACACCGGCTCGGGCATCTCCGGCTTCGGCGACTGGGCCGAGCAGCTGATCGCCGAGTCGACCGGCAAGAACGGCACCGGCCTGCTGCCGGTGGTCGTGGAGGGCCCCGGCGCGCCCGGTTTCCCGGACGCGCGCTCGGACGCCACCACCGTCGCGATCGGCCCGGCCACCGGCTCGTCCACCCTCGCCGTGGAGGGCGCGCTCGGCGCGCAGTTCCTGGTGTGGGAGTACGCGACCGCGCTGGTGGGCCGCGTGCTGGAGATCAACCCGTTCGACCAGCCGGACGTGGAGGCGGCGAAGAAGGCGGCCCGGTCGCTGCTGGACTCCCCCGCGGCGTCCTCGGTGTCGCCCGCGTTCACCGACGGCCCGGTCGAGGTCCACCCGAGCGAGGGCTGGCTGTCGCCGGACGTCAAGACCGTCGCCGAGGCGGTCAAGGCGCTCGTCGCGGCCGCCCCGGAGCACGGCTACCTGTCGGTGCAGGCGTACCTGGACCGGATCGACGACGCCTCGTTCGCCCTCGTCCGCCCGGAGTTGGCGCGGCGTTCACACCTCCAGACCACCTTCGGCTGGGGACCGCGGTTCCTGCACTCCACCGGCCAGTACCACAAGGGCGGCCACCAGAACAGCGTCTTCCTCCAGCTCACCGGGGCCTCGGAGGTGTCGCTGGACGTGCCGGGCCGCCCCTACGACCTGAGCACGCTGCAACTGGCGCAGGCGCTGGGCGACGGCCAGGTGCTGGCCGAGCACGGGCGACCGGTGCTGCGGCTGCACCTGACCGACCGCGTCGCCGGGCTGGCACAGCTCGTCGAGGCAATCCAGGAGGATGGTTCGTGACAGCGCCCGCCGCCAAGCGCAACCCGCTGCGGGACCCGAGGGACAAGCGGCTCCCGCGCATCGCCGGGCCCTCCGGTCTGGTGATCTTCGGCGTGACGGGTGACCTGTCGCGCAAGAAGCTCATGCCCGCCATCTACGACCTGGCCAACCGCGGCCTGCTGCCGCCGGGCTTCGCGCTCGTCGGTTTCGCCCGCCGCGACTGGGCCGACCAGGACTTCATGCAGGTCGTGCACTCCGCGGTCAAGGAGCACGCCCGCACGCCGTTCCGGCAGGAGGTCTGGGACCAGCTCGCCGAGGGCGTCCGGTTCGTCCAGGGCACCTTCGACGACGACAGCGCGTTCGACACGCTGGCCACCACGCTGGCCGACCTGGACCGCGACCGCGGCACGGGCGGCAACCACGCGTTCTACCTGTCGGTGCCGCCCAGCGCGTTCACCACGGTCGTCAACCAGCTCAAGCGCGCGGGCCTGGCCACGCCGCCGACCGACAACCCCGGCCAGTGGCGCCGGGTGGTCATCGAGAAGCCGTTCGGCCACGACCTGAGCAGCGCCAAGCAGCTGAACAAGACCGTCAACGACGTCTTCCCCGAGGAGTCGGTGTTCCGCATCGACCACTACCTCGGCAAGGAGACGGTGCAGAACATCCTGGCGCTGCGCTTCGCCAACCAGCTCTACGAGCCCATCTGGAACGCCAACTACGTCGACCACGTGCAGATCACCATGGCCGAGGACATCGGCCTGGGCGGTCGCGCGGGCTACTACGACGGCATCGGCGCGGCGCGGGACGTGATCCAGAACCACCTGCTCCAGCTGCTCGCGCTGACCGCGATGGAGGAGCCGGTCTCGTTCCGGCCCAGCGACCTGCGCGCGGAGAAGGTCAAGGTGCTGTCGGCGACCCGGGCGACCGGGCCGTTCGACGAGACCAGCGCCCGCGGCCAGTACACCGGCGGCTGGCAGGGCGGGCAGAAGGTGCCCGGCCTGCTGGAGGAGGGCGGCTTCGCGAAGGACTCGATCACCGAGACCTACGCGGCGATCACCTGCGAGGTGAACACCCGCCGCTGGGCGGGCGTGCCGTTCTACCTGCGCACCGGCAAACGCCTGGGCCGCCGGGTCACCGAGGTGGCCGTGGTGTTCAAGCGGGCGCCGCACCTGCCGTTCGACGACACCGCGACCGAGGAGCTGGGGCAGAACGCCCTGGTCGTGCGGGTGCAGCCGGACGAGGGCGTGACCATGAGGTTCGGCTCGAAGGTGCCGGGCAACTCCATGGAGGTCCGGGACGTCACGATGGACTTCGGCTACGGCCACGCGTTCACCGAGTCCTCCCCGGAGGCGTACGAGCGGCTGCTGCTGGACGTGCTGCTGGGCGAGCCGTCGCTGTTCCCGAAGAACGACGAGGTCGAGCTGTCGTGGGAGATCCTGGACCCGGTGCTCGGGCACTGGGCCACGCACGGCGAGCCGGAGAAGTACAAGGCCGGCACCTGGGGCCCGGCGTCCGCGAACAGGATGCTGGCCCGGACCGGCAGGCACTGGAGGCGTCCGTGATCATCGACCTGCCCTCGACGACCACGTCGCAGGTCAACAGCAAGCTGGTGCAGATCCGGGAGGAGGGTGGCGCGGTCACCCTCGGCCGGGTGCTCACCCTGGTGATCGTCACCGACGACGGCGCGAAGACCGAGGAGGCCGTCGAGGCGGCCAACGACGCCAGCCGCGAGCACCCCTGCCGGGTGATCGTGGTGGCCCGCGGCGCCCGCAAGGCCGCGCCGAGGCTGGACGCGCAGATCCGGGTCGGCGGCGACGCGGGCGCGTCCGAGGTGATCGTGCTGCGCCTGTACGGGGAGCTGGCCAACGAGGGCGCCTCCTGCGTGGTGCCGCTGCTGCTGCCGGACACCCCGGTGGTGGCGTGGTGGCCGAACGAGGCGCCCGCCGTGCCGGCGGAGGACCCGATCGGTCAGCTCGCGCAGCGCCGCATCACCGACGCGGCGGCCGAGAAGAACCCGATCAGGGCGCTGGAGCAGCGGCGCGCCTCGTACACGCCGGGCGACACGGACCTGGCGTGGACGCGGCTGACGCTGTGGCGGGCGATGCTCGCGTCGGCGTTCGACCTGCCGCCGTACGAGAAGGTCGTCGAGGCCGAGGTGAGCGGGGAGAGCGACTCGCCGTCGACCGACCTGCTGGCCGCGTGGCTCGCCGCGTACCTGAAGGTGCCGGTGAAGCGGTCGAAGGCGGCCCGCGGCGAGGGCATCGTGGACGTGCGGCTGGTGCGCCGGTCCGGTGTGGTGGAGCTGTCGCGGCCGGACGGCAAGGTCGGCGCGCTGAACCAGCCGGGTCAGCCGGAGCGCCGGGTGGCGCTCCAGCGGCGCGTCGTGCGGGACTGCCTGGCCGAGGAGCTGCGGCGGCTCGACCCGGACGAGGTGTACGACACGGCGCTGAGGGCGCTGGGCAAGGTGGTGCGGGGGCGGACCGCGCCGAAGGCCGCCGTCGCGGCGGGTGGGCGCAAGCCGGCGCCGGCGAAGGTGTCGGCGGACCTCAAGCCCGTCGAGGCGAAGGCCGGGGAGGGCGGGTCGGCGGACACCGCGGCCCCGGCTGCCGCTCCGGCTGCCACCAAGGCCGCGGATGCCAAGGCCCCGGCCGCCAAGTCGGTGGCCGCGAAGGCGTCGGGCGCGAAGCCCGCGGCCAAGGCCGCGGCGAAGTCCCGGACGGCGTCGGACGCCAAGGCCCCGGCCAAGGCCAAGTCGGCGAAGGCCACCGGCAAGGCGAAGGCGGGTTCGTGAGCGACCCGCGGATCGTGGTGCACCGCGGCGGCGACCTCCTGGCCGCCGCCACGGCCGCCCGCCTGGTGACCGCGCTGGTGGACGCCCAGGCCGCGCGGGGGGAGGCGCACCTGGTGCTGACCGGTGGGCGCACCGGCACCGCCGTGCTGGAGCAGTTGCGCGACATCCCCGCGCGGGACGCGGTGGACTGGTCGCGGGTGGAGCTGTACTGGGGTGACGAGCGGTTCCTCCCGTCCGGCGACCCCCAGCGCAACGAGACGCAGGCGCGCGAGGCGCTGCTCGACCACGTGCCCGTGCCCGCCGAGCACGTCCACGTGGTGGAGGCTTCCGACGGCCGGTTCGGCGACGACCCGGACGCCGCCGCCGCGGCGTACGCGGAGCTGCTGGGCGAGGGCTTCGCGTTCGACGTGTGCCTGCTCGGCGTGGGCGAGGAGGGGCACGTGGCGTCGGTGTTCCCGGACTCCCCCGCGGTGCACGAGCGGGACCGCGCGGTCGTCGCGGTGCGGAACTGCCCCAAGCCGCCGCCGACCCGGGTGAGCCTGAGCCTGCCCGCGATCCGGGCGTCGCGCGAGGTGTGGCTGATGACGACCGGTGCGGCGAAGGCCGGGGCCGTGGCCTCCGCCCTCGGTGGGGCCGGCGAGGTTGACCTGCCCGCCGCGGGCGCGGTCGGCACCGAGCGCACCCTGTGGCTGCTGGACACCGCCGCCGCGTCGAAGTTGCCGCCGCGCTAGCACCCGCTGTCCGGAACGGCCGTCCCGTCGGCGTTTCTCGCTCTCGGGACGGCCGTTCCGCAGGCCGACCCTCCTCGCGTGGGACCACGCGGCCGGCCGGTACACCTCCTGCGCTGTGCCCTCCTCGCGCTGCCTCTCCCCGCATCGTGCCCCGGTCCTGCCCTCCTCGCCCTGCCCTCCTCGCCCTGCCCTCCTCGCCCTGCCCTCCTCGCCCTGCCCTCCTCGCCCTGCCCTCCTCCCATCGGGACTTCTCCCATCGGGACTTCTCACCAGAACCTCTACCGGAACCTCCGGAACCTCCACCGGGACCTTCCGCCGTCTCCTGTCATCGCCTTGGCCACCCCCTCCCCTGTCCGCATGTCGGACGTTCGCGCTCGCAATTTGTTGGTCGCCCGAGCGTCCCTTTCGGGTGATCAGGCTGTCTCGACAGGTGAGCGGGGGCAGCGAGCGGGGTCGGAGGCGGAGGGCGGGTCATGCCAAGCGTGATGGCGGCGCAGTACGGTGAGGACCGGCGGATAGCTGACTCGGGAGGTCCGACCCTGGCCGGCAACGCGGTGGAGAGGCCGCCGGGCGGTCGGGTCAACGGCGTTCCGACCGATCGGGTGTCGAGTGCTGCCCGGGGGTGGGTCGAGCGCTACCGGCAGTGGGCGTTCGACGTGGCCGCCGTAGCGATCGCGGCGCTCGACGTGTGGCTGCGGGTGGTGCCCGAGGCCGAGACGTACAACTACGTGCTGTCGGCCGTGGCGGTCGTGGCGGTGGCGCTGCGCCGGCGGTTCCCGTTCCTGGTGGTGCTGGTCACCGCGCCGGGGTTCCTGGCCGGGTGGGCGCAGCTGGCGGCGATGATCGCGCTCGGCACGTTGGCGCGGCGCAGGCTGCTGTCGACGCAGACGTTCATCGGCGCCGGTCTGGTGTGGTTCAGCCGGTTCTTCACGTGGCCGCCGTCCGAGTTCGTGGAGCTGGACTGGAAGACCCACGTCCACAACGCCATCTACGGCTGCCTGGTGGCCGGGATGCCGATCGCGATCGGTCTCCTCGCCCACGCGCGCGAGGAGCTGTCGGCGCGCATCGCCGAACTGGCCGTCAGCCGGGAGCGAGAGCGGATGCTGCACGCGCACGCCGTGCGGGCCGACGAGCGGGCCCGGCTGGCGCGCGAGATGCACGACGTGGTGTCGCACCAGGTGAGCCTGATCGCGATGCAGGCGGGCGCCCTGCGCATGGCGGCGGAGGACCCGAACGCGCGGCGGGTGGCGGGCACGATCCGCACGCTGAGCACCAGAACCCTGGACGAACTGCGCCAACTGGTGAGCGTCCTGCGAACCACGAACGGCAACGACTCGCCCCAACCGAGGGTCGAGGACCTGCCGCAACTGGTGGCCACCGCGGGCTTCCCGATCAGTCTCGCGGTCCACGGAGAGGTCGCGTCGCTGCCGGCCCCGGTGTCCGGCGCCGTGTACCGCACGGTGCAGGAGGCGCTGACGAACGTCCGCAAGCACGCAGCCGGCGCCCCGACCGGCGTACTGGTCGTCGTGGACCGGGACGAGCTCCGGGCGGAGATCCGCAACGACCCACCCCACCACCGACAGGAAACCGGCACCCTCCCCGGCGGCGGCCACGGCCTCATGGGCCTGCGCGAAAGAGCCGCCCTGCTCAACGGCGACTTCGCCGCAGCCCCCACAGAAGACGGCGGCTACCTGGTCCGGGTAACGTTCCCGGTGACGAGGTCCCTGGACACCTGACCCGTCATACGATCGGGTGACCGATGTACGGAAACACCGTTACCGTCGTCGGTTGGAACATGAGGAAACCCGACCACACCCCCTGCCTCAGGAACCCAGTCCCCACCGCAGGCAGACCATCCACTCGGCACCGCACCAAGCCACGAGCCGACCCCTCCGGAACCGAACCAGGACCTGCCCCCAGTCCCGCCCTCGGCCCCGTCAAGCCACCCGGCCCGGCAGCGGACGCGGGATGCGCTGGGTCGCCTCGGGATCCGCCGGGGGCAGGTCGGGCGAGCCGCCCGCCGGCTCCGGCGGCAGGTCGTCGGCATCGGGGTGCCGCGTCAGGCACCCCAGCGCGAACACCACCCCGGCCGTCCCCAGCACGAGGCCGACCCCCACCCCCGGCGAAGGCACCACCACCCGCAGCACCGACAACGCGATCACCGCCACCAGCCCCGACCCCACCCCCGCCGGCAGGAACCGAGCCGCCCGCCCCCACCGGCCGGCCGGCAGCCGCCGCCGCGCCAGCGCCAGCAGGACCCCCGTCCACGCGAGCACGGTCAACACCGCCATCGCCAAGCCGAACAGCCCGTACACCGACCACATCGACCCGCGCACATCACCCACGGCCCGCGCGGACCCGATGACGTCGCGGTTGGCGTCCAGCACCTCCAGCGTGGTCGGCAGCAGCCCGGTCGCCTGACCGCCCAGCTGGCTCACGTCCAGCGCGAACGCCCGCGTCACGCTCTGCCGACCCGGCACCTCGAACGGCACGGTCGTGTCGTAGGAGAAGAACGTCAGCGCCAGCACCGCGCCGGACAGGCGGACCGACTTGACGTGCCGGACGACGTCCGTTCCATTGTGGACGGTCACCTCGATCCGGGGGGAGGCCGCCGGGTCCAGCACCAACCGTTCCTCGCCGACCGGTGTTCCGTCCACTGTGGCGTCAACGGTGATCGCCTCGCCGGCCGCGTGGGCCGGGGCAACGACACGGGCCGGGGCAACCGCACGGGCCTCACCGACCGCGAAGGCCGGGCCGACCGCGAAGGAGGTCCCGCACAGGAGCAGTAGGACGAGGCTGCTCATAATGCGTCTCACAGGGCACCTCGGGAGTGGGGAAGGTCGTCATGCGATCGGCAGGAACACTAGCTCTACTCGGCACCCTGGCCTACGGCGTGGTCGTGCTCGTAGCGACACCGGTATCCGCCCAACCGCGCCCCACCGCCACCGCGTCCCCCGACTCGGGCCCGGCGGGCAGCACGTTCACCGTGAGCTGGGCCGACCTCTACCTGGACCCGCGCTGCTCCAACCGCACGGTGCAGCTCGTCTGGGACACCGGCCAGGTCGTCGGCACCGGGTGGCACGGGGACCGGGGCCGGGGTTCCGGCACCGCGACCGTCCCGTCGGGAGCGACCCCGGGCGGCCACGCCGTCACGGCCCGGCCCGTCTGCGCGGCCACCGGCAGCCCCACGGACGCCTTCACCGTGACGGCGGTCCAGACCACCACGACGGCGCCCGCGGTCACCGCGACGTCCACTCCCCCGCCCGTCACGAGCACGACCCGCGCGTCGGAGTCGACCACCACTGAAACCACCACGACAACGACGATCACCACCACCACGACCACCACCACGACAATGTCCATCGGCACCCCGATCCCGCTGGAGGACGAGGGCGTCGGCGACGGCGTCCTGACCCTGGACAAGGACAACATCCAGCCGGGCGATCCCCTGACCGCCACGGGCACCGGCTGCGCCCCCGACTCCGAGGTGAGGCTGACCTCCCAGGGCGAGGACATCGGCACGACGCGGGCCGACCCGTCGGGCACCTTCAGCACCCTGGTCGAGTTCCGGACGATCCACCCGGGTCGTCACGTCGTCCGCGCCGACTGCGGCCTGGTGCTGGTCGGCAGCGTCGAGGTGGCCCTGACCAGCTCCACCAGCGGCACCACGCCCACCCTCGTGGCCCTGGTCCTCATCCTGCTGCTGGGCGTCCTGGTGATCCGCCGCCTGTTCGCCGGCCTGTTCGCCAAGCGAACCTGAACCGGCGAACCCGAACCGGCGAACCTGAACCGGCCGACCCGAACCCGCGAACCCGCGAACCCGAACCACGGAACGGCACCACACACGAGCGAAGCTCACAAATCGCGGAAGCACAGCAACGGCCCCCGTGGGGAACCACGGGGGCCGCTGTCGTGCCCGTCGAACGCGACCGGAGGCCGAAACCGCCCGGTCCCGCTCCGAACTAGGGCTCTTCGCGCTGCTTGCGCAGCTTCATGAGCGCCTCTTCGAGGATCGCCTCGCCGTCCGCGTCGGAGCGGCGCTCCTTCACGTACGCCAGGTGCGTCTTGTACGGCTCGTTGCGCGGCGGAGCAGGGGGTGCCTGCTCGTCGCGCCCCGCCGGAAGACCGCACCGGGGGCAGTCCCAGTTCTCCGGGACATCCGCCTCGACCGCGAACGACGGCCGGGACTCGTGCCCGTTCGCGCACCAGTACGACACCCGACGTCGGGGCGCGGACTCGCCGCGTTCCGATTCGCCCATCGGGCCTGCGCCGACGCGGGTACCGCGAATCGCGTTACCACCAGCCATCGACCCTCACACCCCCACCACGTGGTTTCCCTGTCTGCCGGACCGAAAGCTCGGACCGAGGAGAGCTCGGTCAGAGCTTCATGAGCAGTCCGGTGCCCACGATGGCGATGACCCAGACCGCGCCGACGAACAGCGTCAGCCGGTCGAGGTTCTTCTCCACCACGCTGGAACCGGACAGGCTCGACTGCATACCGCCGCCGAACAGCGAGGACAGACCGCCGCCACGCCCGCGGTGCAGCAGCACCAGCAGGATGAGCAGCAAGCTCGAGACGATCAACAGGATCTGCAGGAACAGGATCATTTCTTCCTCGCTGTCAGGCAGGTGACGCCACAGAGTACCCGGTCGACTGCCGACCGTGGACCACTGCCGGGGGAGTGCGTGTCAACCAGATCAGGGTAGTGGGCCACCCGCCGCGAGGGCACACAGCTTGGCGAACTCGTCCGCGTTCAGGCTCGCACCGCCCACGAGGGCGCCGTCGACGTCCTTCTGGGCGACCAGCTCGGCGATGCTGCCGGACTTGACGGAACCGCCGTAAAGCACCCGAACGGCCGAAGCGACGTCCTCGCCGTGCAGCTCGGCGAGCTTGACGCGCAGGGCGGCGCAGACCTCCTGGGCGTCGGCCGCCGAGGCGACCTTGCCGGTGCCGATGGCCCACACGGGCTCGTAGGCGATCACGACGTTCCGGACCTGCTCGGCGGAGAGCCCCTTGAGGCCCTCGACCAGCTGGTTCGTGCAGAACGGCACGTGGTCGCCCGCCTCGCGGACGTCGACCTGCTCGCCCAGGCAGAAGATCGGGGTGATGCCGTGCTTGAGCGCGGCCTTGACCTTCTTGTTGACCAGGGCGTCGTCCTCCTGGTGGTACTCGCGCCGCTCGGAGTGGCCCACGGTGACGTAGGAGCAGCCGAGCTTGGCGAGCATCACGCCGGACACGTCGCCGGTGTAGGCGCCGGAGTCGTGCGGCGACAGGTCCTGCGCGCCGTACTTGAGCAGCAGCTTGTCGCCGTCGACGAGGGTCTGGATGGACCGGATGTCGACGAACGGCGGCAGCACCGCGACCTCGACCTTGGCGAAGTACTTCTCCGGCAGGGAGAAGGCGATCTTCTGCACCAGGGCGATGGCTTCGAGGTGGTTGAGGTTCATCTTCCAGTTGCCCGCGATGAGGGGCTGGCGCGCGGCCATCAGTCCTCCAGGACCTTCACGCCGGGGAGTTCCTTGCCTTCGAGGAACTCCAGGGATGCGCCACCACCGGTGGAGATGTGCGAGAAGCCGTCCTCGGGCAGGCCGAGGGCGCGCACGGCCGCGGCGGAGTCGCCGCCGCCGACCACGGTGAAGGCGTCGCTCTTGACGAGCGCCTCGGCGACGGCCCGCGTGCCGCCGGAGAACGCCTCGAACTCGAACACGCCCATCGGGCCGTTCCAGAAGACGGTCCGCGCGTCGGCGAGCTTGCCCGCGAACAGCTCCCGCGTCTCGGGGCCGATGTCCAGGCCCTCGCGGTCGGCGGGGATGGCGTCGGTGCGCACGACCTCGTAGGGCGCGTCGGCGGCGAACCCGGTGGCCGCGAGCACGTCGACGGGGAGCACGAGCTCCACGCCGCGCTCCTCGGCCTCGGCGAGGAAGCCGCGGACCTGGTCGAGCTGGTCCTCCTGGAGCAGCGACCGGCCGACCTCGTGGCCCTGGGCCTTGAGGAAGGTGTAGGCCATGCCGCCGCCGACGAGGAGCCGGTCGACCTTGCCCAGCAGGTTCTTGATGACGCCGAGCTTGTCGGAGACCTTCGCGCCGCCGAGCACGACGACGTAGGGCCGCTTGAGGTCCTCGGTGAGCTGGTGCAGCACTTCGACCTCGGCCAGCACGAGGCCGCCCGCGTAGTGGGGCAGCTCCCGGGCCACGTCGTAGACCGACGCCTGCTTGCGGTGCACGACGCCGAAGCCGTCGGAGACGAACGCGTCGGCCTTGGCGGCGAGCTCGCGGGCGAGGGCGGCGCGCTCGGCGTCGTCCTTGCTGGTCTCGCGCGGGTCGAAGCGGATGTTCTCCAGCAGCACCACGGTGCCGTCGGCGTCGGCGGTGCCGGTGCCGATCACGACGTCCTGGCCGAGCAGCTCACCGAGCCGCGCGGCGACGGGCGCGAGGGAGAACCTGGAGTCCGGCTCGCCCTTGGGGCGGCCGAGGTGGGCGGCGACCAGGACGCGGGCGCCCGCGCCCACGAGCGCCTTGATCGTCGGGACCGACGCGCGGACGCGGCCGTCGTCGGTGATCCGGTCGCCGTCGAGGGGGACGTTCAGGTCGGCGCGCACGAGCACGCGCCGACCCGACACACCCTCGCTGAGCAGGTCTTCGAGAGTCTTCACAGCGAGCGTCCCGTACCGCTTCAGAGCTTGCCGGCGACGAGGTTGACCAGGTCGACGAGGCGGTTGGAGTAGCCCCACTCGTTGTCGTACCAGCCGACGACCTTGACCTGGTTGCCGTTGACCTTGGTCAGCGGCGCGTCGTAGATGCAGGACGCCGGGTCGGTGACGATGTCCGACGACACGATCGGGTCGGTGCTGTAGCGCAGGTAGCCCTTCAGCGGGCCCTCGGCGGCGGCCTGGTAGGCGGCGTTGACCTCGTCCAGGGTGACGTCGCGACCCACGGTGACGGTCAGGTCGGTGGCCGAGCCGGTGGGCACGGGCACGCGCAGCGCGTAGCCGTCGAGCTTGCCGTTCAGCTCGGGCAGCACCAGGCCGATGGCCTTGGCGGCGCCGGTGCTGGTGGGCACGATGTTCAGCGCGGCGGCGCGGGCGCGGCGCAGGTCCTTGTGCGGCGCGTCCTGGAGGTTCTGGTCCTGCGTGTAGGCGTGGATGGTGGTCATCAGGCCACGCTCGATGGTGAACGAGTCGTGCAGCACCTTGGCCAGCGGGGCCAGGCAGTTCGTGGTGCACGAGGCGTTCGAGATGACGGTCTGCGAGCCGTCGTACTGGCCCTCGTTGGCGCCCAGGACGACGGTGAGGTCCTCGTTCTTGGCCGGGGCCGAGATGATGACCTTCTTCGCGCCGCCCTCGTCGACGTGCTTGCGGGCCACGGTGGCGTCGGTGAAGAAGCCGGTGGACTCGACCACGACGTCGACGCCGAGGTCCTTCCAGGGCAGCTTGCCCGGGTCGCGCTCGGCCAGGGCCTTGATGACCTTGCCGTCGACCGAGATGCCCTCGTCGGTCACGGTCACCTCGCCGTCCAGGCGGCCGAGGATGGAGTCGTACTTGAGCAGGTGTGCCATCGTCTTGACGTCACCGAGGTCGTTGAAGGCGACGATCTCGATGTCGTGCCCGCTGGCCTGAACGGCGCGCCAGAAGTTGCGGCCGATGCGGCCGAAACCATTGACACCTACGCGAACCGTCACGGTGAGTCTCCTCGATCTCGACTGGCGGAACGAACACCAGAGGCGTGCAGTCATGGGCTGACCAGGCAGCCGTCGGTCAGCCTAGCCTCCGCGCCGAGGCCCTGGTCACCCGCACCACCAGGATCTCTTTATCGAACAAGAAAATCCAGCTTGACGGCATTGTTACCGTCAAGTAACAAAGCGGCCGGGCGTTCCGGCGATCTCCGGGCCCTGACGCGACCGCAGCGCCGCCCACCGCGCCGCCCGATGCCGCCCCGAATGTGGAACTCGGGGGTCCTGAACGTTCGACACGATGGTCCTGAACGTTCGACTCGCGGGGTCTGAACGTGTAACTCGGGGGGTCTGGGCGTACGACTCGCGCGGGTTGGGCGTACGACTCGCGCGAGGGGGCGGGTCAGACCTCGGCCTCCAGCATTTCCGCGGTCACGGCGGACTCCGTGTCGGGCATGCCCATCTCCTTGGCGCGCTTGTCGGCCATGGCCAGCAGGCGCCGGATGCGGCCGGCCACCGCGTCCTTGGTCATCTGCGGCTCCGACAGCTGGCCCAGCTCCTCCAGCGACGCCTGCCGGTGCGCCAGGCGCAGCGCGCCCGCCGCGGCCAGGTGGTCCGGCGCCTCGGCGCCGAGGATCTCCAGCGCCCGCTGCACACGCGCCGCCGCCGCCACCGCGGCCCGCGCCGAGCGCCGCAGGTTGGCGTCGTCGAAGTTCGCCAGGCGGTTGGCCGTGGCCCGCACCTCGCGGCGCATCCGCCGCTCCTCCCAGGCCAGCACGCTGTCGTGCGCGCCGAGCCTGGTCAGCATCGCGCCGATCGCGTCGCCGTCCCGGATCACCACCCGCTCCGCGCCGCGCACCTCCCGCGACTTCGCGGCGATGCCCATCCGCCGCGCCGCCCCGACCAGCGCCAACGCCGCTTCCGGCCCCGGGCAGGTGATCTCCATCGACGACGACCGGCCGGGCTCGGTCAGCGAGCCGTGCGCCAGGAACGCGCCGCGCCAGGCCGCCTCCGCGTCGCACACCCCGCCGGACACCACCGGCGCGGGCAGGCCGCGCACCGGGCGGCCGCGCGGGTCCAGCAGCCCGGTCTGGCGGGCCAGGCCCTCGCCGTCCTTGACCACGCGCACCACGAACCGGGTGCCCTTGCGCAGGCCGCTGGAGGTGATGGTGAACACGTCGGACTGGTGCCCGTAGAGCTCGTGGATCTCGCGGCGCAGCCGCCGGGCCGTCGAGCCCAGGTCCAGCTCCGCCTCCACGACCACCCGCCCGCCGACGATGTGCAGGCCGCCCGCGAACCGCAGCAGGGACGCGACCTCCGCGCGGCGGCAGCAGGTCTTGGAGACGGCCAGCCTGCTCAGCTCGTCCTTGACCGCAGACGTCATCGCCACGGTGCCTCGCCTCCCCTGGTCGTGCCTTCGTCCAGCAGGGTTGTACTCGACGCCCCGCCGGTCCCGTCAGCGGGGCCGGCCAACGCCCGACGAATCCCCAGGGCCAGCGCGGCCGGGTCGTGCCGGTCCGGCGCACCGGCCACGGCGACCGGCACGAGGTGCGCCTCGGCCCCCAGAGCTGCGGCGGCGCGCCGCAGGCGGTCCGGGACGGGCACCGCGCCGACGTCCGCGATCACCGCGTCCACGCGCAGCCGCGGCGCGTGCTCGCACAGCACGTCGAGGTGCAGCTCCGGGGAGAAGCCGGCGGTTTCGCCCGGTTGGGGGACGAGGTTGAGCACCACGACCTTCTTCGCGGCGGTGCGCGTCAACGCGTCGTGCAGCTCGGGCACCAGCAGGTGCGGCAGCACGCTGGTGAACCAGGACCCCGGCCCGAGCAGCACCACGTCCGCCCTCAGCACCGCCTCGACGGCCTCCGGGCAGCCGCGCGGCGCCTCGCCGGGCCCGCCGGGGCCGTGCAGCCGGATGCGCCGCACCCGGCCGGGGGTGGTGGCGATCGCGACCTGGCCGCGGATGCGGCGCTCCACGTCGGCGTCGTCGTCCAGCCCGGACACGTCGGCCTCGATCTCCAGCGGCTCGGTGCACATGGGCAGCACGCGCCCGCGCACGCCGAGCAGCCGGGCGGCCTCCGCCAGCACCGCCACCGGGTCGCCCAGCTGCTCCAGCAGCCCGGCCAGCACCAGGTTGCCCACCGCGTGCCCGGCCAGCGCGCCCGTGCCGCCGAAGCGGTGCTGGAACAGCGTCGCCCACATCGCGCTGGCGGGGTCCTCGCCCGCCAGCGCCACCATCGCCTTGCGCAGGTCGCCGGGCGGCAGCAGGCCCAGCTCACGGCGCAGGCGCCCCGAGGAGCCGCCGTCGTCGGCGACCGTGACCACGGCCGTCACGTCGTCGGTCACCCGGCGCAGCGCGGTCAGCGTGACGTGCAGGCCGCGCCCGCCGCCCAACGCCACAGCTGTCCAGCTCACTCGCGTCCCAGGTCCCGGTGCACGACCTTGACCGCCATGCCGTCCTCGCTGGCCAGCCGGGCGGCCAGCTCCTCGGAGATGGCCACGCTGCGGTGCTTGCCGCCGGTGCAGCCCACCGCGAGCGTCAGGTACCGCTTGCCCTCGCGCCGGTAGCCGGCGCCGATGAGCCGCAGCAGCTCGTGGTAGCGGTCGAGGAACTCCTCCGCGCCCTCCTGGGTGAGCACGTAGTTGCGCACGTCGCCGTCCAGGCCGGTCTGCTCGCGCAGCTCGGGGATCCAGAACGGGTTCGGCAGGAACCGCACGTCCATCACCAGGTCGGAGTCCATCGGCAGGCCGTACTTGTAGCCGAACGACAGCACGGTGACGCGCGTGCGGGTCGCCGCCTCGGAGCCGAAGGTGTCCTCGATCTTGTTGCGCAGCTGGTGCACGGACAGGCCGGAGGTGTCCAGCACCAGGTCGGCCTCCTCGCGCAGCGGCGTGAGCAGGACCCGCTCGGCCTCGATGCCGTCCGCGAGGCGCCCGTCACCCTGGAGGGGGTGGCCGCGGCGGACCGACTCGAACCGGCGGATCAGCACGGCGTCGGTGGCCTCCAGGAACAGCACCTTCGGCTTGTAGCCGCGGGTGTCGAGGTCCTTGATGATCGCCGCCAGGTCGTCGGTGAACGCGCGGCTGCGCACGTCCATGACGACCGCGACCCTGGTGATGGCGCCCCTGGCCTGCGCGCCCAGCTCCACCATGGTCGCGATCAGCTCGGGCGGCAGGTTGTCCACCACGAACCACCCGAGGTCTTCCAGGCACTTGGCGGCGGTGCTGCGGCCCGCGCCGGACAGGCCGGTCACCACCGCGACTTCGATGCCGGACTTCTCGCCGGCCGGTGCGCTCACTTCGTTTCCCCTTCGATACCGACCGCGCTCAACGTCGCGTGCACGGCCTCCGCGGTGCGCCGGCCCACGCCGGGCACCACGCTGATCTCCTCGATGCTCGCCTCACGCAGTCTCTTCAGTGAGCCGAAGTGCTTGAGCAGTGCGGCCCTGCGCGTCTGCCCCAGGCCCGGCACGTCGTCCAGCGCCGAGGTGGTCATGCGCTTGGACCGCTTCTGCCGGTGGTAGGCGACGGCGAACCGGTGTGCCTCGTCGCGCACGCGTTGCAGCAGGTAGAGGGCCTCGCTGGTGCGGGGCAGGATGACCGGGTCCGGCTCGCCGGGCACCCACACCTCCTCCAGCCGCTTGGCCAGGCCGACCACCGCCACGTCGGTGATGCCCAGCTCGGCCAGCACGTCGGAGGCCGCCTGCGCCTGCGGCGCGCCACCGTCGACGACCAGCAGGTTCGGCGCGTAGGCGAACCTGCGCGGCCGGCCGGTCTCGGGGTCGATGCCGGGGTTCGGGCCGGCGTCGGCGGTCTCCCTCAGGTAAGCCTGGAAGCGGCGGCGCACGACCTCGGCGATGGAGGCGACGTCGCCCTGCTCGGCGGCCTCGCGGACGGCGAAGCGGCGGTACTCGGACTTGCGCGCCAGGCCGTCCTCGAAGACCACGAGCGAGGCCACCACGTCGGTGCCCTGCACGTGGCTGATGTCGGTGCACTCGATGCGCAGCGGCGCCGAGTCCAGGCCCAGCGCCTCCTGGAGCTCCTGGAGGGCGGCCGAGCGGGCGGTGAGGTCGCCGGCGCGGCGCAGCTTGTGCTGCTGGAACGCCTCCTCGGCGTTGCGCCCGACGGTCTCCATGAGGGCGCGCTTGTCGCCGCGCTGCGGGACGCGCAGCACCACCCGGCCGCCGCGCAGGTCGGACAGCCACCTCTCCACGGCGGGCGCGTCGTCGGGCAGCTCGGGCACCAGCACCTCGCGCGGCACGGGCGCCGCCTCGACGCCGCCGGCCCGCGCGGAGTCGGCCTGCTCGCCGTAGAACTGGGTGACGAACTGGTCGACCAGCTCGGGCACGCCGACCTCGTCCACCTTGTCGACGACCCAGCCGCGCTGTCCGCGCACGCGCCCGGCGCGCACGTGGAACACCTGCACGGAGACCTCCAGGTCGTCCTGGGCGAAGGCGACCACGTCGGCGTCGGTGCCGTCGCCGAGGACCACGGCCTGCTTCTCCAGGGCCCGCTTGAGGGCGGCCTGGTCGTCGCGCAGGCGGGCGGCCTTCTCGAACTCCAGCTCCTCGGCGGCGGCCGTCATCTCCCGTTCGAGCCGGCGGACCAGCGAGTCGGTGCGGCCGGCCAGGAAGTCGCAGAAGTCCTCGACGATGTCGCGGTGCTGGTCGGCGGTGACGCGGCCCACGCAGGGCGCGGAGCACTTGTCGATGTAGCCGAGCAGGCACGGGCGGCCGATCTGGCCGTGGCGCTTGAACACGCCGGCGGAGCAGGTGCGGGCGGGGAAGACGCGCAGCAGCAGGTCCAGGGTCTCTCGGATGGCCCAGGCGTGGGCGTAGGGGCCGAAGTAGCGGACGCCCTTGCGGCGCGGGCCGCGGTAGACGTGCAGGCGGGGGAACTCCTCGTGCAGCGTCACGGCCAGGACCGGGTAGCTCTTGTCGTCGCGGTAGCGGACGTTGAAGCGGGGGTCGAACTCCTTGATCCAGTTGTACTCCAGCTGGAGCGCCTCGACCTCGGTGGTGACCACGGTCCACTCGACGCTCGCCGCGGTGGTGACCATCTGCCTGGTGCGCGGGTGCAGGCCCGTGAGGTCGGCGAAGTAGGAGTTGAGGCGGGAGCGCAGGTTCTTGGCCTTGCCGACGTAGACCACCCGGCCGCCGGCGTCGCGGAACTTGTACACGCCGGGGGCTTCGGGGATGGTGCCTGTCGCGGGGCGATAGGTCGACGGGTCGGCCACGCGACAAGCCTACGTGCGGGCACCGACAAACGATCGCGTGGTCGGTTCACCCGGTCCGGTGTGCGACCGCACCCGGACCCGCGGTCCCGGACCCGCGGCCGGTGGCGGCGGTCGCGGGTCGCGGGTCCTGGGTCGCGGGTCGACGGTCGCGGGTCCTGGGTCGACGGTCGCGGGTCCGGGCGTCCGGCACGCGCGGGTCAGGCCAGGAAGACCTGGTCCCCCTCCACCCTGACCGCGACCTCGGTGAGGCCCCTGGTGGCCGGGCCCTTGGCCAGCGAGCCGTCCGCGGCGCTGAACTGGCTGCCGTGGGCCGGGCAGGTGATGGTGCCGTTCTCCGGCGGGGCGACGGCCACGCCCTGGTGGGGGCACGTCGCGTCGTACGCCTTGACGGTCTCGCCGGTGCGGACCAGCACCAGCGGCTTGCTGGTGGCCGGGTTGCCCGCCACCAGGCCGCCGCCGTCGGGCACGTCGGCCAGCGCGGCGATCACCGCGGCGCCCGTCGTGCCGTTGCCGGTGCTGCCGGCGGTCGGGGTGTCGGTGGCGCCGGCGCCACCGGTCGGGGTCGGCTCGCCGCCGCCGCACGCCGCGAGCCCACCGGGCACCGCGAGCGCGACGAGGAGGCCGCACAGCGCCGAGCGACGGGACAGTCCTGCTTTCTCCGTTGAACTCAAAACCGGTCCTTTGCTACGTGGTGGGAGGTGGTCGTTCGGTACACACGCAATACGACACCACGTGAAGCCGGGTTCAACGGATCCCGCGAGGTGGGACGCCCCTCAGGAGAGCACCACGTCCGGACCGGCCACCGAGACCGGCACCTCGGCCAGGCCGCGCGGCGACGGGCCCGTCAGCACCGCGCCGGAAACCGGGTCGAACGTGCTGGCGTGGGTCGGGCAGGTGATCACCCCGGCGGCGGGCGGGTTGACCGCGGTGCCCTGGTGCGGGCAGGCCGGGTTGAACGCGCGGACCACCTCGTCGGACGGCCTGACCAGCAGCAACTGCCCGTCGCCCGCCACGTCGACCAGCGCGCCGGAGCCGACCGGGTCGTCGGCGAGGCCGGCGACGCGGTCACCGGGGCGGGCCGAGCCGACGCCGGGGCGGCGGGCGGGCGGGCCCGCGCCGCACGCGGTCAGGCCGCCGCCGCCGGCGGTCAGGGCGAGCAGGCCGCACAGCAGCGTTCGTCGATCCACGTGCACATTTTGACCGGTGACGAACGGAGCAGCGCGGACGGCCGGGTGGAGCAGGGGGCCGAAGGCGGGGGCGGCCGGCGCCCCGGACCGTCCGCGCGGTGCGGAGGTCCGGGGCCC
>NZ_JBHSQO010000054.1:0-61060 GCF_042658445.1 Saccharothrix lopnurensis | reverse complement strand
CGGTAGTTAAGCCTTCCAGCGCCGATGGTACTGCACTCGTGAGGGTGTGGGAGAGTAGGACGCCGCCGAACATTCTTCCCTGAAAGGGCTTGTGGTGGGGGCACATTAGGTTGTGCCGCAACACCGCAAGCCCTTTCGGCGTGTCCACAGTAGGAGGAGCTAGTGTCCAGGTTCGGGGATCGACCCGGCGACCGTCAGCGTGGCCAGGGAGACCGCCCGCGCCGATCCGACGACGGTGGCCGAGCCCAGGGCGATCGCAAGCCGGCGGGTAGCCGTGACGCTCGTGGGGGCGAGCGGTCGAGCAGCTACCAGCGTCGGGACGATTCTCCGCGTCGGGACGAGCGTGGTGGCTATCCGCGCCGCGACGACAACCGGGGCGACAGCAGGAGCAGCGACAGCCGGGGCGAGCGTCCCCGTTTCGACAAGCCCCGTGACGACCGCGGTGGTTACCCGCGACGTGATGACCGGTCCACCGGCGACCGCGGCGGTTACCAGCGTCGGGACGACCGACCGAGTGGGGACCGCGGCGGTTATTCGCGACGCGACGACCGCTCCGGTGATCGGGGCGGGTTCCGGCGCGACGAGAACCGGCCTCGGTTCGAGCGGCGCGACGACCGGACCGACAGTCGAACCGACAACCGGACCGACAATCGCAGCAGCGACCGGACCGGTGACCGCGGGTTCAACCGGGGTACTGAGCGCAGTGGTGAGCGTCGTGAGTTCCGGCCGCGCGAGGACCGTGGTGGTTACCAGCGTCGCGACGGCCAGAGCGGCGACCGCGGTGGCTACCAGCGACGCGACGACCGACCCGGCGGCGACCGGCCCACCGGCGATCGCGGTGGCTACCAGCGACGTGATGACCGGCCCAGCGGCGACCGGCCCACCGGCGATCGCGGTGGCTACCAGCGACGTGATGACCGGCCCAGCGGCGACCGTGGCGGTTACCAGCGCCGGGACGACCGGCGCGATGACCGTTCCGGTGATCGCGGTGGCGACCGTGGCGGCTATCAGCGGCGCGACGATCGCGGTGGCGAGCGCTCCAGCGACCGCAGCTCCAGCGACCGGGGCGGGTTCCGGCGGGACGACCGCGGCGGTGAGCGTCGTGAGTTCCGGCCGCGCGAGGACCGTGGTGGTTACCAGCGCCGGGACAGCCAGAGCGGCGCCCGCGGCGGTTACCAGCGACGCGATGACCGGCCCACCGGTGACCGTGGCAGCTACCAGCGGCGTGATGACCGGCCCAGCGGTGACCGTGGCGGCTACCAGCGCCGGGACGACCGGCCCGCCGGTGACCGCGGGAGCTACCAGCGTCGTGACGATCGGCCTACCGGTGACCGCGGCGGTTACCAGCGTCGGGATGACCGACCCAGCGGCGACCGTGGTGGTTACCAGCGCCGGGACAGCCAGAGCGGCGACCGGGGTGGCTACCAGCGGCGCGACGACCGCTCCACCGGCGATCGCGGCGGTTACCAGCGTCGGGATGACCGACCCAGCGGCGACCGGCCGCGTTCGGACCGGCCGCACTACGACAAGCCGCAGTACGACAAGCCGCGTCAAGACCGCCGGGACGACCGGCGCGACGAGCGCAGCCGTGACCGGGCCGCCCGGTTCCAGGACCGGATCACGCAGCCCGAGGACCAGCGCGCCGCCGAGGACACCGCGGTCGAGGTCGACGAGTCGGTGAGCACCGGCGCGGCCGTGGTCGAGACCGGCGCTGACGAGCAGGTCGAGCCGACTGTCGTGGACGGCACCGACGAGGCCGCGAAGAACGACCGGGACGACGCGGACGAGTCCGTTGAGGCGCGGGCCGAGAGCGAGCCGGTGGCCGAGACCGAGGCCAAGACCGAGTCCGGGACCGACGCCGGGACCCCGACCGCGATCGAGGGCGCGACCGACGAGACCCCCGAGGTCGAGCGGGAGCTCCCGGAGGCCGGCGAGGACCGGGAGCGGGCGTTCACCCGGTCCCGCACGCCCGAGCTGCCTCAGGACGCGGACATCTCCGTGCTGGACCCCGAGGTGAAGCAGGAGCTGCGCGGGCTGCCCAAGGGCCTGGCCGAGATCGTCGGCCGCCACCTGGCCGCCGCCGGCATGTTGGTCGACAGCGAGCCCGAGTTGGCGCTGGAGCACGCCCGGTACGCGCGGTCGAAGGCCGCTCGGGTCGCGGTGGTGCGCGAGGCCGCCGGGTTGACCGCCTACCACGCCGGTGAGTGGTCCGAGGCGCTGTCGGAGCTGCGGGCCGCCCGTCGCATGTCGCACGGTGCCGGGCACGTCGCGGTGATGGCCGACTGCGAGCGGGCGCTGGGGCGTCCCGAGCGGGCGATCGAGCTGGCGCGCGAGGCGCAGGGCTCGCCGCTGTCGGCCGAGGAGGCGGTGGAGCTGCGGATCGTGGCGGCCGGCGCCCGGCGGGACATGGGGCAGCTGGAGGCGGCCGTGGTGGCGCTCCAGGGCGACGACCTGGACGCGAAGCGCCGGGACCCGTGGAGCGCCCGCCTGTTCTACGCCTACGCCGACAACCTGGAGGCGGCCGGGCGGACCGAGGAGGCCGTGCGGTGGTTCCTCAACGCCGCGCAGGCCGACGACGACAACGAGACGGACGCCGCCGAGCGCGCGTTCGACCTCAGCCCGCAGGACTGAGCCCGCAGGACCGAACCCCCGGACCGAACCCACCGGGGCCGGCCCGAGCGACCGAAGTCACCCCCTGGAGGCCCGACACCACCCGGTGTCGGGCCTCCGGACTTGGGGGCACCACCCGCGACCACCGGAACGGAGGCGGCCCGTGCTGCTGGACCGCTACGACGCCCTGCTGCTGGACCTCGACGGCACCGTCTACCGGGGCCGGGAGGTCGTGCCCCGCGCGGTGGAGGCGGTGGCCGCCGCCCGGGAGCGGGGCGTCGGCATCCGGTTCGTCACCAACAACGCCTCCCGGTCGCCCTCGGACGTGGCCGGGCACCTGGTGGAGCTGGGCTTCGGCGCGGCGCTGGAGGAGGTCAGCACGAGCGCCCAGGCGGGCGCGGCGATGCTGATCGACCTGGTGCCGCCGGGCACGCGCGTGCTGGTGCTGGGCACCGCCGCGCTGGCCGAGGAGGTCCGCTCACGCGGGTTCGAGCCGGTGGAGCGCGCGGACGGCGCCGGGGCCGTGGTCCAGGGGCTGTCGCAGGAGCTGGGGTGGCGGGAGCTGGCCGAGGCGTGCGTGGCGGTCCGGGCGGGCGCGTGGTGGATCGCCTGCAACGTCGACGCGACCCTGCCCACCGAGCGGGGCCTGCTGCCCGGCAACGGCGCGCTGGTGGCCGCCCTGCGCACCGCCACGGGGGTGGAGCCGCTGGTGGCGGGCAAGCCCGCGACGCCGCTGCTGGAGCAGGCGGCGAAGTCGCTGGGCGCGCTGCGCCCGCTGGTCGTGGGCGACCGCCTGGACACCGACATCGCGGGCGCGGTCAACGCGGGCATGGACTCGCTGCTGGTGCTGACCGGCGTGTCCACCGAGGAGGAGGCGCTCGGCCTGCCCGACGGGCAGCGGCCCACGCACATCGCGGCGGACCTGTCGATCCTGCATCGGCTACCGTGAAACCGTGAGCTTCGAGGTTCCCCCGCCCGGCCCGCCGCGTGACCCGGTGGCCGGGATCGAGGACGCGCTGGCCGGCCTGGAGGGTCTGGACCAGGTGGACGTGGTCGAGCACGTGGCCAGGTTCGACGACGTGCACGCGGCGTTGACCACCGCGCTGTCCAGCGTCGACAGGGTCTGATCCGGTGCCGCGCAGGGCTCGGCTCGACGCCGAACTGGTCCGCCGCGGGCTGGCCAGGTCCCGGGAGCACGCGAGCCAACTCGTCGCCGAGGGCCGGGTGACCGTCCGGGGCACCGTGGCCACCAAGTCCGCGACCGCGGTCGAGCTGGACACCGCGCTGGTGGTCCGCGTCGACGACGACCCGAACTACGCCTCGCGGGGCGCGCACAAGCTGGTCGGCGCGCTGGAGGCGTTCTCGGGGGTGGTCGTGGCGGGCAGGCGCTGCCTGGACGCGGGCGCGTCCACCGGCGGGTTCACCGACGTGCTGCTGCGCGCGGGGGCCCGGCAGGTGGTGGCCGCGGACGTGGGGCGGGGGCTGCTGGACTGGCGGTTGCGCACGGACGACCGGGTCGTGGTGAAGGACCGGACCAACGTGCGGTCGCTGGCGCCGGAGGCCATCGGCGGTCCGGTGGAGCTGGTGGTGGCGGACCTCTCGTTCATCTCCCTGCGGCTCGTGCTGCCCGCGCTGGCGGCGTGCCTGGAGGAGGGCGGTGACCTGCTGCCGATGGTGAAGCCGCAGTTCGAGGTGGGCAAGGAGCGCCTGGGCTCGGGCGGTGTGGTGCGGGACCCGGAGCTGCGCGCCGAGGCGGTGCTGGACGTGGTCGCGTCCGCCGCCGGGCTCGGCCTGCGGCTGCACGGGGTGACCGCGAGCCCGCTGCCGGGGCCGTCGGGCAACGTCGAGTTCTTCGCCTGGCTGCGCCGGGGCGAGCCGCTGCCGGACGAGGCCGCCGCCGCGCTCGTGCGCACGGCCGTGGCCGAAGGACCTCGGTGAGGGGAACGTGGTGACGAGGGAGATCCTGCTGGTCGTCCACACCGGGCGGCGCAGCAACGTGCTGGTCGCCCAGGAGGTCGCGGCGCGGTTCGCGGCGGGTGGGGTGGACCTGAGGGTGCTGGAGGACGAGGCGCCCGAGCTCGACGCGTCCTGCTTCACCCGGGTGCTGCCCGCCGACGACCACGCGGCCGAGGGCGCCGAGCTGGTGTTCGTGCTCGGCGGTGACGGCACGCTGCTGCGCGCGGCCGAGCTGGCGCGCGCGGCGGGGGTGCCGGTGCTGGGGGTGAACCTGGGCCGGGTCGGGTTC
Organism: Saccharothrix lopnurensis; assembly: GCF_042658445.1. Lineage (NCBI taxonomy): Bacteria > Bacillati > Actinomycetota > Actinomycetes > Pseudonocardiales > Pseudonocardiaceae > Saccharothrix > Saccharothrix lopnurensis. The sequence continues at coordinate 56,205 of NZ_JBHSQO010000054.1, read as the reverse complement.
CTGGCGGAGGCCGACTCGGACGCGCTCTACGACGCGATCCGGCACGTCCTGGACCGCGACTACGAGGTCGACGAGCGGATGACGCTCGACGTGACCGCGTTCGCCGGCGGCGAGGTGCTGGGCAGCACGTGGGCGCTCAACGAGGCCAGCGTGGAGAAGAGCACCCGGGAGCGCATCCTGGACGTGGTGGTCGAGGTGGACGGGCGGCCGGTGTCGGCGTTCGGCTGCGACGGCGTGCTGGTGGCCACCCCGACCGGGTCCACGGCCTACGCGTTCTCGGCGGGCGGGCCGGTGGTGTGGCCGGACGTGCAGGCGCTGCTGGTGGTGCCGAGCAACGCGCACGCCCTGTTCGCGCGGCCCCTGGTGGTCTCGCCCGCGTCGGTGGTGGCGCTGGAGGTCGACCCGGAGAGCTACCCGGCGGTGCTGTCCGCGGACGGCCGCCGCACCGTCGACCTGCCGCCCGGCGCGCGGGTCGAGGTGGTGGGCGGCCGCACCCCGCTGCGGTTGATCAGGCTGCGCCAGGGGCCGTTCACCGATCGGCTGGTGGAGAAGTTCGAGCTGCCGGTGCAGGGGTGGCGGGGTCCCTCGGCCAGGTAGATCAACTGGGGAAACCCGGCCCCCGAGCACACGGTTCGTCGGCGTCGCCCAGTAGTGTCCTCTGTTGTGCTGGCCGAGATGCGCATCCAGGGCCTCGGTGTGATCGACGAGGCCACCCTTGAGCTCGACCCCGGGTTCACCGTGGTGACGGGCGAGACCGGCGCGGGCAAGACGATGGTCGTCACCGGCCTCCACCTGCTGGGTGGCGGTCGGGCCGAGGCGTCACGCGTGCGCAACGGCGCGGAGAAGGCGGTGGTCGAGGGCCGGTTCCAGGCCCCCGCCGGCAGCCCGGCGGCGAAGGTCGCCGAGGAGGTCGGCGGCCAGCCCGACGAGGACGGCAGCGTGATCGCCGTCCGCACGGTCGGTGCCGACGGCCGGTCCCGCGCCCACCTGGGCGGCCGGTCCGTGCCGGTCGGCGTGCTGGGCGAGCTGGCCGAGCAGCTGCTGGCCGTGCACGGTCAGAACGACCAGCTGAGGCTGCTGCGGCCCGCGGAGCAGCGGTCGGTGCTCGACCGGTTCGCCGGTGACGAGGTCGCCGGGCCGCTGCGCGCCTACCGGAAGATCCGCGACGAGTGGCTGCGGGTGGCCGGTGAGCTGGCCGAGCGCACCCGCCGGGCCCGCGAGCTGGCCCGCGAGTCCGAGCTGCTGCGGCACGGCTTGGCCGAGATCACCGCGGTCGACCCGAAGCCCGGCGAGGACGAGGAGCTGATCGCGGAGGCGCGCCGGCTCGCCGACGCCGACCAGCTGCGCGAGTCCGCGTCGGGCGCCCAGTACGCGGTGGCGGGCTCCCCGGACGGCGACCCGGACAACCCGGGCGCGCTGGGCTTGATCGGCGAGGCGCGGCGGCGGCTGGCGGCCTCGGAGGACCCGAAGCTGCGCGAGCTGGAGCCCCGGCTGGTCGAGGCGGAGACGCTGCTGGCCGACGTGGGCGCGGAGATCGTGTCCTACCTGGAGCACCTGGAGGCCGACCCGACGCGGCTGGAGCAGGTGCTGGCCCGCCAGTCCGAGCTGAAGTCGCTGACCCGCAAGTACGCCGCGGACGTGGACGGCGTGATCGCGTGGGCGCAGGACGCGTCGGCGCGGCTGGCCGGCCTGGACACCTCCGACGAGGCGCTGGCGGCGCTGGCCGCGCGGCGCGACGAGCTGGCCGTCGAGCTGGCGGGCTACGCGCTGCGGGTGACCGGGGCGCGCGTGGACGCCGCCGACGAGCTGGGCAAGGCGGTGTCCGAGGAGCTGACCGGCCTGGCCATGCCGCACGCCTCGGTCGAGGTCGTGGTGCGGCCGCGGGTGGCGGAGGCGGGTGACGCGCAGGCCCTGGAGGTCGACGGCCGGCTGCTGCACGCCGGCGCGTCCGGCGTGGACGACGTGGAGCTGCGGCTCATCGCGCACCCCGGCGCGCCCGCGCTGCCCGTGCACAAGGGCGCGTCCGGCGGCGAGCTGTCCCGGGTGATGCTGGCGCTCGAGGTCGTGCTGTCGCACTCCGACCCGGTGCCCACGCTGGTGTTCGACGAGGTCGACGCGGGTGTGGGTGGCCGGGCGGCGGTCGAGGTCGGCCGGCGGCTGGCCAGGTTGGCGCGCAGCCACCAGGTCGTCGTGGTCACGCACCTGCCGCAGGTGGCGGCCTTCGCCGACCGGCACCTGGTGGTCGACAAGACCGCGGACGGCGTGCTGACCCGCAGCGGTGTGCGGCGGCTGGACGAGTCGCAGCGCGTGGTCGAGCTGGCCCGGATGCTGGCCGGCATGGACTCCACCGACACCGGCCGCGCGCACGCCGAGGAGCTGCTGGCGGCGGCGAAGGCGGACAAGGAGAGCGTGCCCGTGGTGCGCCGCAGGGCGAAGCGCAGGTGAACCGACGCCTGCTCGGGGCGGCCCTGCTGGTGGCGGCCGCCGCGGGGGCCGTCGTCGGCACCTTCCTGCCGCTGTCGGTGCTGGAGACGGGGTTCGGCCCGGGGAACGAGGGGCTGCGGATCACGACCACGTCGTGGTCGGTGCGGGTGGAGCCGGACACGATCGAGGCGCTGAGGTTCGACGGCACGCCCCAGTACGGGGTGCCGATCGCGGCGGCGGGGCTGCTGCTGGCGGTCGCCGCGGCCATGGTGTTCCTGCCCGAGCACCAGCGCGGGATCACCCGCTACACCGCGCTCGGCGCGACCGGCGTGCTGTTCGGCGCGGTGTGGGCGGTGTGGTCGGCGGTGTCCGCGGCGGTGCGCTCGCCGCGCGGGCCCGAGCGCGACTACCTGAGGGAGACCGCGGGCGGCGGGATCTGGGTGCTCAGCGCGGCGGTGCTGGCCGCGGTGGCGGGGTTGGTGCTGGTCCACGCCCGGCGGGCGGAGCCGCGAGCCGAGGGCGCGGTGGTGTACGCGGTGGGTGGCGAGGACGAGGACACCCCGCCGTTCGGCATCCCGGTGATCGAGGTGGCGCGGCTGCCGGAGAGCGACTACCCGGGGCCGGGCGCCTCGGGGTCGACGGGTTCCGCCGGTCCTGCCGGTTCCGCCGGTGCTGCCGACCTCGTCGATCCCACCGGTCCCGGTTCCGGCGGTCCCGGTCAGGAGACCCCGCGCCCGGAGCGCGCGCCGTGACCCGGCCGGCCGGGGCACCCGCGTGACGCGGCGCGCGGTCGCCGTCGGCCTGCTCGTCGTGGGCGCGCTGCTGGTGCTGCTCGGTTCGCTGTTCCCGCTGTTCGCCGTGGAGCAGGTGGAGCTGTTCGGGCCGGGCGGCCGGGAGCCGGACAGCCGGACCGTCACGGTCGGCATCACCGGGTGGGAGGTGGTCCGCGACCCCGAGCCCGACGCCGCGGCGGAGCTGGACGGCGAGGACCCGGTCTACGGCTACGCCCTGGTCGTGGCGGCGCTGCTGGCCGGCGCCGGCGCGGTGCTGCGCGTCCGCACGCCCCGTCAGGCCGTGGTCGGCGGGCTCGCCGCGGGCGCCGGCGCGGGCCTGGTCGCGGGCGTGCTGTGGGCGGTGGTGGAGACGTGGTCGGTGCTGTTCGGCGGCCCCCTGCCCGACGAGGGCGTCCGCACGTTCGTCGGCGCGGGCGGCTACCTGCTGGGCGTGGCCGTGGCGCTGGTCGTCGCCGGGGCCGTGCTGGGCGCCGAGTGGCCGCCCCGCGCGCCCCGAACGGCCGGGGACGCGGTGCACCGGGTGGACGACGACGCCACGCCGCCGTTCGGGATCGCCGTCCCGGTGATCGAGCTGGGGCCCGTCGAGGCCGACCGGGATCACCCGACCGGGTAGTCCGTCCACTGTGGAGCGGTACCGGGCCCGGCGTGTTGGCCCGGGAGCGCGTGCGGTGTGGGCGACCATCGGGTCATGAAGCTCTCCGGGTTGCTCCACCGCACGAACCACGAACCGCCGGGCGTGACCGGTGTCGCGAGGGTCGACCGGCGCGCGGGCGACCTGCTGCGGAGGCTCGAACCCGGTGACATCGCGGTGCTCGACCTCGTCGACGTCGACCGCCGCACCGCCGAGGCCCTGGTGGCGGCCGGGGTGGTCGGCGTGGTCAACGCCTCGCCGTCGATCTCCGGGCGGTTCCCCAACCTCGGGCCGGAGGTGCTGGTCGAGGCGGGGGTCCGGCTGGTCGACGGGACCGGCACCGGCGTGCTGCGCGACGTGAAGGACGGCTCCCGGCTGCGCCTGCACGAGGGCGGGGTGTTCGCCGGGGACCGCGAGGTCGCGCGGGGCGTCGAGCAGACCGCCGAGTCCGTGGCCGACGCGGTGGTGGAGGCCAGGGCGGGCATGGCCTCGCAGCTGGAGGCGTTCTCCGCCGACACCATCGAGTTCCTGCGCCGGGAGCGCGACCTGCTCCTGGACGGGGTGGGCGTGCCCGAGCTGGACGTGCCGGTGCGCGGCCGGCAGGCGCTGGTGGTGGCCGGCGGGCCGAGGCACGCCGAGGAGCTGCGGAAGCTGCGCCGGTACATCCGCGAGCACCGGCCCGTGCTGATCGGCGTCGACGCGGGCGCGGACACCCTGCACCGGGCGGGGCTCAAGCCGGACGTCGTCGTCGGCGACCCGAACGGCATCGGCACCGAGGCGCTGCGCGCCGGGGCCGAGGTCGTGGTGCCCGCGCAGACCGACGGCCACGCGCCCGGCCTGGAGCGCATCCAGGACCTGGGCATCGGCGCGGTGACGTTCCCCGCGGACGGCAACGCCGAGGACCTGGCGCTGCTGCTGGCCGAGGCGCACGGCGCGAGCCTGGTGGTGACCGTGGGGGTGCAGGCCGGGCTGCGGGAGTTCCTGGACCGGGGGCGCTCGGGGTCGAACCCGTCGACGTTCCTGACCCGGCTCAAGCTGGGCGACAAGCTCGTGGACGGGCGGGCCGTGGCGGTGCTGCACCGCGGCCGGATCTCGACCGGCGTGGTCGTGCTGCTGGTGTCGGCGGCGGTCGCGGCGATGGTGGCCGCGCTGACCGTGTCCGGCGTCGGGTCGGCCTACCTGGACGTGGCGGCCGACGCGGTCGGCTCCGCCGTCGACCGGGTGAGGGGGTGGTTCGGGTGATCTCCCTGCGCTACCACGTCGTCTCGGTGACCGCGGTGTTCCTGGCGCTGGCCGTGGGCGTGGTGCTCGGGTCGACCGCGATCAGCGGCCGGCTGCTGTCGGGGCTGACCGACGACAACAGCGAGCTGGGCCGGGAGGTCGCCGCGCTGCGGGCGGACCGGGTCGCGCTGGACGCGCGGCTGGCCGAGGCGGACCGGTTCGCGGGCGCGGTCGGGCCGTCGGCGGTGCGGGAGCAGCTCGCGGACCGGACCGTCGTGCTGGTGACCACGGCCGACGCCGCGCCGGGTGACCGGGACGCGCTGGTGGAGCTGCTGCGCGCGGCCGGGGCGGACGTGACCGGGGAGGTGCAGCTCACCGAGTCCTTCACCGACCCCGACAAGGCCGACCAGCTGCTGAACATGGTGGCGCGGCTCCAGCCCGCCGGGACGCAGCTGCCCACCGGGGCCGACCCGGGCACGCGGGCCGGCGCGCTGCTGGGGTCGGTGCTGCTCCTCGGCGGCGACGGCCGGCCCCGGGCGACCGAGGCGGAGTCGGCGGCGGCGCTGGGCGGGTTGGCCGGCGCGGGGTTCGTCCGGCAGAAGGCGCCGGTGCGGCCGGCGCAGCTGGCCGTGGTGCTGACCGGGGGAGCGGCCTCGGGGAACTCGGCGGGCGACCGGGCGGCGGTGGTGGCCCGGTTCGCCTCGCAGCTGGACCGGTCGGGGGCGGGCGCGGTGCTGGCGGGCGACCGGGGTTCGGCGGACGGCACGGGAGCGGTCGGCGTGGTCCGGGCGGACACGGCGGCGACGTCGGTGCTGTCGACGGTCGACCACCTCGACACGGCGGCCGGGCGGGTGGTGACGGTGCTGGCGCTGCGTGAGCAGCTGGAGGGCGGGGCCGGGCGCTACGGGGTCGCGGGCAACGCGGAGGGCGCGGCCCCGGGCATCCCCGACTGACCACAGCGCGAGTCGTACGTCCAGGCCCACCGTGTCGTACGTTCGGGACCCCCGTGTCGTACGTTCAGGCCCCTTGAGTTCTGCGTTCGGGAGCTCGGGCGCGGGACGTGCTGGGACCGGGCGCGGGACACGTGGAACCCGAACGTGGGACACGGGCGCCCGAACGTGGGGCATACGTGGTCTGAACGTTGAACTCGGGGGTCCTGAACGTACGACTCGCGAGGTTTGGGCGTACGACTCGCGCGGGGGTGGGTGGGGGTAGGCCATCCGAGTGATGCCCAACCGGACCCACCAGCGCGCTGGGTGATGGGTGGCGTGTTAGCGTTAGGGCCCGTGGACAGGGCCGTTGGCCCTGCGGAAATCCAGACCACGGGGAGCCTCCTTGGTGCAGCAGGCACGTACGACAAAGCACGTTTTCGTCACCGGAGGTGTCGCCTCCTCCCTGGGCAAGGGCCTCACCGCGTCCAGCCTGGGACAGCTGCTCACCGCCCGTGGCCTGCGGGTCACCATGCAGAAGCTCGACCCGTACCTCAACGTCGACCCCGGCACGATGAACCCCTTCCAGCACGGCGAGGTGTTCGTCACCGACGACGGCGCGGAGACCGACCTCGACATCGGCCACTACGAGCGCTTCCTCGCCCGGGACCTGTCCGGCGAGGCCAACGTGACCACCGGCCAGGTCTACTCCGAGGTCATCGCCAAGGAGCGGCGCGGCGAGTACCTGGGCGACACCGTCCAGGTCATCCCGCACATCACCGACGAGATCAAGCGCCGCATCCGGGCCATGGCCGAGCCGGGCGCCGACGGCGTCGCGCCCGACGTGGTCATCACCGAGGTCGGCGGCACGGTCGGCGACATCGAGTCGCTGCCGTTCCTGGAGGCGTGCCGGCAGGTGCGCCACGACGTGGGCCGCGACAACGTCTTCTTCCTGCACGTCTCGCTGGTGCCGTACCTGGCGCCCTCGGGCGAGCTGAAGACCAAGCCCACCCAGCACTCGGTCGCCGCGCTGCGCAACATCGGCATCCAGCCCGACGCCATCGTGTGCCGGGCCGACCGCGAGATCCCCGACTCGCTCAAGCGCAAGATCGGCCTGATGTGCGACGTCGACACCGACGCCGTGGTGGCCGCCGTGGACGCGCGGTCGATCTACGACATCCCCAAGGTGCTGCACGCCGAGGGCCTCGACGCCTACGTGGTGCGCCGGCTGGACCTGCCGTTCCGCGACGTCGACTGGACCGTGTGGGGCGACCTGCTCGACCGGGTGCACAACCCGACCGAGAAGGTCCGCATCGGCCTGGTCGGCAAGTACGTCGACCTGCCCGACGCCTACCTGTCGGTGACCGAGGCGCTGCGCGCGGGCGGCTTCGCCCACCGCACCAAGGTCGAGATCGTGTGGGTGCCGTCCGACGAGTGCCAGACCCCGTCCGGCGCGGCGCACGCCCTGTCCGGCCTCGACGCGGTCCTCGTCCCCGGCGGCTTCGGCGTGCGCGGCATCGAGGGCAAGATCGGCGCCATCACCCACGCCCGCACCCGCGGCCTCCCGCTGCTGGGCCTGTGCCTGGGCCTCCAGTGCCTGGTCATCGAGGCGGCCCGCAACCTGGCGGGCATCGCCGACGCGAACTCCGCCGAGTTCGAGGACACCGGTTCGCCGGTGATCAGCACCATGGCCGACCAGCAGGACGTGGTCGCCGGCCAGCGCGACATGGGCGGCACCATGCGGCTCGGCGCGTACCCGGCGAAGCTCGTCCCCGGCTCCCAGGTCGCGCTGGCGTACGGCGCGACCGAGGTGTCCGAGCGGCACCGGCACCGCTACGAGGTCAACAACGCCTACCGCGACCGGCTGGCCGACGCGGGCCTGGTGTTCTCCGGCACCTCGCCGGACGACCGGCTGGTGGAGTTCGTCGAGCTGCCCGCCGACGCGCACCCGTTCTTCGTGGCCACCCAGGCGCACCCGGAGCTGAAGTCGCGGCCGACCCGCCCGCACCCGCTGTTCGCGGCGTTCGTCAAGGCGGCCCTGGACTACCGGCTGGCCGACCGCCTGCCGCTGCCCGAGACCGCGAGGGCCGCGAAGTGACCGGCAGGCACGAGTTCAGCACCGTCTCCTCGCGGGACGTGCACGTGGGCAGGGTCGTCGCGCTGCGCGTGGACGAGGTCGCCATGCCCGGCGGCGGCACGGCCAAGCGCGAGGTGGTCGAGCACCTGGGCGCGGTGGCCGTGGTCGCGCTGGACGACGCCGGCGCGGTCACGCTCATCCACCAGTACCGCCACCCGCTCGGGCGGCGGCTGTGGGAGCTGCCCGCCGGCCTGCTGGACGCGGCGGGCGAGTCGCCGCTGCCGGCGGCCCAGCGCGAGCTGGCCGAGGAGGTCGGGCTGGCCGCGTCCTCGTGGGAGACGCTGGTGGACGTCGCCGCCTCGCCCGGTTTCACCGACGAGGTGGTGCGGGTCTTCCTGGCCCGGGGGCTGACCGAGGTCGACCGCGACGAGCAGGGCGAGGAGGAGGCCGACCTGGAGGCCAGGACCTTCCCGCTGGACGAGGCGGTGGTCCTGGCCCTGGCCGGTGACATCGTCAACGGGGCGGCCGTGTCCGGGCTGCTGGCGGCCCAGGCGGTGGTGGCCGGCCGCGCGGTGAGCCGCCCGGCGGACGCGCCGTTCGGCGACCGGCCGACCCGGTTCGCCCGGCGGTCGCGGGACTGACCTGGCTGTGCTGAGGGGCCGCTCGTGGGCGGGAACGGGCTCACGGGCGGCGCCGGTCGGGCCGGTGCGACCGTCCGGGCGGGGAACGCGGCCCGGGTCTTCAGCGGCGGCGGCCCAGGACCAGCCGGTGGGCGCGGCGCGTGGCGGTCAGGATCTCCCGCCACCGCGCGCCCGCCGCCAGGTCCTCCGGCCGGCTGAACGGCGTGGGCCCCGAGGGCGTCCGCCGCCCCGCCCGCTTCTCCACCCGGCGGACCTCGGCGAACGCCGCCACCTCCGCCTTCCACCGCGCCCGCCGCGCCTCCAGCAGCTCCAGCGCCCGCACCAGCGCCTCGCCGTCGCACTGGAACGGCCCCACCTCCAGTTCGAGGTAGGCGAGCGTCCCGGTGTACCCGTACGGCCGGAACAGCTGCACGCACGACCCCAGCGCGGACACCCGCCTGCCCATCGGCAGCGAGGCGTCACGCACCCGGCGGGCGTGCACGGCGAAGCTCACGCACCCCAGTCTCCCCGACCGCGGGCCCCGTCCGCTGGCGGATAATGGCGGGTGTGCGTGGACGAGGTCCGCTGGCGGTGGCCGCGGCGGCGGTGGTCGGGTGCGGGGTGCTGCTGGTCGTCGACCCCAACCAGCCGGGGTCCCCGCTGCCGCCGTGCCCGCTCTACGCGCTGACCGGCATCCAGTGCCCGGCGTGCGGGTCCACCCGGATGGTCCACGCGTTGCTGCACGGCGACCTCGTCGCGGCCTGGCACTTCAACGCCGTGGTGCTGGTGGCCGGGCTGCCGCTGCTGGTGTGGCTGTGGGCGCGGTGGGCGCGGGCGTCGCGGCGGGGCGAGCCCGCCCCGCCGGTGCCGCGGGCCGTCGGCGTGCCGGTGGTGGCCCTGGCGGTGACGTGGATGCTGGTGCGCAACCTAGTCGCGTAGCTTGCGGCCCTGGCTGTCGGTGCCGCCGTTGACCAGCAGCACGATCCCGTCGACCAGCGACCAGATGCCGCACCCGCCGCAGGTCAGCAGCTGCGCGATGCCGATCCCGGTGTCGCCGATGTAGAACCGGCCGATGCCGAACGGCAGCACCAACTGGAGCACGCCCGCGGCGATCCGCGACTTGTCCGACAGCGGCTGCCCGGTCAGCGGGTCCACGCCGTAGGGGGCGGCCGGGGCGAACCCCGGCGGGTAGGCGTGCGCGGGGTCGGCGTAGCCCTTCGCGCCGGTGGTGGGCTGCCCGTAGCCGGGGGTGGCGTACCCCGGGGTGGCGTAACCGGTGGTGGGGTGGCCGTCGCCCGGGTAGCCCGGCGCGGCGTAGCCGGTGGTCCGCGGGTACTCGGCGGTCGGCGGCTGGAACCTGGGGTGCGGCAGGTCGTTGAACAGCGCCGCCAGCTCCTGGGCGGTCTGCGCGCCGGACGCGAAGCCGACGCGCTGCTCGTACTCGCCGATCTCCAGGCGACCGGCCGCGAAGTGCTCGTTCAGCGCGCTGATCGCCTCGTGGCGCTGCTGGTCGCCGATGCGCACCTGGTGTGGTTCCGACACGTCACAACGCTAACAGGAGGGGGCGCGGCGGAAGGCCGGGACCAGCGCGGCGCCGGCCGCCCTCGACGCCGGCGGGCGGGGGCGGCACACTGCCATGCGTGACGGCGGCGACCCCGGCAGGCGCACCGGCGGGGACCCCTGCGGGTGCGGCGATCACGGCCTACCTCGACCACCTGGCCGTGGAGCGCGGCACCGCCCGCAACACGCTGGACTCCTACGCCCGCGACCTGCGTCGCTACGCCGCCCACCTCGCCGGGCGCGGCGTCACCGACCTGGGCGGGGTCACCGAGCCCGTGGTGACCGACTTCCTGGCCGGCCTGCGCGAGTCGGGCCTGGCCGCCTCCTCCGCCGCCCGCACCCTGGTCGCCGTGCGCGGGCTGCACCGGTTCGCCCACCGCGAGGGCCTCACCGCCCACGACCCGGCCCGGGAGGTGCGCCCGCCGCAGCCGCCCAAGCGGCTGCCCAGGGCGATCCCGGTGGACGACGTGCTGCGGCTGCTCGACACCGCCCGCGGCGACACCCCCGCCGAGCTGCGCGACCGCGCCCTGCTCGAACTGCTCTACTCCAGCGGCGCGCGCATCTCCGAGGTCGTCGGCCTGGACGTGGACGACCTCGACGCCGCCGAGCGCACCGTCCTGCTCGACGGCAAGGGCGGCAAGCAGCGGGTGGTCCCGGTCGGCAGGCCGGCGCTCGCCGCGCTCGACGCCTACCTGGTGCGCGCCCGCCCCGCGCTGGCCAAGCGCGCCAACCCGGCCGTGTTCCTCAACGCCCGCGGCGGCCGGCTGACCAGGCAGACCGCCTGGCACGTGCTCAAGACCGCCGCCGAGCGGGCCGGCACCACGGCGGAGGTCTCGCCCCACACCCTGCGCCACTCGTTCGCCACCCACCTGCTGGAGGGCGGGGCGGACGTGCGCGTGGTGCAGGAGCTGCTGGGGCACGCCTCCGTCACGACGACCCAGGTCTACACCCTCGTAACCGTGAACACCCTGCGCGAGGTCTACGCCACCGCCCACCCCCGCGCTTCGGGGTGACGCGGGGGCCGGGACCGGACCGGAAACCACCCGACCAGACGAGCTGGAGGTGCCGACCAGGTGCCGAACTTGGACGAGCCGGAACCCGCCGCCATCGACCTGGGGTCGGTGCTGCACGCGTTGAGCGACCCCACGCGGCTGGCGGTCGTGCGGCAGGTCGAGGCCGACGGCGAGCGCCTGTGCGGCGCGCTGCTGGTGGACGTGGCCAAGTCCACCCTGTCCCAGCACCTGCGGGTGCTGCGCGAGGCCGGCATCACCCGGACCAGGGCCTGCGGCAACCAGCGGTGGGTCTCGCTGCGCCGCGACGACCTCGACCGGCTGTTCCCGGGGCTGCTCGACGTGGTGCTCCGGGCCGCCGACCGGGCGGGCGCGGCGCGGTGACGCGCGCCACCGCGGCGTGACAACTCTTCGCACCCGCTCCGGCGGGGCGCGTTGCCGCCCGGCCCCCCGGTGCCTAGGCTTCGCCCAGGCAGAGGACTAAGGATCGGAAGGCGATGTCGACACCGGGGCACGCGAGCGGGTCGTGGGGAGCTCAACCCCCGCCGCCGCAGCAGACCGGTGTACCCCGGGCCCAGGTCGAACTCAGCCTGGCGCCCCACGCCGCGCCGGTCGACGAGGACGCCGTCGAGCAGTCCGCGGGCGACATGGGCCCCACCGGGCGCCCGCTGCGCTTCGTGCCCGACCCGCCGCTGCTCGCCCACCACGGCCCGGCCCGCATCCTCGCGGTGTGCAACCAGAAGGGCGGGGTCGGCAAGACCACGTCCACGATCAACCTCGGCGCCGCCCTGAGCGAGTACGGCCGGCGGGTGCTGCTGGTCGACTTCGACCCGCAGGGCGCCCTGTCGGTGGGCCTGGGCGTGCACCCGCACCAGCTCGACCAGACCATCTACAACGTGATCATGGAGCGCGACGTCGGCATCAACGACGTCATCATGAACACGCCGGTCGAGGGCATGGACCTGCTGCCCAGCAACATCGACCTGTCCGCGGCGGAGATCCAGCTGGTCTCCGAGGTGGGGCGGGAGCACACGCTGGTCCGCACGCTGCGCCCGGTGATCGACCGCTACGACTACGTGCTGGTCGACTGCCAGCCGTCGCTCGGCCTGCTCACGGTCAACGCCCTGGCGGCGGCCGACGGCGTCCTCATCCCGCTGGAGTGCGAGTTCTTCAGCCTGCGCGGGGTCGCCCTGTTGATAGACACGATCGAGAAGGTCAGGGAGCGGTTGAACCCGAAGCTGGAGATCACCGGCATCCTCGCCACCATGTACGACCCGCGCACGCTGCACTCCCGCGAGGTGATGGCGCGCGTGGTCGAGGCGTTCGGCGAGGTCGTGTTCGACACGGTGATCAACCGCACCGTCCGGTTCCCGGAGACGACCGTCGCCGGTGAGCCGATCACCCGCTGGGCGCCGCGCTCGGCGGGCGCGAAGGCGTACCGCGCGCTGGCGCGCGAGGTGATCGGCCGGTGACCCGACGCCCCTCTCTGCCGGGCGCGTCCGAACTGTTCCGCCTCACGAGCTCCGCCCCCGAACCCGCGCCCCGGCCCGCCGTCGACCCGCCGGCCGACCCGCCCGCCGCCGACCAGCCCGCGCCCGGACCGCGGCGGGGCAGCGGTCGGCAGAAGCACTCGACCAAGATCACCGTGTACGTGTCCGACGAGGAGCTGCTGGCGCTGGAGCACGCCCGGCTGGCGCTGCGCGGCGAGCACGGCCTGGTGGTGGACCGGGGTCGCGTGGTCCGCGAGGCGATCGCAATCGTGCTGGACGACCTGGAGGACCACGGCGAGGACTCCCCGCTGGTGCGCAGGTTGCGCGACCGGTGAGCGGAGAGGCGCCACCACCCGGGACCGCGGCGGGCGCGGCCGGGGTCACCGTCGAGCACCCGCCCGCCCCCGACCAGGCCCCGCCCGCCCCCGACCAGGCCCCGCCCGGCGACGGCCGGTTCCAGGTCCGGCTCACCAACTTCGAGGGCCCCTTCGACCTGCTGCTCCAGCTGATCTCGCAGCACACCCTGGACGTGACCGAGGTGGCCCTGCACCAGGTCACCGACGACTTCATCGCCTACATCCGGGCCATGGGCGACCAGTGGGACCTGGACGAGACCACCGAGTTCCTGGTCATCGCGGCCACCCTGCTGGACCTCAAGGCGGCCCGGCTGCTGCCCGCGGGCGACGTGGAGGACGAGGAGGACCTGGCCCTGCTGGAGGCCCGGGACCTGCTGTTCGCGCGGCTGCTCCAGTACCGGGCGTACAAGCAGGTCGCGGCCCTGTTCGCGGAGCTGGAGCAGGGCGCGTACCGGCGCTACCCGCGCTCGGTGGCGCTGGAGCAGCGGTACGAGGGGCTGCTGCCCGAGGTGATGCTCGGCGTGGACGCCCGGCGGTTCGCCGAGATCGCCGCGGTCGCGTTCCGGCCCAAACCGCCGCCGACGGTGTCCACCGAGCACATCCACCAGCACCGGGTGTCCGTGCGCGAGCACGCGGACCTGCTGCGGGAACGGCTGGCCGAGCTGGGCACGACGACGTTCGCCGAGCTGATCGCCGGGTGCGCGGAGACCATGGAGGTGGTCGCCCGGTTCCTCGCGCTGCTGGAGCTGTACCGGGAGAGGGCGCTGGCGTTCGAGCAGCCGGACCCGCTCGGCGAGCTGCGCATCACCTGGGTGGGGACCGACGGGCAGACCCACGCCCCGGAGCGGGCCGAGGACGACGAGGAGTACGGGTGACCCCCAACGAGCCGAGCCGACCCGGGGCCGCCGGTCCCGCGCTCCCGCCGGGCACCGCCGCCGGGCCGGGCCGGGGCACCGCCCTCGCGCTCGACCCGCCGGAACCCCCGGGAGCCGACGGGACCGAGGTCGAGGACGGTCTGCCCGACCTGTCCGAGGACGCCGAACTGGACGGCGCCCTCGAATCCGTCCTGCTCGTCGTCGACAGCCCCATCGCGGAGGAGCAGCTCGCCGGCGTCCTCGGGCAGCCCGTGAAGCGCGTCACCCGGGCCCTCCACCGGCTGGCCGCCCACTACACCGAGCGGGGCAGCGGGATCGACCTGCGTAGAATCGGCGACGGCTGGCGGTTCTACACGCGGGACCGCTTCGCGCCACTCGTGGAGAAGCTGCTGCTCGACGGGCAGCGCGCCAAGCTCACCCGGGCCGCGTTGGAGACCCTCGCGGTCATCGCCTACCGGCAGCCCGTCACCCGGGCCAGGGTCGCGGCGGTGCGCGGGGTGAACGTCGACGGCGTCATCCGCACGCTCGTCGCGCGCGGCCTGATCGCCGAGACGGGTACCGACTCCGACACGGGTGGCATCCTCTACCGCACGACCGAACTGTTCCTGGAGCGGTTGGGCCTGTCGTCGCTCGGCGACCTGCCCCCGATCGCTCCCCTCCTGCCCGAAGTGGATGCGATCGACGATGTCTGACCAGGACAAGCCCGAAGGGGTCCGGCTCCAGAAGGTGCTCGCCAAAGCGGGGGTCGCCTCCCGCCGCGTGGCCGAGGAGCTGATCGAGCTGGGCCGCGTCCAGGTGGACGGCGAGGTCGTCCGCGAGCAGGGCCGCCGGATCGACCCGGACACCGCGGTCGTCCACGTGGACGGCGTCCGCGTGCAGCTCAAGGACGACGTGATCACGCTCGTGCTGAACAAGCCGCGCGGCGTGCTCTCGACCATGCACGACGAGCAGCACCGCCCGTGCGTCGGCGACTACCTCGCCAACCGCAAGGACCGCCTGTTCCACGTCGGCCGGCTCGACGCCGACACCGAGGGCCTGCTGCTGCTGACCAACGACGGCGACCTCGCGCACCGCCTGATGCACCCCTCCTACGAGGTGCCCAAGACCTACCTGGCCGAGGTGCCCGGCCCCATCCCCCGGGACCTGGGCCGCACCCTGCGCGCGGGCATCGAGCTGGAGGACGGCCCGGTCAAGGTCGACTCGTTCCGGCTGATCTCGGCGCTGCCGGGCCGGGCGCTGGTCGAGGTCGTCCTGCACGAGGGCCGCAAGCACATCGTCCGCCGCCTGCTGGAGCAGGTCGGCCACCCGGTGCAGACCCTGGTCCGGACCGCCGTGGGCGAGGTGCGCCTGGGCAACCAGCGGCCCGGTTCCATGCGCGTGCTCAACCGCCAGGAGGTCGGTTCCCTCTACAAGGCCGTCGGCCTGTAGTTGTTCAGCGTCAGCGCGTGGACGCTGAACGGGACCCGCTGAACAATCGCCCTCGTCGAAGGGGAGGGCGACATGGCCAGACGGGAGACCCCGTTACGGGTCGAGCACCACGGGCTGGGCGAGTTCGCGGCGGGGCTGCGCAAGCTCCGCGAGAAGGCCGGTGGCCCCACCTACCGGCAGTTGAGCAGGCAGGCGCACTACTCGCCGGCCGCGCTGTCCGAGGCGGCGAACGGCCGCAGGCTGCCCAGCCTCGCGGTCACCCTGGCGTACGTGCGGGCGTGCGGCGGCGAGGTCTCCTCGTGGGAGGCCCGCTGGCGCGGGCTGGCCGACCAGCTCGCCGCGCCGCGCGCCGACCCGGACGACGACCGCGCCCCCTACGCCGGGCTGGCCGCGTTCCAGGTCGAGGACGCCGACCGGTTCTTCGGCCGCGACCGGCTGGTGGGCGAGCTGGTCGAGCTGGTCGGGCGGCGCCGGTGCACGGGGGTGTTCGGCGCGTCCGGCTCGGGCAAGTCCTCGGTGCTGCGGGCCGGCCTGGTGGCGGGCGCGACGGGACCGGCGGTCGTGCTCACGCCTGGTCCGCGACCGGTGGAGGAGCTGGCCGTGCGGATCGCCGCGGTCACCGGCAAGCCCGCGGCCGCGCTGGTCGCCGAGTTCACCGCCTACCCGGAGAACCTGCACCTGCGCGTCCGGCAGGCCCTGGTGGGCCGCCACGGCGACCTGCTGCTGGTGGTGGACCAGTTCGAGGAGGTCTTCACGCTGTGCGCGGACCCGGTCGAGCGGGCCGCGTTCGTCGCCGCGCTGACCACCGCCGCGGCCGCGCCGACCAGCCGGACCCGGGTGGTGCTGGGCGTGCGGGCCGACTTCCTGGGCCACTGCGGCCGGTACCCGGAGCTGGTCGAGGCGCTGCGCGGCGGGCACGTGCTGGTCGGCCCGATGACCGCGGACGAGCTGCGCGAGGCGGTCGTCGCGCCCGCCCAGGCGGTCGGCTGCAAGGTGGAGACCGCCCTGGTGACCCGCCTGGTGTCGGACGCGGCGGGCCAGCCCGCGGTGCTGCCGCTGGTGTCGCACGCGCTGCTGGAGACCTGGCGGCGGCGGCGCGGGGTCGTGCTCACCCTGGCGGCCTACGAGGAGGCCGGGGGCATCGAGCACTCGATCGCGCGCAGCGCCGAGGACGTCCACAACCGGATGACCCCGGCCCGGCAGCTGATCGCCAAGCAGGTGTTCCTGCGGCTGATCGCGGTCGGCGAGGGCACCGGGGACACCAAGCGCCGGGTGGACCGGGACGAGGTCGACCACCCCGAGGTGCTGGCGACCCTGGCCGCGGCGCGCCTGGTGGTGCTCGACCGCGACTCCGCGGAGCTGGCCCACGAGGCGCTGATCCACAACTGGCCGCGGTTGCGCGGCTGGATCGCGGAGGACCGCGCGGGCCTGCGGGCGCAGCGGATGCTGACCGACGCCGCGCGCACGTGGGAGGCGCTGGACCGGGACCCGTCCGCGCTGTACCGGGGCACCCGGCTGGCGATGGCCCGCGAGTGGGTCGACGGGGAGGTCTGGCCGCGGCTGACGCCCGGTGAGCAGCGGTTCCTGGAGGCCGGCATCGCCGCGGACGACGCGGTGCACGCCGCCGAGCACCGGCGCGCCCGCCGGCTGCGGCAGCTGGTGTCGGTGATGGCCGTGCTGCTGGTGCTGGCGTTCAGCGCGATCGTGTTCGCCGTGCGCGCCGAGCGGTCGGCCAGCGAGCAGGCCGCGATCGCGCTGGCGCACAAGGTCATCACGCAGGCGGCCGGGCTGCGCACCGCGGACCCGTCGCTGTCGGTGCAGCTCAGCCTGGCCGCGCACCGGTTGGCGGAGCTGCCCGAGACGCGGGACGCGGTGTTCGGCGCGTTCGCCGAGCCCTACGCCACGCGGATTCCGGCGGCGCGGTCGGTGGCCGTCGCGCCGAGCGGGTCGCTGCTGGCGGTCGTGGACGACACCAGCACCCGGAACGCGCGCCTGGTCGACGTGTCCGACCCGCGCCGGCCGGCGCACCTGAGCGAGCTGCCCGCCGTGGCGGGCGTGCGCGTGGTGGCGTTCTCCCCGGGCGGTGACCGGGTGGCCGTCGCCGGGGCGGGCCGGATCGCGGTGGTGGACGTGCGCGACCCGAGGCGGCCGCGGGTGGAGCTGGTGCTGACGGACCCGGTGCCCACCCGGAGCGCGGTGTCGCTGGCGTTCTCGCCCGACGGCCGCCGGCTCGCCGCCGGGTACGAGGACCGGTACGCGGTGGTGCGGGACGTCGGCGACCCGTCCGACCCGCGGCTGCTGCCCGTGGCGGGCGATGGCGCGTCGCGCGCGGTGGCGTTCCTGTCCGCGTCGGCGCTCGCGGTGCTCTCCGGTGACCGGGTGGAGGTCGTGGAGGTGACCACCGGGGCGACGACCACCGCCGTCGCCGGGGTCGGGGCGCTGACCGAGCTGGCCGTGGCGGACTCGGGGCGGCTGCTGGCGACCGCGGGCGAGGACCGCGCGGTGCGGCTGTGGGGGGTGGGTGAGCCGTCGGGGCCGGCGCGGCAGCTCGGCGTGCTGCGCCACGGCGGCGACGTGCGCGCCGTGGCGTTCGACGCGACCGGCCGGGTGCTGGCGACGGCGGGGGAGGACCGGGTGACCCGGCTGTGGGACGTGACCGACCGGGGCGCGCCGACCGAGGTGGCCGCGCCGGTCGGGCACCTCGGGCCCGTGACCGCCGTCGGGTTCGTCGGGAGCCGGGTGGTGGTCACGGCGGGTGACGACCTGACCGTGCGGCTGACCGACGTGACCGACCTGCCGTTCCGGCAGGACGCGCAGATCCGGTCGGTGGTGGTCGCCGCGGGGCGGGACCTCGTGGCGACCGTGGACGAGGAGGGCGTGCTGCGGCTCGTCCACCCCCTCCCACCGTCGGGGCTGCGCACGGCCCGGCCGCTGACCGGGCACCGGGGCAAGGTGCGCACCGCGGCGCTCAGCCCGGACGGCGGGCACCTGGTGACCGTGGCGGAGGACGACGCGGTGCGGGTGTGGCGCGTCACCGACCCGGCGTCGCCGGTGCTGGTCGGGGAGGCGGGCACGGCGCGGGTGGTGGCGTTCAGCCCGCACGGCTCCTCCTTCGCCACCGGCGGCGCGGACGGGGCGACCCGGCTGTGGGACGCGCGGACCCTGCTCCAGACCGCGGTGGTGGCCGACCGGGAACACCGGAACAGCCCGGTCAACGCCCTCGCGTTCGACGAGACCGGCGCGCGGCTGGTGGTGGCCAAGCTCAGCGGGTGGGTGGAGGAGTGGCGGCCGGCCGGTCCCGGCGAACTGGTGCGCCGCCACCGGCCGAACCCCGCCGCGGTGCAGGTGGAGTCCCTGGCGGTGGCGGTGGGCGGCGAGCTGGTGACCGCGGAGCCGAGCGGGCAGGCGGTGCTGGTGCGGCGGCCGGAGCTGCGGTGGGACGCGAGCCTCGCCGCGCCGGTGGAGGTGGTGCCGAGGGAACCGCTCGGGTCGGCGGTGCGGTCGGTCTCGGTGCGCGGGGAGCGGGCGGCGGTGGCCGGCGCGGACGGGACCCTGCGGCTGTTCGACATCGGCGGGGCGGGGCCGCCGCGGGTGGTGGCGTCGTTCGCGGCGCACGCGTCCGGGGTGGACTCGGTGGTGTTCGCGCCGGACGGGCGGGGGTTGGTCAGCGCGGGTGACGCGGTGGTCCGGTTCTGGGCGACCGACCTCGTGCGGGTGGAGGAGCGCATCTGCGCCGCGGCGCACCCGAGGATCACCGCGGAGCAGTGGGCGGTGTACTTCGGGGAGCTGCCGTACGACCCGCCGTGCGGCAGGTGAACCCGTCGCGCGGGGGCCTGAGCGCTGAACCCGGGGGGCCTGAGCGCTGAACTCGGGGGGTCTGGACGTACGACTCGCGGGGTCTGGACGTACGACTCGCGCGGGGGGAAAGTCGAGTGTGGATCGCAAGATCACATCGTGGAGTTTTCCCGCCACTCATTGTGGTGGCGCTGTTCTCTCTCTAGATTGAGCCGGGTTGGCTGGCGTTGATCAACTGGGAAGAGGCGTTGCGCGTGCGTGCGCTCACCCGAGGACTGCTCGGTGTGGCCGGGTTCCTCGTCGTTTGGGAGCTGTTCGGTCGTTCGCGACTGGTTCCCTCGGATTATCTGCCACCGCCGTCCGTCGTAGCGGTGGAGCTGATGAGGTTGTTGGGTGACGAGGCGTTCCTCCGGGACGTGGTCGCGACGCTGCTCGCGCTCCTCATCACCGTGGTGCTGTCGGTCGGGATCGCCGTCCCGCTCGGACTGGTGCTGGGCAGCGTGCCCTCCGTCCGCCACGCCACCCGGGCGGTGGTGGAGTTCCTGCGCCCCATCCCGTCGGTGGCGCTCATCCCGCTGGCGATCGTGGTGATCGGCATCGGCCCGGAGATGAAGATCTCGCTCGCCGTGTACGCGGCGACGTGGCCGATCCTGTTCAACACGATCTACGCGCTCGACGAGCTGGACCCCCTGCTCGTCGAGACGGCGCGGGCGTTCGGCACCGGCCGGGTGCGCGTGCTGTTCTCCGTGGCGCTGCCCAGCGCGCTGCCGTTCGTGTTCACGGGCATCCGCCTCGCCGCCACCACGGGTCTCGTGGTGCTGGTGAGCGTGGAGCTGCTCGCGGGCGGTTCGGGCGGCGGGCTCGGGAACTTCATCATGGACGCGCGCAGCGGCTCGGGCCGCATGGACCTGGTCCTGGCCGGGACCGTGGTCGCGGGCGTGATCGGCTACCTGCTCAACGAGGGGCTGGAGCGCGCGCAGCGCCGCTGGGTCGGGTGGAGCACGGTCACGACGGGAGGACGGTCGTGAACCGGTTCATCCAGCGGTGGGCGGTGTTCGCGGGCCTGGTCGTGGTCTGGGAACTGCTCACCTGGCTCGCCGACGACACGTTCTTCCCGCGCCCGACGGAGATCGCGACCGCCGCGCACGCGCTGTGGCTGTCCGGTCCGGTGGAGGACCTGTTCCTCACCGAGACGGTGTTCGAGCACGTGCTGCCCAGCATCGCCAGGCTCCTCGGCGGTTGGGCCATCGCCGCCGTGATCGGCGTCGCCCTGGGCGTCGCCCTCGGTCGCTCCTCGGCGGCCATGCAGTTCGCCGGTCCCCTGCTGACGTTCATGCGGTCGATCCCGCCACCCACCCTGGTGCCGGTGTTCCTCCTGCTGTTCACGGCCGGCACCCAGATGCAGCTCGCCACGATCGTGTTCGGCGTGCTGTGGCCCATCCTGCTCAACAGCATCGACGGAGCCCGCTCCGTCGACGCCACGAAGTTCGACACCTCGGCCGTGTTCCGCATCCCCAAGCCCCAGTGGGTCCTCGGCGTGGTCCTGCCCGCCGCGTCGCCGAAGATCTTCGCCGGGCTGCGGGTCTCCCTGTCGCTGGCCCTGGTGCTCATGGTCGTCTCCGAACTGGTCGGTACGGACAACGGGATCGGGTCGCAACTCCTGCTGGCCCAACGGTCCTTCGAATTCCCCGACATGTGGGCCGGGATCATCCTCCTGGGATTCCTCGGCTACGCCTTCAACACCGTGCTCCTGTCCTTCGAGGCCCGGGCCCTCGCCTGGCAGCCGAGGCAGGAGCGCACCCCCGCGACGGTGGAGGAAAAAGCGTGACCGCGATGCTCGAAGTGGCCGACCTGGGCCACACCTACCAGGCGAAGGACGGCGCGCACACCGCGATCGCCGACCTGTCGTTCACCGTCGGCGCAGGCGAGCTGGTCTGCGTCGTCGGACCGTCCGGCTGCGGCAAGTCCACGTTGCTGCGCACCATCTCCGGCCTGATCCACCCGACCCGCGGCGAGGTCAGCCTGCACGGCGACCGGGTCCGGGGCGTGCCCGAGGACCTGGCCGTGGTGTTCCAGGACTACAGCCGCTCGCTGTTCCCCTGGCTGTCGGTGCTGAAGAACGTCGAGTTCCCGCTGCGCCGCACCCTCGGCCGCGCCGAGCGCCGCGCCCGCGCGGTCGAGGCGCTGGAGTGGGTCGGACTGTCCACGGCGTACCGCAAGTACCCGTGGCAGCTCTCCGGCGGGATGCAGCAGCGCGTCGCCATCGCCCGCGCGCTGGCCTACCGGCCGGCGCTGCTGCTGATGGACGAGCCGTTCGCGTCGGTGGACGCGCAGACCCGGTTCGAGCTGGAGGACCTGCTGCTGAAGGTCCGCACCGAGCACGACACCACGGTGCTGGTGGTGACGCACGACATCGACGAGAGCGTGTACCTGGGCGACCGCGTGCTGGTGCTGTCCACCTCGCCCGCCTCGGTGGTGGCGGACCTGAAGGTGGACCTGCCCGCGCAGCGCGACCAGATCACCACGCGCGAGTCCGAGGCGTTCGTGGCGCTGCGGGCGGAGGTCGCGCGGCTGCTGAACGTCGGCAAGACCGCCGAGCAGGTGGCGGCGCGGCGCCGGGCCAACGAGGCGCAGGCGGCGAAGTGGGCCGAGGCCGAGCGCGCCGAGGTCTCGCGCGTCGAGGCCGAGGAGCGCGCTGCGACGTGAAAGCCCTTCACGTGAAGTAGGGAGTCGGTCGGCGGGCGATCCGCGGCGCACAGGGCCTCTCAGGGCCGCGCCGGGGGTCGCCCGTCGTCGTGTCCGGGGTGGCCATTGCCGTGTCCGAGTCGCTCGTCGCCGTGTCCGAGTCGCTCGTCGCCGTGTCCGGGGTCGCTCGTCGCCGTGTCCGGGGCCGTCCGTCGCCGTGTCCGGGGTGGACGGGCGCGGTGCCGGCATCGGGCCTGGTCGCGCGGCGGGTGAAGCCGTTGGGGCGCCGGGGTTTCGACGGACGTCGTTGGCAACGATTCGACATCGTTTCCCGGGCGCCGACCGGCCGGCGGCGGCGCGTCCGGGGCGGTTTTCGGGCCCCTGCGGGCACCCTGGGCGCCGGCGCGGGGTGAACGGGGGCCAACGGGCGGGGAACGCGGTTCCCGGAGCCCGGAAAGGACGGTGCGCGGGGTGCGGCGGAATTCGTTGCGGCGTCAGGGGGTGCCGGCGGCGGAATGGGTGCGGCGGGTGCTCCGGTCCGGTGTCCGGCAATGGTGCCGCCCGGCGGAACCGTTCGAATTCGGGGGAATCGGTTCCGGGATTCGGAATGGACTCCCGGTGTGCGTCCCGTTCTCCACGAAAACCCGTTGCGGGGGGATCGGTGGAGAACGGGACGGCGTTGTCCTCCCGGTGTGGCGGGTCGGCTCACCGACCGGCCTCTGCGTTAATCGCGAGTTGTCCTCCTCAGGGCCCCACGTAGTTCTGGGCGAAGTACCCGGCCGACGACCGCGAGCCGATCAGGTGCTCCAGCCGGGCCTGCCCCAACCGGCTCAGGAACGGCTCCGGCGAACGGTGGATCATGAAGACCATCCACTGCGAGAACTCCTGCGCACGCCACACGCGCCGCAGGCACACGTCGGAGTACGAACGGAGTCCGCTGTCATCGCCCGTTCGGTGGTAAGCGGTCACGGCGGCGGCCAGCACCTCGGCGTCGTGCAGCGCGAGGTTCATCCCCTTGGCCCCCACCGGGGTGATGATGTGCGCGGCATCGCCGAGCAGGTACAGGTTCCCGTGGTTCATCGGTTCGACCACGTGGCTGCGCATGTCCAGGATGCGCTTCTCGGTGATGCGCCCCTCGGTCAACTTCCAGTCGGAGTCCTTGAGCGCCAACCGCTTGTGCAGTTCGGTCCAGACCCGCTCGTCCGGCCAGTTGTCGACGGTGTCGTCGACCGGGACCTGGAGGTAGTAGCGCGAAACCGTAGAACTGCGGAGCATGTGGCCCGCGAATCCATCCGGGTGAAGTGCGTAAATCACCTTGTGGGTGGATGGCGGAGCCTCCGCCAAGATGCTCAACCACTCGATCCCGTGCTGGTGGCTGAACTCCTGCACCGCGCCCGGCGGGATGCTGCGCCGCGCCACCCCGTGGAACCCGTCCGCCCCGGCGAGGAACGAGCACTTGAGCCGCTCCCGGGTGCCGTCGGCGTTCGTCCAGGTCAGAGCCGGTTCCGGGCCCTCCACGTCGTGCAGTTCGACATCGCTCACGGACCAGCGGACGTCGCCCCCGCGCTCATCGACGTAGTGCCGCACGAGGTCCCGGACGACCTCCTGCTGCGGGTAGATGTAGTGCGTCTGACCGTCGTAGAGCGTGGAGTAGTCCACCTCGTGCGCGACACCGTCGACCCGGAACTCGCAGGCCCCGTGCCTGTCCGCCTCTTGGAGCAACCGATCGGCCAACCCGTGGGCGGTGAGCATCCGCACCGCGCGGTGCTCCAGCACCCCCGCACGGGGCCTGTTCTCGATGTGCTCGCGGGTGTTCCTCTCCAGCACCACGCAGGGGATACCGGCTTCGCGGAGCAGGTTCCCCAGGGTCAATCCGGCCGGGCCCGCGCCGACGATGCCCACCGCACGTCGATTGCTCTGTACGGCCCATTCGGAGTCATGATCGATCACCGCATACCCCAACCTCTGGACAGCCTGTGCAAAGATGCTCACCGAAGGTAGTGGATCAGCCTTCGAGTGTCGGTCGACTGGGGTCTTGTCGAGCCACCCGTGTCACTTTGAGTGGTTCAACAACGCCCCGTCGCCCGTGCATCCTGCCCCCGCAAAGTCGCCACTCCAACAGGAGATGCACCCCATGACTCGAAGAGTCGGCCTCTCGGCACGAAGGATCTTCGGCGTTCTGTCCGCTGTCACCCTCCTCGCCACCGTGTCGGGCTGCGGCCTGCTCGGCGGCTCGGACGAGCAGCAGCCCGCCGAGTCCGCCGGATCGGGCAAGGTCGAGAAGGCCAAGATCAAGCTTGG
Organism: Saccharothrix lopnurensis; assembly: GCF_042658445.1. NCBI lineage: Bacteria > Bacillati > Actinomycetota > Actinomycetes > Pseudonocardiales > Pseudonocardiaceae > Saccharothrix > Saccharothrix lopnurensis. Next base: position 32,009 of record NZ_JBHSQO010000054.1, on the reverse strand, counting down.
CCTGCTCCCCATCCTCGACGTCGCGTCGGTCCACATCGCGATCAAGAAGGGCTACTTCCAGGAAGAGGGCCTGGAGATCGAGCCGATCAAGATCCAGGGTGGCGCCGCGGCCATCCCCGGCCTGATCAAGGGCGACCTGGACATCAGCTTCGGCAACTGGGTCTCGTTCATGCTGGCCGAGTCCAAGCAGGGCGCGAAGGACGTCGGCGGTCTGAAGCTCATCAACGACGGCTACCAGACCAAGCCCGACATGTTCCTGATCCTCGCCAAGGCCGACTCGCCGGTGAAGTCGCCCAAGGACTTCGAGGGCAAGACGATCGCGATCAACACGTTCCAGAACATCGCCGAGCTGACCGCGAAGGCCACCCTGGAGGCCGCCGACGTCGACCTGACGAAGGTGAACTTCAAGGAGTTCCCCTTCCCGGACATGGAGGCCGCGGTCCAGAACGGCACGGTCGACGCCGCGTTCATGGTGGAGCCGTTCATCAGCCGGGCCCAGCGCACCAGTGGCCAGATCACCGTGCTCGACGCGGCGTCCGGCCCCACCGACGGCATCCCGATCGGCGGCTACGCCACCACGGGCAAGTTCGCCGATGAGAACCCCAAGACCGTCGCCGCCTTCCAGCGCGCGATGGCCAAGGGCCAGCGCGACGCCGCCGACCGCCCCACGGTGGAGCCGCTGCTGGTCGAGTACGCCGGTGTGGACAAGGAGACCGCCAGCCTGGTGCACTTCGGCGAGTTCCCGACCTCGCTGGACGCCACCCGGTTGCAGCGGGTCGCCGAGCTGATGCGAACCTATGGCCTGCTCAAGGAAGAGTTCGACGTGAAGCCGATGTTGGTCAGCAGCTCCGGCAGCTGACCGCCCCGGGGGGAGCCCGGTTGGTCGTCGGGCTCCCCCTCGGGTGTTTCCCGTTCGGGTCACCAGCATGAAATAGCCGTGAACGCCGGTTAGCGATCGTTTAGCGCGTCCAGCAGGGTGTCGCGCGACAATGGTTGATTGGCAAAATACCGGCTACCTGGTCCGAACGGCGGTATGACTCCCGGGTTTTTTCCACCAAGATCGCCCGGGTTTGCAGACGGATGTCGTTTCACTGGCTGGGGGGCTGGGGAGTGTGCTGACGGTGCGCGGTCACGACGACCACGCCTCCGGGGAAGAACCGGAGCGGATTCAACTCGACGCGGGTGTCGCCGGTGACGGCCGACCCCCCGACTCGGGTCCCAGCACAGGCGCCGTGCCCGCCGACCGGGGAGTCTCCCGGTGGCGTCTGCGGAACTGGCGCCTGCGCAGCAAGCTCGCCGTGGTGCTCCTGGTGCCGGCGCTGAGCACGCTGGCGCTCGCGGGGCTCCGGCTGAACACCCAGCTCGACGACGTCGAGCTGTTCGGCAAGGTGCAGCGCGAGCTCCAGCTGTCCGCCCAGGCGGCCGCGGTGTCCGACGCGCTCCAGCTGGAGCGCGACGCCGCCGTGTGGTTCGTCGCGGGCGGGCGCAACGAGAACGCCGCGGAGCTCGTGACGCGGTCCAACAAGGTCGACATCGAGGTCGGCAAGCTGCGGGACGTCGCCGCGTCCACCTCGGGCATCGAGGACTCGGTGCGCGACGCGTTCCAGCGCGCCCTCCAGTCGCTGGACGGCCTGGCCTCGCTGCGCAACACGGTGACCAACAGCCGGTACCCCGACGTCTCGGTCCACACCGCGTACGGCCAGCTCCTCGCCGCCCTCTCGCAGGTGCACCGCGCCAGCGCGGGCAGCCTGAGCAACGAGACGATCAACCCGCTGTCGGGCGCCAACCTCGCGCTGTACAACGCGAAGGAGCAGCTGTCGCAGCAGAACGCGATCCTGCTGGCCACCGCGGAGCGCGACGAGTTCGCCCCCGGCCAGGAGAACGCGCTGCGCGCCGCGCAGTCCCGGTTGGACGCCGCGCTCGTCGAGTTCGCCGGCACCGCGAGCCAGGAGAACCGCCAGCTGCTCGCCGACACCGTGTCCGGTCCCGCTGTGGACGGTCGCAACCGGTTGGTGCAGCTCGCCCTGGTGCAGCAGGCCGACGAGGGCGCGGTGAACCTCGACAGCGCCAACGTCATGACGCTGGGCGAGGAGACCGCGGGTCTCTTCAGGACGGTCGCGCAGGACATCGAGCGCCAGGCCGACGCCGCCGCGGTGAACCTCACCGAGGACGCCCGCGCCGCGGCGTGGCGCGACGCGGCCCTGGTGGCCGTGGCGCTGATCCTCGCGTTCGCCCTCATGGCGTTCGTCGCCCGCTCGATGCTGACGCCGCTGCGCGTGCTGCGCCGCACCGCCCTGGAGGTGGCGCGCAACCGGCTGCCCGACGCGATCAAGCGGATCCGCCAGCACCGCGACCCCGAGCGGGCCGCGGAGGAGGCGCTGGTGCCGGTGCCCATCCACACGACCGAGGAGGTCGGCCAGGTGGCGCGGGCGTTCGATGCCGTGCAGCGCGAAGCCGTCCGCCTCGCGGTCGAGCAGGTGGCGCTGCGCGCGAACGTCAACGACATGTTCATCAACCTGTCCCGGCGCTCGCAGGCGCTGGTCGAGCGGCAGATCACCGTCATCGACCGGCTGGAGCAGGACGAGCAGGACCCCGACCAGCTGGCCAGCCTGTTCGAGCTGGACCACCTGGCGACCCAGATGCGCCGCAACAGCGAGAACCTGCTGGTGCTCTCGGGCACCACGGTCAACCGCCGCGTCACCCGGCCCGTGCCGATCTCCGAGGTGCTCGGCGCCGCGGTGTCGGAGGTCGAGAAGTACGCGCGCATCCAGATCGCGCCCGCGCCGGAGCTGAGGATCCAGGGCCGCGTGGTCAACGACCTCGCGCACCTCATCGCCGAGCTGCTGGACAACGCGACCGCGTTCTCCAAGCCCACCACCAAGGTCACCGTGCGCGCCATCGAGACGCGGCGCGGCGAGGTGTCCATCCGCATCCACGACCGCGGTGTCGGCATGCAGGAGCAGGACATCGCGGAGGCCAACACCAAGCTCGCCGATCCGCCCGAGGTCGACGTGTCGGTGGCGCGCGAGATGGGCCTGTACGTGGTCGGCCAGCTGGCCAAGCGCCACAACATCCGCGTCACGTTGAACAACAACGACGACATAGAGGGTGGCGTCACGGCCCAGGTGATCCTGCCGGTCGACCTGCTGCACCGCGGCCCCGAGCCGCTCACCGCGCGTCCCGCGCCGGCCGCGCTGCCGCCGCGACCGGCCAACCTCGAACTGGAGGAGAGCGGCGTCGGCGTGCTGGCCGGCGTGCCCAAGTGGACGCCGGACGCCACGCCCGGCGACTACGCGCCGCCGTCCCCGCAGTCCGCGGCGGTCCCGCCGGTCGTGCACACCCACGAGGCCGAGCCCAACGGGTTCTTCGAGGTCGAGCAGACCTCGGCGGCCGACCTGTTCACCTCGACCGTGGTCGAGACCCCGGCCGCGGGCGAACCGGCGATCGACTACTCGTACCCGCCCTCCCCGTCCCGGCCGGCGCCGCCGGTCGTGGAGGAGGACGACGCCTCGACCCAGCGCCTGCCGATCTACGAGGACGTGCTGTCGCGCTGGTTCCAGGGCGCCGAGGCACCCGAGGCGACGGTGCGCGGCGACCTGGGCGGCGGTGGGGACCCGGGCGGCGACGTGCCGCCGGAGACCGCCGCCGAGAAGACGATGTTCGCCGACCGGACCGACCTGATGGACGAGTCCAACGCCTTCGGCCCGCTCCCCGGCGGGAACCGCCACGAGCCGGCCCGCCACGAGCCGAACCGGGGTGAGCCGAACCGGGGCGAGCCCGCCTTCGCGTCCCGCCTCGACCCGTCCCGCCCGGAGCCCGGCGCGTCGGAGAGGACCGTGTTCGCGGACCGCACCGAGCTGGTCGGCACCGAGCTGGGCGGCACCCATCTGGGCGGCTCCGATCTGGGCGGCTCCCGGCGGGAGTCGGCCCGGCCCACGCCGCCCGCTCCCCGCGGCGCCACCCCGGCGGGCCTGCCCAAGCGCGAGCCCGCGCCGTCGGCGATCCCCTCGTCGGGCGGCGGTCCCGACTGGGGCTCGGGCGACGACGGCTGGTCGGCCGCCACGAACCTGCTCAAGGCTCCGGTGGACGACACCACGACCGCGGGCCTGCCCAAGCGCGTGCCCAAGGCGCGCCTGGTCCCCGGCTCGCTCACCGGGCCCTCGCCCCGCGGCTCGGCGCCCGCCGGGCCCCAGTCGGCGGCGGGCGCGGCGTCCTCCGGTCTCGCGACCGCGGCCCCGCCGCGCCGCTCGGCCGACCGGTTGCGCCAGCGGTTCGCGACCTACCAGCGCGGTGTGCAGATGGGTCGCGAGACCAACGACGACAGCGCCATGCCCTGGGAGGGCTTGTCGATCGGCAACGCAGACAACAAGGAGCAGAAGTGACCACCGCAGCCGAAGAAATTGACAACTTCAGTTGGCTGGTCGACGACTTCGTCAGCAGGGTCGCGGGTGTCGCGCACGCGATCGTGGTCTCCGCGGACGGCCTGCTGCTGGCGTCCTCGACGCGGTTGCCCCTCGACCGCGCCGAGCAGCTCGCGGCCGTGGCGTCCGGCCTGATCAGCCTCAACCTCGGCGCGGCGCGCTGCTTCGAGGCCGGTGACGTCAAGCAGACCGTGGTGGAGATGGAGCGGGGCTACCTGTTCCTCATGTCCATCAGCGACGGTTCCTGCCTGGCCGTGCTGGCCGCCCCGAACTGCGACATCGGCCTGATCGGCTACGCCATGACGCGGCTGGTCGAGCGGGTCGGCGTGCAGCTCACCCCGGAGATCCGTTCGCAGCTGCACGTCGCGATGCGCGGCTGACGACGGCACCGACCACTAGGGAAAGCAGAGCAACATGAGCGGTGGCGTTCCCGGACGGCCGGGGTCACCCACGGTGAGCCCGACCGTCACGTCGACCAAGATCGTGGTGGCGGGTGGGTTCGGCGTCGGCAAGACGACCTTCGTCGGGTCCGTGTCCGAGATCGTCCCGCTGACCACCGAGGCGGTGATGACCGAGGCCAGCGTCGGCGTGGACGACCTGTCCGGCACGCCGAACAAGGTCACCACCACGGTGGCCATGGACTTCGGCCGGGTGTCCCTGGACCAGGACCTGATCCTCTACCTGTTCGGCACCCCCGGTCAGCACCGGTTCTGGTTCATGTGGGACGACCTGGTGCGCGGCGCGATCGGCGCCGTCGTGCTGGTCGACACCCGCCGGCTGTCGGACGCGTTCGCCTCGATCGACTTCTTCGAGGACCGCGAACTGCCGTACGTGGTGGGCGTGAACTGCTTCGACGGCCTGCTGCACCACCGCATCGAGGACATCCGGGAGGCGCTGACGATCGACCAGGCGGTCCCGATCGTGCCCTGCGACGCGCGGAACCGGCAGTCGACCAAGCAGACGCTCATCACGCTGGTGCAGCACGCCATGCGCCTGCCGACGTTCGCCTGACCCCGCACCACCCGCACCACGAGCAGCACCGGCACCACCAGCAGCACCGCGGCGGGCCGCGGCCGGAAAACCGGTCGCGGCCCGCCGCCGTTCCGGGCCACACTCGGGCGCTGTGCCAACGAACCCGGAGAACCAGGACTCGGCCGCGCGCTACGACGCGCTCAACGAGTGGGACCTGTCCGACGACTTCTACCTCGACCTCGTGCTGTCCGCCGACGCGGTGCTCGACGTCGGCTGCGGTACCGGCGTGCTGCTCGGCGCGGCGCGCGCGGCCGGCCACACCGGCCGCCTCGTGGGCCTCGACCCCGACCCCGACGCGCTGGACCGGGCCCGCCGGCGCGACGACGTGGACTGGGTGGCCGGCGACCTGGGCGGCGTCACCTTCGACGGCGAGTTCGACCTGGTCCTGATGACCGGGCACGTGTTCCAGGTCTTCCTCACCGACGACGAGGCGCGCGCGCAGTTCACCGCCGTGCGCCGCGCGCTGCGGCCGGGCGGCCGGTACGCGTTCGAGACCCGCAACCCGGGCGCGCGGGCCTGGGAGCGGTGGATTCCCGAGAACGGCGTCGACATCGTCGGCGAGCGCGGGGAGCCGGTGCGCGTCGAGCACCGCGTGGCGAGCGTGGAGGACGGGCTGGTGCGGCTCAGCGAGACCGCGAGCAGCCCGGACTGGCCGGCGCCGAGGGTCGACTGGGCGACGCTGCGGTTCACCACCGCCGAGCAGGTCGACGCGCTGCTGGCCGAGAGGGGGTTCGAGGTGGTCGAGCGCTGCGGCTGGTGGGACCGCACCCCGCTGACCGCCACCAGCCGGGAGGTCATCACGATCGCGCGACCAGGTCCGCTCCCGGCCACCGACCGTCGCTGACCACCAGCGCGCCGGTCGACCGCACCAGCGGCAGCGCCGCCGCCAGCGCCTCGCGCGCCAGCGGCTCCGGCGGCGGGTCGACCGGCACCACGCCGTGCAGCAGCTGGCGCTCCAGCACGGACAGCTCCACCAGCGCGCAGGTGAAGCCGTGCAGCAGCCGCCGCACGCCCATGTCCGCCAGCGTGGTCAGGTTGTCCTCGACCGCGTCCGGGTCCACCGCCAGGCCGTGCGCGGACAGGGCCAGCCACAGCCGGTGCGGCGGCAGGTCGGACGCCCGCAGCGCCTCGGCCACCGGCGCGGTCAGCTCCGGGTCGCGCGACTGGTCCGACGACAGCGCCACCAGCACCGGCAGCCCCTCCACGGCCGCGAACGAGCACGCCTCGTCCAGCAGCCACCCGGCCAGGCGCCCGCTCACGCCCATCTCGTCGGCGAAGCGCAGGCACTCCTCGTGCCGCACCGGCTCGCCCCCGCCGTCCCGCCAGCGCAGCCGCGCGGACACCGCGACCCGCGCGCCGTCCCGCTCCACCGGCGGGTAGTCGATGTTGATCGCGCCGCCGGCCACCGCGTCCGCCACGGCCGCGACGAGCCGCAGCCGCTCCCGGTCGCGGGCGTCCCGCACCTCGTCGTAGACCTCCCACTGGCCCCGGCCGCCGCGCTCGGCGCGGCGCAGCGTGCTGTGCGCCCGGCGCAGCAGCGCCATCGCGTCCACCCCGCGCGTCGGGACGCGCACGAACCCCATGGCCGCCGACAGCACGAACCGGCGGTCCGCCAGGCGCACCGGCTCGGCCAGCCCCGCCTCGATCGCCCCGGCCAGCGCCGGGACGCCGGGCGTGCCGGGGGAGTCCTCGACCAGCACCACGAACTCGTCACCGCCCAGCCGCGCCACCGTGGCGACCTCACCGGCCACCGCCGCGGTCAACCGCCCCGCCACCGCCTTCAGCAGCTCGTCGCCCGCCTCGTAGCCCAGGCCGTCGTTGACGACGCCCACGCCGTGCACGTCCAGGTAGCACAGGGTCACCGAGCCCGGTCGGCTCAGCACGCGCTCCAGCACCGGCAGGAAGCCCTGGCGGTTGGGCAGGCCGGTCAGCACGTCGTGCAGGGCCTGGTGGCGCAGGTACTCGCGCAGCACCCGCTGCTCGGTGGTGTCCTCGACGACCGCGACGTGGTACTTCGGCCGCCCGTCGGCGTCGCGCACCACCGACAGCGCCACGTTGGTCCACATCGGATCGCCGTTCGGGCCGGTGAACCGCCGCTCGGTGCGGAAGGTGTCGTCGCCCGACCGCAGCACCCGCGCCTGGTCCGCGCGCAGGACCGCCAGGTCCTCCGCGGTGAACAGCGCCGAGGACCCGCGGCGGCCCTCCGGCACCGCCCCGCCGGGGTGCCGCTCCCCGGGCCGGTCGCCGGTCGGCTCGGCCGGGGGTCGCCGGGCGTCTGCCGGTGGTTCCTCGCGGGGGGCTCCCCCGTGGCGCGGTTCCCCGCGGTGGCTTTCGTCGTGCCGCCCCTCCCCGTGCCACCCCTCTCCGTACCGCCCCTCCTCCGGGCCGAGCATCGCGACCAGCGCCGGGTTGGCCTCCACCACCGCGCCGTCGGTGTCGAAGATCGCGATGCCCACGCCGGAGCTGGCGAACACCTGCCGGAACCGCTCCTCGCTGTCGTGCAGGTCGTCCTGGGCCCGCTCCAGCGCCCGCAGCAGCGACGACCGCACCTCCTCCTGCTCGGTGAAGACCTGCCCGCGCGCGGCGGCGGCGTACCCGGCGGCGACCGCGCCGAGCAGCGTGATCACCCGGTCCGCGGGCGCGTCCGCCAGGTCCGGCAGCAGCCGGCCCAGCACCTCGATGGTGCGCTGGAGGCTGTGCGGCCCGAACCGCGCCGACACCAGCCACCGGCCGACCGCGGCCCCGTCGTCGGGGTCGAACGGGGTGGCGGCCAGCAGCCCCGTCAGGCGCGCCAGGTGCCCGTCGAGGTGTTCGCGGATCCGCGCCCGCGCCATCGGCGCGCAGGCGGTGCCGGTCAGCGCCCTCGTCCACGCCTCGGCGGGGTTCGGGTCGGCGGGGTCCGGGCCAGCGGGGCTCGGGTCGGTGGGGCTCGGGTCGGTGGGGTCCGGGTCGGCTGTGCCCGGATCGGGGCGCGCGGCGCCGGCCGGGGGAGGGCTGCCCCCGGTGTGGTCGGGTCCACCGGACTCGGTCATGGGTCGGCGGCGTCGGTCGGCCGGTGCCGGGGCTTCAGGGCTTGCGGCCGACGACCGCGCAGGGGTCGGCCGTGCCCGGGTCGGGGCCCCCGCCGATCAGGTGGTCGTGGACGCGCGCGGAACTCGGCAGGTCGACGTCGACACCGTCCGGGGACCAGCTCGCTCGCTCGACCACGGTGCACCTCTCGGGTGATGGTTTGCCCGCCGGTCGAATACGCCGGTTCAGCCACCCTACTGGGAAAAACGATCCGCCAAACGGGTTAGAAACCGCTGTCACTCTTTCGTGGCGGATATTGGGCGGGGGCACAAATGGGCCCCGCATTACCCGGAGTCGGAACGCCCCGTCGCGGGCGGGCAGGCGCCCGTGACGGGGCTACACGCAAACCCAGTCGGTGACCACGGTCGTGCCGCCCACCGCGCACCGGAAGCGCACCGGTCCCGCCGGCGGCGGCCCGAGCAGGAACATGCCCAGCTCGTCCAGCTCCGCCTCCTCCACCGGCCCGGTCGCGGTCAGCAGCTCCACCCGGCCCGGCCGGGCCGGCAGCACCTGCCCCGCCACGCCCGCCTCGGTCACCTCGACCTGCACCGAGACGCCCTCCGCGTCGAACACCAGCTGCCGCGCGGTCGACGTGGCCCGCGCCCGCACCGCCAGCTCCGCGTCCAGGATCGAGTCGTAGCTGGTCAACGCCGTCAGCTCGGCGTCGACCGTGCGCCACGTGTACGCCGCGCGCGCCGCCTGCACGACGTGCTCGGGCACGTCCCGCTCCTCCGCCAGGGCCACCGCCAGGTCCCTCAGCAGCTCCTCATCGCTTTCCCACGCCGGATCGCCCTTCAGCACCGAGCACACCTCCTCCGTCGACCCGCCTCGGTTTGACCAGCCGGAACACCGCGGGGGTCTTGCGCAGCTTGTCCAGGCACCTGCTGCGGGTGGGGCCGATGCTGCCGACCGGCATGTCCAGGCGCTCGCTCACCGAGGAGTAGCTCGGCGGCGGGTCGGCCATCAGCGCGATCAGCAGCTCCCGGCAGTGCTCGGGCAGCGCCCGGAAGCCGTCGCGCAGCGCCTGGAGCCGCTGCGCGGTCTCCAGCTCCTCGTCCAGCTCGGCCTCCGCGTCCACCGGGCTCGCCGGCTCCTCCTCGGACTGCGGGTCGAACGGTTGGAGGCGCTGCTGCATCCGCAGCATCCGCAGGCACTCGTTGCGCGTGGTGGTGGCGATCCACCCGGGCAGCGCGTCGGCGTCCCGCAGCTTGCCGATCTGCTCCACCAGCCGCAGCCACACCGTCTGGTTGACGTCCGCCGCGTCCGCGGGCCGCAGCCGGTGCCGGTGGATCACCGACACCACCAGCGGCGTGAAGCGGGCCACGATCTCGTCCCACGCACGCCGGTCGCCGTCCGCCGCCGCGCCCACCAGCGCGCCGATCGGGGCTGCAGGGATCACGTGCCCTCCTCGGGGCCCGGGGGTGTGTCACCACCGCCAGGGCGTGTGCCGGCGCGGACCCCGGCCGGGTCTCGGACTTCGGATTCGTCGCTGCCACACACTACGGAGTGCGGACCCGGGCGCCAGATACATCCGTGCCCCTGTTCGGGTGACATCCGGTCCCGCTCGACGTCCGGTTCGACGTCCGGTTCGACGCCCTAGGCGACGAAGACGCCGTACCCGGGGAAGAACTCGGGGCGCCCCACCAGCAGCTGGTCGCGGGCGGCGGCGGCCGACACGCCCGACTGGGTCATCGTCGCGGCGATCCGCCCGGCCACGTGCGGCGCGGCGAACGAGGTGCCCAGCCAGTAGGCGAACCGGTCGTAGACCTCGTCCGGCAGGCCCGGCAGCACCCACCGGCCCCGGAGGAACGTGCTGGTCCGGTTGCCGACCGCGCACGCGTCCACCCAGTGGCCGTGGTTGGAGTAGCAGGCGGGGGCGCGCGTGCCGTCGCGCTCCTCGGCCACCGCCGCCACCGCCGTCACCCCGGGCAGCGCGGCGGGCCAGCTCGGTCGGGCCGTGCCCTGGTTGCCCGCTGACGCGACCACCACCACGCCGGTGGGCAGCGCCGCGACCGACCGGCGGACCGGCTCGGGGGCCACGTCGTCCTGGGTGAAGCAGCCCATCGAGATGTTGACGACGTGCACCCGCTCGTCGAACGCGGACAGCGCCCGCGCGAAGTCCTCCTCGGTGCCCAGGCCGAACTGGTCGAGCGCCCTCTCCGGGTCGAACCGCACGCCCGGCGCGGCCTGCCGCACCACGCCCGCGACGAACGTGCCGTGCCCGCCCTCCACGGCGAACACGTCGCCGCCGGAATAGGCGGGGTCGACCTCGTCGGCCCGGGACAGGAACGCGGTGCCCAGCCACGCCGGGTGGTCGCCGCCCGCGGTGGCCGAGATGCCGGTGTCCACGATGCCGACGGTCACGCCCTTGCCCAGCCCCGAACCCGTCCCGTCCGGGTCGGCCAGCGGCGCCGCCACGCGCGGCGGTTGACCCGGGTGGCCGTGCATGTTCCCCCCGTGGCCGAACAGCACGTGGTGCGGCTGCACCACCGGGGTGCGCTCGCCGGGCCACTGCTGGGGGTCGCGCAGCAGCCGCACGACGTCGGGGACGTCCTCGGCGTTGCGCAGCGGCAGCACCAGGCGCGCCATCCCCGCGAAGTCCCGGCCCCGTTCGGCGACGATGTTGTTCTGCGCCAACTTCCGGACGACCCGCGCGACGTCCTCCGGGATGGTGAGCAGTTCCCGCGCCACGTAGACGAATTCGCGGCCGCGCTCGGGGTGCAGGCGGAAGTCCTTGTGCTCACTGATCGCCTGGTCGAATGCCCGGAGGTAAAGGGCAGCCCGATCGGAAGGTTGGGACACCACGGCCTCACAACGGCGTAGAAGGGGAGTGGTGCGAGCTTTGATCAAGCTACCACAGCGGTCTTGGTAATAAAGTGGTTCTCGTGGCCGGAAAAACCGCCGCCGCAGCGCTGGAGGCCCGGCAGCGGGACCCGCGCGCGGCCATCGAGATCGGCCGCTCCGCACTGCGGGCGGCGCGGTCGGCGGGCGACGCGGAAGAGGCGTCGACCGCCGAACGGGCGATCGGGTTGTCGCTGCGCGAACTGCACGACTTCGACGGCGCGCTGCGGCACCTGCGCCGGGCGGTGCGCATCGCGGAACGGGCGCGCTCGGCGCGGTCGGCGGCGCTGGCCCGGGTGAGCCTGGCGTTCGTGCTCTCCACCACCGGGCGGCACGCGCAGGCGTTGCGCGCGATCAACGCGGCGCTGGGGGAGCTGGACGGCGGCGACGCCGACATCGCCCGGATGCAGCGCGGCCTGGTGCTGCACTACCTGTGCCGGTACGACGAGGCCCGGCGCGAGTACAACCGGTCCATCGAGGCGGCCCGCCGCACCGGCGACCGGCTCGGCGAGGCCCGCGCCCGCAACAACCGCGGCCTGCTGCGCGCCTACACCGGCGGCCTGCGCGCCGCGGACGAGGACTTCGACCGCGCCGCCGCGCTCTACCGCGACCTGGACCTGGAGCTGGCGGTGGCCGACGTGCGGTGGAACGCGGGCATCTCCGCGTCCCGGGCGGGCGACGTGCCGCGGGCGCTGACCATGTTCGCCGAGGCCGAGCACGAGTACCGGCGGCTGGCGGTGCCCCGCCCGGCGCTGCTGATCAACCGGCTGGAGCTGCTGGTGTCGGTGCCGCTGCTGGAGGAGGCGCGGGCGGCGGCCGACCGGGCGCTGGAGGAGCTGGGCGCCGACCTCGTGCTGGCCCGCTCGGAGGCCATGTTCTACCGGGCCCGCGTCGCCCTGCTGGAGGGCGACCTGGAGCACGCCGTGCGGATGGCCGTGGCCGCGCGCCGCGGGTTCCGGCGCGAGAAGCGCGAGGTGTGGGAGGCGGGCGCCCGGCACGTGGAGCTGCGCGCGGCCTACCTCAGCGGCCGGCGCGACCGGCCCCTGGTGGCCGCGCTGGTGCGGGTGGCGTCCCGGCTCGACGCGCTGGGCTGGCGGATGGCGGGCCTGGAGGCGCGGGTCGACGCGGCGCTGGTCGCCCGCGACCTGGGCGACCGGCGGCGCGCGGTGGCGGAGCTGGCGGTGGCGGGCGCGGCCCGGCGCGGCGTCGGCACGGCGGCGCACCGCGTGCAGGGCTGGTACGCCGAGGCGCTGCGGCGCGACCTGGAGGGCAACGCGCGCGGCGCGCAGATCGCCCTGCGGCGCGGCCTGCGGCTGCTCGACGAGTACCGGGTCTCGCTGGGCGCGGCCGAACTGCGGGCGCTGAGCGGGGCCCAGGGCAAGGCCCTCGCGCTGGAGGGGCTGCGCACGGCCGTCGCCTCCGGCCACGCCGCCAAGGTCCTGTCGTGGGCCGAGGCGTGGCGGGCCGGCGCGCTGCGCATGACCCCCGCCCGACCGCCCGAGGACTCCGGCTTGGCCGACGCCCTGGCCGAGCTGCGCGCCGTGACCGCCGACCTGGAGACCGCCCTGCTGGAGGGCAGACCCGTGTCCGCGCTGCGGCAGCGGCAGGTGCGCGGCGAGCAGCGGGTGCGCGAGCTGACCCGGCAGACCAGCGGCGGCGGCGCCGTCTCCACCCCGCCCGAGGTGCACGACCTGGCCCACGCGCTCGGCCCCGCCGCCCTGGTCGAGTACATCGACCACGACGGCGCCCTGCTGGCCGTGGTGGTGGCGGGCGGCCGCGCGTCGCTGCACCACCTGGGCCGGCTCGACGGCGCCCTGCGCGAGGTGCGGCTGCTCCGCTTTGCCCTGCACCGCCTGGTGACCCTGCCCGAGCACGTGGACCGCTCGGCCGTCCGCGCGGGCGCGGACCACGCGGCCAACCTGCTGGAGACCCGCCTGCTCGCCCCCCTGCGCCGCCGCCTGGGCTCCCGCCCCCTGGTGCTGGCCCCCACCGGCCTGCTCGGCGGCCTGCCCTGGTCCGCCCTACCGGGCTGCCAGGGCCGCTCGGTAGTGGTGGCCCCCTCGGCCACCGTGTGGCTACGAGCCTCCACCCCGCCTGTTCCGCCCCCTTCCCTCCCCGCTTCCCCCCACCCGGCCGCTCCCCCTTCCCCGGGCCGCCCTGTCCTGGCCGCCGGCCCGAGGTTGCCCGCCGCCCCGGCCGAGATCGCCGCCATCACCCCCCTGACCGACTCGGCCTCGGTCCTGGTGGGCCCGGACGCCACGGTCGACGCCGTGGCCGCCGCGATGGACGGCGCCCCCCTGGCGCACGTCGCCGCGCACGGCTCGTTCCGCGCCGACAACCCCCTGTTCTCCGCCCTGGAACTGGCCGACGGCCCGCTCACCGTCTACGACCTGGAACGCCTGCGCACCCCACCCGCCCGGGTCGTCCTGTCCGCCTGCGACTCGGGCCTGTCCGCCGTCCGCCCCGGCGACGAGCTGATGGGCTTCACCGCCGCCCTCCTCGGCCTGGGCGCGCGCACCCTGATCGCCCCGGTCGTGCCCGTCCCCGCCGAGGTGACCACCTCCCTCATGGTCGACCTGCACCGCCGCCTGGCCGCCGGCGAACCCCCGTCCGCCGCCCTGGCCGACGCCCAGGAGGCCCACCGCGGCGGCGGCGACGCCGCCTTGGCCGCCGCCGCCGGCTTCCTCTGCTTCGGCGCCTGACCCCCAGTTCACCCCCTCACCGCGAGTCGTACGCTCAGACCCACCGTGTCGTACGTCCAGGACCGGTGAGTTCAACGTTCAGGACCGCGGGTCGCCCGCCAGGAGTGGCCACGTCGCCCGTTCGGGGCCGGTCAGTTCACCCTTCGCGCAGGCCACCGCCGCGCCCGGACGGGTTAGGTTGGACGGGTGGACGCACGCGAGATGCTGGCCGTGGCGGTGGCGGAAGCCCGCGCGGGCTTGGCCGAGGGCGGCATACCGATCGGCGCGGCGCTGTTCACCGCCGACGGGGAGCTGCTCGGTCGCGGCCACAACCGGCGGGTGCAGGACGACGACGCCTCGACCCACGCCGAGACCGCCGCGTTCCGCGCCGCGGGCCGCCGGGCGGGCTACCGCGACACGGTGATGGTCACCACGCTGTCGCCCTGCTGGTACTGCAGCGGCCTCGTCCGCCAGTTCGGCATCCCCCGGGTGGTCATCGGCGAGGCGCGGACCTTCCACGGCGGCCACGACTGGCTGGCCGAGCACGGCGTGGAGATCACCCTGCTGGACGACCCGGGGTGCGCGGCGATGATGGCCGGGTTCGTCGAGGCCCGGCCCGAGCTCTGGTTCGAGGACATCGGCCGGGACTGAACACCGGCCTGGACCGACACGGGCCGGGACCGAACACCGGCCGGCGTTAACGCGGAACACCGCGCCGGGACACAGCCCCGACACAGGGCGCCGTCAAGATCAGCGGGCATGGAACCCCGCTACGTGGACGACTGCCTCGTCCTCGACGAGGACGTGATGGCCGTGGAGGTGCCCGCGAGCTGGGGCGCCGAGGTGAGCCACCAGCTGCGCTCCACCGGCCCCCTCGGACCCATCCTGGCGATCCCCGGCCCCCGGCTGAGGTGGCTGTTCCTCGCCCAACCGGACGCCGAGCCCGAACCGCGCTACGTCCTGCCGCCGGACGCGCGGTACTGGCGGGGCCCCCGGCGCGTACCGGCCCGGGCGTCCCGCTGGGTGGTCCCCCCGGCGGGCGCACTGCCCCCGGTGGGGGCGGTGCGCTGCGCCATCAGGACCGTCCGCCGGTTCCCCTAGAACCGGCCCAACGCGTCGTCGAGCGACTCGACCACGGTGAACACCGAGTCCAAGCCGGTCGCCTGGATGGGGCGCAGGGTCGCCCGGCTCGTGGCCACGAGCACCAACGACACGCCCAGCGCGGACGCCCGTTGGTTGCCCACGACCAGCGACTCCAGGCCGGCGGAGCCCAGGAACCGCACTCCGCCGAGGTCGACGACCACGCCTCGCACGCCTTCGACCAGGTGCTCCTTCAGCGGCCTGGCAAGTTCATCCGCGCTGCTCGTGTCCAACTCTCCCGACACGTGCAGCACCACCACGCCGTCCGCCGGTCGGTCGACCCGCACGGAAGCGAGCGTCGCCGCGGGATCTGGCACGCCCGTTCTCCTCTCGTTCACCGCCGCCCGGTGCGGCGCGTACTCCACGGTAATCCTCAACGGCCGTCGTCGACCGTCTCGGACATCACCACGTCCACCAGTTCGCGGGCGTCGGGCGAGGCGCCGAACGCGCGTCGCTGCCTGGCCGCACCGCTGCCGTGCCCGCGCAGCCACTCCAGGTGCCCCTCCACGGTGCCCAGTGCGTCCGCGTCCCGCAACGCGGGCGCGCACCACCGGGCCAGCTCCAGCGCCAGCTCCCGCGCCGGCACCAGGTGACCCGTGCGGGGGTCCACGGCCAGCCCGTCCACGCCGTCGCGCGAAGCGCGCCAGTAGGCCGCCTTCAGCAGCAGCTCGCTCACCGGCTCGACGTCCGCGGAATCGGCGGCGGTCCGGGCGAAAGCCCTGATCAGCTCGGCGATGACCACGGCCTCGCGGGCCGTCATCGGGACATCGGTGACCCGCACCTCGACCGTCGGGTGGTTCTCCGACGGGCGGACGTCCCAGTAGACCATGCCGCTGTCCAGGAGCACCTCGGTCGCCTCCAGGGAGCTGACCACCCGGTCGTACTCCTCGGCCGACGCCAGGTGCGGCGGGGGGCCGCTGATCGGCCACCGGGACCACACGATCGAGCGCCAACTCGCGTAGCCCGTGTCCTCCGCCTGCTCGATCGGCGAGTTCACGCTCAGCGCGAGCAGCGTCGGCAGCCACGGTCGGATCGCGTTGCCCACCCGCACGGCGGTGTCCCGGTCCGGGACGCCCACGTGGACGTGCATACCGCACACCCCGGAGCCGCCGATCATCTTGCGGTGCGAGTACTCCATCATCCGGTAGCGGGGGTCGTCGGTGCCCGGCGGCGGTCCCGCCGTGCCGATCGGCGGCACCGACGAGGCCAGCAGCCGGCAGCCCGCCGCGTGCGCCGCCTTCGCCAGGTGCGTGCGGCCGAGCAGGACCTGCTCGAACAGCTGGTCGGTCGACTCGCACACCGGCGTGGCGACCTCGATCTGGAACGGCGTCAGTTCGCGCTGCACGTCCAGGCTCGCCCCCGCGTGCTGCTGGACGGACTCGGCCAGCGGAACGGGACGGCGTGATTCGGGGTCGACGAGCAGGAACTCCTGCTCGACCCCGACGGTCCACGGCTGCCTCATGAGCGCTCCTATACCCAATCGGGGCATGATCCAACCATTGTGTTTGTCGGGAGGTCGCGCGGGAACCTGCGCGGGCGTGAGACTCCGTCGCAGTGATCCCCACGGCCCCGGCTGGCACCGCCGCGCGCGGGGACGCGGGTTCGGCTACACCGACGCCGACGGCGCGCGCCTGGACGCCGCGTCGGTCGAGCGGGTCAAGGCCCTGGCGATCCCGCCGGCCTGGCGTGACGTGTGGGTCTGCCCGCACCCGAACGGGCACATCCAGGCGGTCGGCACCGACTCGGCCGGACGGCGGCAGTACCTGTACCACGAGAGGTGGCGGCAGGAGCGGGACGAGGAGAAGCACGAGCGGGTGCTCGACCTGGCGCCCGTGCTGCCGGGGTTCCGGGCCGAGGTCGCGCGTGAGCTGGACGGGCGGGGGCGGTCGCGGCGGCGGGTGCTGGCCGTGGCGCTGGCGGTGCTCGACCAGGGGGTGTTCCGGGTCGGCGGTGAGACGTACGCGGCGGACAACGGCACGCACGGGGTGGCGACGCTGCTGTGCTCGCACGTGGGGGTGCGGGGGTCCACTGTGGACTTCTGCTACCCGGCCAAGCACGGGATCCAGTTCACGACGGAGGTGGAGGACGCGGCGCTGGCGCGGGCGGTGAAGGCGTTGCTCCGGGGAGGGGCGGGGTCGGGGGCCGGGTCGGGGTCGGGGTCGGGGTCGGGGGAGAGGCTGCTCGTGGACGACGGCGGGTACGAGATCGGGTCCGACGACATCAACGAGCGGTTCAAGGAGCTGGTGGGGGAGGAGTTCTCGGTGAAGGACCTGCGGACGTGGCACGCGACGGTGCTCGCGGCGGCGGCGTTCGCGCGGGAGTTCGCTCGGGAGGGGGCGCCGGGGAGCAAGAGCGCGGCGAAGCGGGTGGAGGCGGGGGTGGTGCGGGAGGTGTCGGAGCACCTCGGGAACACGCCGGCGGTGGCCCGGAAGTCCTACGTCGATCCTCGGGTGGTGGAGCTGTGGCGGAGTGGGGTGGTGATCAAGCCGAGGTCGGCTGATCGTGAGACGGTGGAGCGTGCGGTGGTGCGGATGCTACGGGTCAAGGGGAAGCGGGGGCGCGGGTAGCGGGATGGGTGGGCGTGGGCCGGTTACACGATCGGGTGATCATCGGCCTGGGGATGTACGGAAACGGGGGGTTGGCGACTCGGTTGAACATGAGGAACCACGCGAACCACGGAAGTGTTGATGTGAGCGGTTCGGCCTGGCGCCTGGGCCGCCGCCGACCGGCCTGGAGGTGGACCTGGGGCCGGACCTGGTCTGGGCCCTCCGCCCCGGCAGCTCCCGGCCGGCTCCGGTGTTGGTGAGCGCAGTCGGGTGGCCGGGGTGGGTGTGGTTGGGTGAGGGGACTGGCTTCGGGGTTCGGCGGCGGGGCCCGGCTGCGGGGTTCGGCTGCGAGGGTGAGGGTCCGGCTGCGAGGGTCCGTTGCGGGAGGCCCGCTGAGGAGTCCGGCTGGCGGGTGCAGGGGAAGTGATCAGCCCCTGAGCAGCGCCCCGACGTCCTCGTGCAGCCGGATGGCGCCGCCCACCAGGACGATGTCCGCCTCGCACGCGACCGCCCGCAGGGGCAGGAGTTCGTCGGCCCGGTGTTCGCCCACCAGTCGCGAGCCCGCCAGCACGTCGGTCATGAGGAGGGTGTCCACGGTGCCCTCGTCCAGCGCCCGCGACACCGCGTCGAGCCCGTGCACCGCGCGCCCGGTGAGCCGGGTGGATTCGTCGCGGAAGCGTTCGACCACGGCGCGGCGCGCGTCCTGGTTGGCCCGGCCGGCCAGGTGGAGCACCGCGCGGTCCGGCGGGCCCTCGACCTCGACCACCAGGTGGTGGTACCGGCTGGGCAGCGCCACGCGCAGTGAGCGGCGGCCGGCCAGTGGGCCCGCCAGCACCAGCAGGGGCGCGTCCAAGCGGTCCACCAGTGCGGTCGCCTCCTGGGCGACGTCGGCCAGTTCCGTCGCGTCGAGGCGGTGGTCCGGTCTGCGCGCGCCGACCGTGGCCACGGCGACCGGGCGGCCGCTCGGGTCGACCCCGCGCAGGTCCACGCCGTGCTCGCCCACCTGCACCACGACGTGCGGCAGGAGGGGTTCGGAGAGGTCCGCCAGCGGCAGCAGGTAGGGGAGGACCCCGTACCGCGCCGTGTAACCGGTCGGCGGCACCGGGACGTACCGGTCCACCAGCACCCGACCACCGCCGACGACCAGGCCGCGTCCCGCCATGCCGCGCGGGGTTTCGCCGCTGGTGATCGCGTTGTGCGCCAGAGCCACCAGGTACGGGTCGGCGCGCTGGGCCTGGAGCTGGTCCCGCATCGCGCGCCAGCGCAGCTCGACGTGGTCGCCCACGTCGAGGAACACTGAGACGAACGGGCCCTCGATCCCGACCACGTCGTGCAGACTCGCGGTGTCCATGGGTCCTCCCGGTTCGGGTCAACGGTGAGGTACCCGAAAGTGGCTCAGGGCAACCGCTCCGCCGGGCCCGAGGCCGAGCCGGGAGCCGGGCCCGAGGCCGAGCCGGGAACGGGGCCTGGGGCTGAGGCCGAGCCGGGAGCCGGGCCTGGGGCCGAGGCCGAGCCCGAGGCGGGAGCCGAGCCCGAAGCTGGGCCGG
Source organism: Saccharothrix lopnurensis (assembly GCF_042658445.1). Lineage (NCBI taxonomy): Bacteria > Bacillati > Actinomycetota > Actinomycetes > Pseudonocardiales > Pseudonocardiaceae > Saccharothrix > Saccharothrix lopnurensis. The sequence continues at coordinate 12,732 of NZ_JBHSQO010000054.1, read as the reverse complement.
GAGTCGAGCCGGGAGCCGCGCCCGGCACCGCACCCCCACCCGGCGACGTCGTCAGGAGCGCCGTCGAGCGCGTCGTCGGGCGCGAGCGCTGCTGGCACCAGGCGCAACTGGCCGCCACCGCCACGGACGCGAAGCCGATCAGCAGGTGCAGCCCGTTGCCGACCACCCCGGCATCCATCGCCGAACCACCCGGCCCCGCCTCACCCACCCCGAACGCGAACACCACCAGGAACACCACGGCCATCAGCGAACCCACGGGCCGGGAGGCGCGCATCGACGTCGCGGACGCCGCCGCGACCACGCCGGTGACCACGTGCAGCACCCCCAGCGGCGACCGGCCGGCGATGAAGTCGACCACGCCCCACACCACGAGCAGCACACCCAACCCGAGGGCCGACCGCTGCGGCCAGCACAGGTTCGCCACCACCGCGACCAACCCCTCTCAACCCTGTTCGCTCAATCGTCGAGCAGGTCGCGCAAACGCGCCAGGGACCGGCTCAACAAACGCGACACGTGCATCTGCGAGACACCCACCGAGTCGGCGATCTGGCTCTGCGTCATGTTCCGGTAGAACCGCAGCACCACGATCCGCCGCTCCCGCTTCGGCAGCCCGCGCAGCATGGGGTCGAGGGCGTGCTGGAGTTCGACCACCTCCAGTGCCGGGTCGTCGAACGCCAGCCCGTCGGAGTCGGCCAGCCCGTCGTCGAGCGAGAGCAGGTGGTGCGCCGACGCCGCGTGCAGGCCCTCGTACACCTCGTCCAGCGGTACGCCCAGGTGCCGGGCCACCTCGCTGGGCTTGGGCGTGCGCCCGGTGCGCCTGGCCAGCTCGACCCGCGCCCCGTCGATCGCGGTGCACAGCTCCTTCAACCTCCGCGGCACGCGCACCGCCCACCCCTGGTCGCGCAGGTACCGCCGCACCTCGCCGGTGATCGTCGGCACCGCGAACGCCAGGAAGTCGATCCCCCGGGACGGGTCGAACCGGTCCACCGCGTTGATCAACCCCACCGCGGCGACCTGCCTCAGGTCCTCCACCGACTCGCCGCGCTCGGCGAACCGGTCGGCGATGTGCCGGGCCATCGGCAGGTGCTCGGTGACCAACCGGTCCCGCAACGCCTGGTGCTTCGCCCCGTCCGCCGCCGCCATCTCCTGGAACAGCGGTTGGTAGTCCACCGCGTTCATGCCCGGCACCTCAGCTCCACCCGCAAGTGGCCGTCTCCCTCCACCCAGGTGGCCACCGCGTCGGTCACGGAACTGACGACCCGCCAGTACAACGAGTCGTGGTCGGGGACGGTGACGGCCGAGGACGAGACCTGTGCGCGAAACCGAACCGAATCACCTTCCCGGACGAACCGGCACAGCAGCTGCGTGCCGCTCCTCGCGCGGGCGATGAGCGCGGTGCACGCCTCGTCCACGGCTATGACCAGGTCGATCGCGAGTTCCGGGGTGGACCGGGCCACCGCTTTCGCGACCGCGCGGACCGTCGACAGGTGCGCCGGCCGCGCCGCCACCCTCAGCTCCACCTCCGGGCCGTCCATGAGTGGCGAACACCCCTCTCGCTCCAGGTGCCGGGGGATACCCGCACCTCCGGGGCCCTACACCAGTCCACACAGGACCGAGCAACAGAATCGTGAAAGCCGAACAGGGCGTGGGTGGGTTCATCACGGTTTGCGAACAGTGGTAGGTAACGGTGTGATCGGAGCCATACTGGCCGCCTCCCCACGCCAACCACACGGAGGCGCCGGTGCTGGAGGCGAACAACCTCGAAGTGGTCTACGACGACGTCGTGCTGGTGCTCCGCGGTGTCAGCCTGGAGGTCCCCGAGGGGCGCGTGGTGGCGCTGCTCGGCGCCAACGGAGCGGGCAAGACGACCCTGCTGCGCGCCCTGTCCGGACTGCTGGGCGTGCACGACGGCAAGGTCACCCGCGGGCGGGTCACGCTCGACGGCGAGCCGATCCACCGCGCGCCGCCCTCGCGCATCGCCGCGCTCGGCGTGAAGCAGGCGCTGGAGGGCAGGCGCGTGCTGGCGGAGCTGACCGTCGAGGAGAACCTGCGCGTCGGCGGCCACACCGCGCCCCGCGCGATCAAGCGCAACCTGGAGCGCATGTACGAGCTGTTCCCGCGGCTGCGGGAGCGGCGCGGGCAGAGCGCCGGCTACCTGTCCGGCGGTGAGCAGCAGATGCTGTCGATCGGGCGGGCGCTCATGTCCGAGCCCCGCTACCTGCTGCTGGACGAGCCGAGCCTGGGGCTGGCGCCGCTGGTGGTCCAGCAGATCCGCGACCTCGTGGTGAAGATCAACGCCGAGGGCACGACCGTGCTGCTGGTCGAGCAGAACGCGACCATGGCGCTGTCCATCGCCGACCACGGCTACGTGCTGGAGACCGGCAGGGTCGTGATGGACTCCCCGGCCGCCGCGCTGCTGGCCGACGAGGACGTGCGCGAGTTCTACCTCGGCCTGGGCGGCGAGGGCGCGGCGCGGTCGTTCCGGGACGTCAAGCACTACAAGCGGCGGAAGCGGTGGCTGTCGTGACACCCCCGGACCCGACCAGCCCGGACCCGACCAGCCCGAACCAGACCAGCCCGGACCCGACCCCCTCGCCCCCGACCCGCCCGCACGAGGGGCCGGTCCTGGAGTTCGACGACGTGACGTTGGCCTTCGACGGCGTCACCGCGATCGACGGGGTCTCCTTCCACGTCGACCCCGGCGAGCTGCTGGCGATCATCGGCCCGAACGGCGCGGGCAAGACGTCGATCTTCAACGTGCTCTCCGGCGTCTACCGCCCGCGATCGGGGTCGGTCCGGTTCGAGGGGCGCGAGCTGCTGGGCGTGCGCCCGCACCGGATCGCCGCCATGGGCATCGCCCGCACCTTCCAGAACATCGAGCTGTTCGCCCACCTGACCGTGGTCGAGAACCTCATGCTCGGCCGCCACCACCACATGCGCTACGGCGCGCTGTCGGCGTTCGCCTGGCTCGGCCGGGCGCGGCGGGAGGAGCTGGCCAACCGGGCGGTGGTGGAGGAGGTCGTCGACTTCCTGGAGCTGGCGCCGTGGCGGCGGATGCCCGTCGGGCTGCTGCCCTACGGGGTGCGCAAGCGCGTGGAGCTGGGCCGGGCGCTGGCGATGGAGCCGAGGGTGCTGCTGCTGGACGAGCCGGTCGCGGGCATGAACGCCGAGGAGACCGAGGACATGGCCCGGTTCGTGCTGGACGTGCGGGAGGAGCTGGGCATCGCCATCGTCATGGTCGAGCACGACATGGGCCTGGTCATGGACCTCGCCGACCGGGTGCTGGTGCTCGACTTCGGCCGCCCCGTCCGCACCGGCACGCCCGCCGAGGTGCAGCGCGACCCGGACGTGGTCCGCGCCTACCTCGGCGAGTCCCCCCGGACCGCGGGGGGCGCCGGGTGATCACCACCATCGCCACCCGCGTGCGCGACCGGGCCTCGGCCACGCCGGGCGCGGTGGCCTTGCGCGCCAAGCGCCTGGGCGTCTGGGAGGAGGTCTCCTGGGCGGACTACTGGGAGCGGGCGGAGCTGGTCGGCCACGCCCTGCTCGCGCTCGGCGTCGACCCGGGCGACCGGGTGGCCGTGCACTCGGAGAACCGCCGCGAGTGGCTGTACTCCGACATCGGCGCGGTGGCCGTGCGCGCCACCACCGTGGGCCTGTACCCGACCAGCCCGGCGGACGAGGTCGCCTACCTGCTGTCGCACTCGGGCGCCCGCGTGCTCGTCGCCGAGGACCAGGAGCAGGTCGACAAGGTGCTGGCCGTGCTGGACGCGCTGCCCGACCTGGAGCACGTCGTCTACCTGGAGCCGCGCGGCGTCCGGGGCCGCTACACCGACGACCGCCTGATGTCCTGGGACGACTTCCTCGCCCTGGGCGCGCGGCACCGCGGGGACCACCCCGACGCGGTCGCCCGCCGGATGCGCGGGGCCGAGCCGGACGACGTGCTGACCCTCGTCTACACCTCCGGCACCACCGGCCCGCCCAAGGGCGCGATGCTGACCGCCGCCAACGTGGAGTTCGCCGTCGGGGTGACCGCCGGCGCCTCGCCGCCCGCCTCGGCGCGCGACGTGACCCTGTCCTACCTGCCGCTGTGCCACGTGGCCGAGCGCGTCTTCACCACCTGGCTCAACGCGGCGGCCGGCATCCAGGTGCACTTCGCGGAGTCCGTCGACACCGTGCGGGCCAACCTGCGCGAGGTGCAGCCGACGATCCTGTTCGGCGTGCCGCGCACCTGGGAGAAGGTGCTGACGGCGGTCACCATCGGCACCGCCAACGCCTCCCCGGTCAAGCGCGTGACCACGCGGTTCTGGCTGCGGGTGGCCGACCGGATCGGCGCCGAGCTGGTCCGCGCCGGCGGCCGGCACACCACCGCGACCCGGCTGCGGTACGCGGTGGGCTGGGTGTGCTGCTACCGGGCGCTGAAGACGCGCCTCGGGCTGCGGCACGTCCGCTACGCCGCGTCCGGCGCCGCGCCGATCTCGCCGGAGGTGCTCCGGTTCTTCATGGGCATCGGCGTGCCCGTGCACGAGGTGTACGGGATGACCGAGAACAGCGGCGTCGCCACCGGCAACCGGCCCGGCCGGGTCCGACTCGGCACGGTCGGGGAGCCGCAGGAGGGCGTGGAGCTGCGGATCGCCGAGGACGGCGAGATCCAGACCCGCCACCCCGGCGTGTTCGCGGGCTACTGGCGCGACGAGGAGGCCACCCGGCGGGTGCTCGCCGAGGACGGCTGGCTGCGCACCGGCGACGTGGGCGAGTGGGTCGACGGCACGCACGTGCGGATCACCGACCGGATGAAGGACATCATCATCACCGCGGGCGGCAAGAACGTGGCGCCGTCCGAGGTCGAGAACGCGCTGAAGGACTCCCCGTACGTCAAGGAGGCCGTCGTGCTCGGGGACCGGCGCCCGTACCTGGTGGCGCTGATCGGTATCGAGCCCGACACCGTCGGCCACTGGGCCGCGCGGCGCGGCCTCACCCACACCACCTACCGCGACCTCGCGGAGAAGGACGAGGTGCGCGAGTTGGTCGCCGGGGTCGTGCGCGCGGCGAACGAGCGGTTCGCCCCGGTCGGGCGGGTGCGGCGGTTCCGGGTGCTGCCCAAGGAACTGGACCACTCCGACGGCGAGCTGACCGCCACGCAGAAGGTGAAGCGGTCCGCGCTGGCCACGGCCTACGCGCACCTGGTGGAGGAGATGTACGCCGACGGCGCGCGGGACGGGGGGCGGACGTGAGCGAGTTCCTCCAGTCGTTGGTCCGGGGCCTGGGCACCGGGTCGGTCTACGCCCTGCTCGCGCTGGGCTTCGTGATCATCTACAAGTCGACGCGGGTGATCAGCTTCGCGCAGCCGGCGTTCATGCTCGCGGGCGCGGTGCTGGTCGCCCACCTGTCGCCGGGCGTCGGGTTCTTCCTGGCCGTGCCGGTGGCCGCGCTGGTGATCGCCGCGCTGGCGCTGGGCGTGGAGCGGACCGTGCTGCGGCCGATGATCGGCAAGCCGGCGTTCGTGGTCGCGATCATCACCATCGGCGTGGACGTGGTGGTGCGGGTGGTGACCAACGCGTTCATCGGGCTGGACGTGCTGCCGGTGGGCGACCCGTGGGGCCTGGCCACGGTGTCGCTGCTCGGCGTGGACGTGCAGCAGCGGTACCTGGTGATGTTCGCGACGACGGTGGCCGTGGTGGTCGCGCTGTTCGCGTTCTTCCGGTTCTCCCGCACCGGCCTGGCCATGCGGGCGGTCGCCCACGACCAGGAGGTGGCGCTGGCCCAGGGCATCCGGGTCGGGTCGGTGTTCGCGCTGTCGTGGGCGCTCGCGGGCGGGCTGGCGGCGCTGGCCGGCGTGTTCGTGGCCACCGGCGCGGGCGTGGACCAGCAGCTGTGGGTGGTGGCGCTCAAGGCGCTGCCCGCGGTCATCCTCGGCGGCCTGGACTCGCTGGGCGGCGCGGTGGCGGGCGGGCTGGCGGTCGGGGTGGTGGAGTCGCTGGTCGGCACCTACCAGGGCGACGTGGCCCCGTGGCTCGGACCGAACTTCGCGCTGGTCGCGCCATACGCGCTGATGCTGGTGGTGCTCCTGGTGCGACCGCAGGGGCTGTTCGGCGCCAGGGAGGTGGAGCGGCTGTGAGGGGTCGTCCGGAGCTCTACACCTCCTACGCGCAGGACACCGCGTTCCTGAACACGCGGCCCAAGCGGGCCTGGACCGGCGCGCTGGCGGTGTTCGCGCTGCTGGTGCCGTTCCTGGTCACCGACGACCTGCTGGTGCTGCTGGCGACCGCGTTCGTCGCGGCGATCGGCGCGATCGGGCTGAACGTCGTCACCGGCTACGCGGGGCAGGTGTCGCTCGGGCACGCGTTCTTCCTGGCCATCGGCGCCTACACGGGCGCGGCGCTGTCGGGCGACCCGGACGGCCGGGTGCTCGGGTTCGGCGTGACCTCGCTGCCGGTGTGGCTGCTGGCGTCCGGGCTGGTCGCGGGGCTGGCGGGGCTGCTGGTGGCGCCGCTGGCGGTGCGGCTGCGCGGCCTGTACCTGGCGATCGTGACGCTGGGGCTGGTGTTCCTCGGCGAGCACGTGTTCCGGGAGTGGACCTCGCTGACCGGCGGTCCGGGCGTGGGCCGGCCCGCGGCGGTGCCCGAGCTGTTCGGGGTGCGGCTGGACCGGCCCTCGGCCTGGTTCACCGCGCCGCAGCAGCTGTACCTGCTGATGTTCGTGCTGCTGGTGGTGTTCGCGGTGCTCGCGCGGAACCTGGTGCGGTCGCGGATCGGGCGGGCGTTCGCGGCGGTGCGGGACCGGGACCTCGCGGCGGCGGTGATCGGCGTGGACCCGACCCGCTACAAGGCGCTGGCGTTCGCCGTGTCGTCCTTCTACGCCGGGGTGGCGGGCTCGCTGCTGTTCGTGGTGAACGGGTTCTTCGACCCCGGCTCGTTCGGGCTGCTGCTGTCGGTGCAGTACATCGCCATGGTGCTCATCGGGGGCGCGGGCACGATCTCCGGGGCGATCATGGGCGCCCTGTTCATCACGCTGCTGCCGCGCGTCACCCGCGAGCTGCCGGAGGTGCTGCCGTTCATCAGCGGCGACGCGACCGGCGCGGTGACCGTGTTCCAGGTCGAGGCGGTGCTCTACGGGCTGCTGATCGTGGTGTTCCTGATCGCCGAGCCGCGCGGCCTGGTCGGGATCTGGGTGCGCGTCCGCAACTACTGGCGCACCTGGCCTTTCTCGTACTGAGATCCTCGCGTCGAAGGGTGGATGGGATGGCAAGGCACAGAGCGGTGCTCGCGGTGCTGTCGGTGGTGGCGTTGGCCGCCGTCGCCTGCCGGGGTGGTGACGGCGCGGCGCCGGTGGAGGACGAGAGCGGCATCAAGATCGACTTCGGGGTGACGTCGGAGCCCTGCCCGGACACCGGCCACGCCGACCGGGGCTGCATCTACCTGGGCACGATCTCCGACCTGACCGAGGGGCCGTTCAAGGCCCTGGCCACGTCGATCGTCGACGCGCAGAAGGCGTTCTGGCAGCGGGTCAACGACCGGGGCGGCATCGGCGGCTACGACGTCGACATGACCACGCACATCGCCGACAACAAGTACAACCCGCAGATCCACAACCAGGTCTACCAGGAGATGAAGGGCGAGGTGCTGGCGCTGACCCAGACCCTGGGCTCGCCGACCACCGCGGCCATCCTGCCCGACCTGGAGGACACGCAGATGGTCGTCGTGCCCGCGTCGTGGACGTCGCTGTGGGGCGTCGAGGAGGTGGTGCTGGAGTCCGGCGCCAACTACTGCGTGGAGTCGATGAACGCGGTCGACTTCGCCGCGGACGACCTGGGCGCCAAGAGCGTCATGGCCGTGCACCTCCAGGGCGACTACGGCGACGACGCGGCCGCGGGCGCCGAGCTGGCCGCCGAGGGGCGCGGGTTGACGTTCTCCGACACCGTCACCCAGACCGGGCAGGACAACCAGGGCGGCGCGATCGACGCGATCGTGTCGGGCAAGCCGGACGTGGTGATCCTGACCGTCGGCCCCACCGACGCGGCGGTGATCGTCGGGCAGACCGCGGCCCGCGGCTACACCGGGAAGTTCATCGGCACCTCGCCGACGTGGAACCTGGGCCTGCTGGCCAGCCCGGCGGCGCCCGCGATCAGGGCGCTCTACTACCAGACCGCGCCGTGGAAGCCGTGGGGCACCGACTCGCCGGGGCACGAGGCCCTGCGGGCGGCCCTGCCGGGCGTCACCCCGAACGACGGGTACACCTCGGGCTGGATCTGGGCGTACCCGCTCAAGGCGGCGCTGGAGAAGGCGGCGGCGAACAAGGACCTGACCCGGGCGGGCGTGCTCGCGGCGGTGCGGCAGCTGGAGTCGGTCGACTACGAGGGGATGCTGCCCGAGGGCGCGGGGCGGTTCGCCGGGACGCCGGACGAGTCGACGTTCCGGCAGTCGCTGATCTACCGGCCGGACGAGGCGGAGCCCACGGGGGTGGGGATGGTCAAGGACTTCTTCGTCGGGCCGACGGCGGAGGGGTTCAGGTTCGAGAAGCCCTGCTACGCGTGACGGGTCGCGGCGCGGGTCGGGCGGTGCCCCGACCCGCGCCGCCGGTCCGGTGGCGACGCGCCCCGGCCGCCCGGTTCCCCGGGCATTTCGCCCGGACGGGTCCACGGCACCCGCACCCTCACCCTTTAGTGGGAATTTCCGTTACTCCACCAGGCCCAGGGGTAGACCGCCTGGACGGAGTGGACCCGGGAAGACGTGCGGAAGGTGGACGCGACGGCCATGACTGACGTGGCGAGCAAGGGGTCGGCGGCCGACGACGACCGCCCGGTGCTGACCAACCGGCAGGGGCACCCCGTCTACGACAACCAGAACCAGCGGACCGTCGGGGCCCGGGGGCCGGCCACGCTGGAGAACTACCAGTTCCTGGAGAAGATCAGCCACTTCGACCGCGAGCGGATTCCCGAGCGGGTGGTCCACGCGCGCGGGGCGGTGGCCTTCGGTTACTTCGAGGCTTACGGGGGCTGGGGCGACGAGCCCATCGCGCCCTACACCCGGGCGAAGCTGTTCCAGGAGAAGGGTAAGCGGACCGACGTGGCGGTGCGGTTCTCCACCGTCATCGGCGGCCGGGACTCCTCGGAGTGCGCCCGCGACCCGCGCGGGTTCGCGGTGAAGTTCTACACCGAGGACGGCAACTGGGACCTGGTCGGCAACAACCTGGCGGTGTTCTTCATCCGGGACGCCATCAAGTTCCCCGACGTCATCCACGCCCTCAAGCCGGACCCGGTGACCCACCGGCAGGAGCCCAACCGGATCTTCGACTTCATGTCGCAGACGCCCGAGTCGATGCACATGCTCGTCAACCTGTTCAGCCCGCGCGGCATCCCCGCCGACTACCGGCACATGCAGGGCTTCGGCGTCAACACCTACGAGTGGCTCAACGGCGAGGGCGAGTCGATCCTGGTCAAGTACCACTGGATGCCCAAGGCCGGGGTCAGGAGCATGACCGAGGCCGACGCGGCGGCGGTCCAGGCCACCGAGCTCGGGCACGCCACCAGGGACCTGTACGAGGCCATCGAGCGCGGCGAGCACCCCGAGTGGGAGCTGCTCGTGCAGGTCATGACCGAGGAGGAGCACCCCGAGCTGGACTTCGACCCCCTGGACGACACGAAGGTGTGGCCGGAGAACGAGTTCCCGGCCAAGCCGGTCGGCCGCATGGTGCTCGACCGCAACGTGGGCGACTTCTTCGCCGAGAACGAGCAGATCGCGTTCGGCACCGGCGTGCTGGTGGACGGCCTGGACTTCTCCGACGACAAGATGCTCGTCGGCCGCACCTTCTCCTACAGCGACACCCAGCGCTACCGGGTCGGTTCCAACTACCTCCAGCTGCCGGTCAACCAGCCGAAGGACGGGGTGGAGGTCAGCACCAACCAGCGCGACGGCCAGATGGCCTACTACAACGACACCGCCGGGACGAACCCGCACGTCAACTACGAGCCGTCGATCACCGGCGGGCTGCGCGAGGCGCGGTACCCCACGCACGACGAGCAGGGGCCGGTGATCCAGGGCCGGCTCACCCGCAAGCGCATCCCCCGGACCAACGACTACGCGCAGGCCGGGCAGCGCTACCTGCTCATGCAACGGTGGGAGCGGGACGACCTGGTGCACAACCTCGTCACCCTGCTCGCGCAGTGCGACCGGCCCGTCCGGGAGCGGATGGTCTGGCACCTCCTGCTCACCGAGGACGACCTCGGGCTGCGGGTGGGCGAGGGGCTGGGCATCGGGCCGGGGGCCGTCGCCCACCTGGAGCCGCTGGCGAGCCAGGACCTGACCGACGAGGACCGCAAGCGGCTGGAGAACCTCGGCGCGAACGGTCCCCGGGACGTCGAGGGGCTCCAGATGACCCACTGCGTGCCGAACGAGCGCGTCCGGCACGCCTGAGCGGGTGCGCCGCGCCCCGGAGCGCCGCGCCCCGGAGCGCCGCGCCCCGGAGCGCGGGGGTCGGGGGCGCGGGGGTCGGGGGCGCGGGGGATCAGCCGCAGGCCGCGACCAGGTTCGCCGAGGTCTTCGCCGCGGACGTGTTGACCGTCCGGTAGGTGTTCGTGGCGGTGCCGACGCAGGTGTAGGTGATGGCACCGGACCCGGCCGCCACCGCGTGCCAGGTGCCGGTGCCCGGGTCCAGGCGCTGCACCACACCGCTGTCGTCGACCACGTGGACCGGCGTCGGCTCGCCCGGGAGCGGGGTGCCGCCGCGGCACAGGGTGATCGCCTGGCCGTGCAGGGAGGCGCCCGCCGCGGTCAGGTTCGCCTTCGCGTTGCAGGTCACGGCCTGCGCCGGGTTCTGCGTGACCGCGGCGAGGCCGGCCGCCAGGGCCGTGGCGAGGAGGACGTGGCGAACACGGCTCGGCATGGCGGAGCTCCTTTGCCCGGCGCGGAAACCCACGGAAGGCTAACCACGGCGCGGGCCCCGCCGCACCGGCCGATGGGGTGGTGTGCCGATCACCGCGGCTGCGGCCTTCGGTCCCCCGCGACTGCCCGCACGGGCAGCCGGCACTGCCCGGAGGTCCGCCGCGCCGCCGCTGGTCCGCCGCCGCCCGCCCGGCCATCGTGGGAGCGTGATCCACGAGGTTGACGAGGCGCTGCGGCGACTGGTCCGCGACGACGCCCTGCGCGGCACGGATGTCGAGGTGGCGTTCGACGCCCCCACGAAGGACTGGTCGGCGCGCCGCAACGCGCCCACCGTCAACGTCTACCTCTACGACATCCGCGAGGACCTGCGCCGCCGCCAGCGCGGCCTGCTCAACGAGTACGAGAACGGCCGGGTCGCCGCCCGGCACCTGCCGCCGCGCCACATCAAGCTGTCCTACCTGGTCACGGCGTGGACGCAGCGCTCCGAGGACGAGCACCGGCTGCTGTCGGAGCTGCTGGTCAACTTCCTGCGGCACGAGTCGCTGCCCGCGCGGCTGCTCACCGGCTCCCTGGCGGGGCTGGGGCTGCCCGTGCCGATGACCGTCGCCCTGCCGCCGCCCGAGGACCGGGCGTTCGCCGACGTGTGGTCGGCGCTGGGCGGCGAGCTGAAGCCGTCGCTGGACGTGGTGGTGTCGGCCCCGGTCGAGGCCGGGCGCCCGGTGGCCGCCGGGCCGCCGGTCGAGGAGGGCCTGGGCCTGGCGATGGGCGGCGACCACGTCGCGCACCGGGCCGGCACCGGTCGCGGGCGATCGTGAACACCGGCAGCCTGCCCCACCTGTTCGGCCGGCTGGCCGCGCTGGAGCGGCGCATCCGGGACGCGGTCGCGGCCCGCCGCGGCGCCGACCACAACCCCGACGACCCGTTCCGCGGCCTCTACCTGTCCGACGAGGCCATCGACGCCCTGCTGGCCGGGCGCCGCGAGCCGTTCGTGCCGTTCCGGGACTCGCCCGCCTCCGGGCGGCTGGGTCGGCTGGCCGGGACCGCCGGGCTGACCGGGCTGGACGTGGAACTGCTGCTGGTGGCGCTGGCCCCGGACGTGGACAGCCGGTTCGAGCAGTTCTACGGCTACCTCAACGACGACGTCACGCGCCGGCGCGCCACCGCGGGGCTGGCGCTGCGCCTGTGCGGCCTGCCCGAGGCGCACGCGGCGGGCCGGGCGCGGCTGGACCCGGGCGCGCCGCTGCCCGCCGGCGGGCTGCTGGTCGTGGAGGACGGGGACCGGCCGTTCCTGTCCCGGTCGCTGCGCGTGCCCGACCGGGTGGTCAACCACCTGCTCGGCGACGACCGGCCGGACGCCGCGCTCACCGGTGTCGCCCGGCTCGTCGACGAGGAGCCCGCCGCGACCGGGGTGGAACCGCTGGTGCGCGCCCTCCACGCCGGGGTCCGCCTCGTCCACCTGCGGGAACGTCCGGGCGGTGGCGCGCGGGAGACGGCCGCGGCGGCGTTGCGGCGCGCCGGGTTCGCGGTGCTGGAGGTCGACGCCGACCGGGTGCGCGCCGACCCGGACCGGCACGCGCGGACCGCCGTGCTGCGCGAGGCCGTGCTGCGCGGCGCGGGCGTGGTGCTCGGGCCGGTGGAGGACGAGCCGCCGCCCGCCGACCTCACCCACCCCGCGGTGCCGCTGCTGGTGTTCGGGCCGGGCGTGTGGGACCCGCGGTGGCACGCCGACCCGCCGCTGCCGCACGACGCCGAACCGCTGCCCGCCGCCGACCGCGCGCGGGTGTGGCGGAGCCACCTGGACGGCCGCCTCGCCCCCGGCGCCAGCCCGGCCGCCGCGCCCGCCCGCCTCGCG
>NZ_JBHSQO010000053.1:0-61135 GCF_042658445.1 Saccharothrix lopnurensis | reverse complement strand
GCGAACGACAGATACCTGCCAGATGGTGGGGCGAGACTGATCGAGGGCACGCCACCACGCTGCCGGAACCACCGCCAGCCCACCGGTCCCGACACGCCGCACGCGACAGCCGCGTCCTCGGTGGACACCCCTTCGGCGATCGCATTCCAGAACGCACGCTCCACATCACGACGAATCGGAGGCCGTCCTGGGGATCTCATCGCCGGACGCCCCGTCACAGTCGTCATCCACCCTGCTGGCCGCCCCATCCGACACCTCCACGATCAAGGTGTTGCGACGACCGATTGAATCCAGGACCTATACGGCCTTCCGTTTCGCGGAACGGGTGAAAGACAACGGGATCCTGCCTTCGATGGGGCCGGTAGGCGACTCGCACGATAATGCCCTGATGGAGAACTTCTTCTCCACGTTGAAGATCGAGCTGGTCTACCGCCGCTCCTGGCGCACCCGCGACGAGGCCGAGAACGAGCTGTTCCGTTATATCGACGGGTTCTACAACACCGAGCGCATCCAGAAGGACCTCGGCTGGCTCAGCCCCGACGAGTACGAAGCCGCCTGGCACGCCGCCCAGGCCGAACCGACTACCATCCCGGCATCACCGACCCGATCCAGGTAACAATCGCCTCGGGTTATCGGGGGAACCTCAACGAGCGGTTCCTCCGCCACCTCGGGCACGTGCTGGCCTTCTACAGCGTGCCCAACGAGTTCGGGCTGGACCGCTGGCTGCTCGAGCACCAGGACCAGGAGTCCGGGCGCTCAGCCCTCCTGCGACCCGTCCAGGACGCCACCCGGGCGATGGCGATGTTCTACTTCGCCTCGACCGACTTCGACGTCGACCACCGTGACGTCGCGGCCCAGAAGGTCCTGCTGCGTGAGCGGATGGCGGGTCTGGGGTGGTTGACCCCGGACATCCTCGCGCAGCTGGACGACACCCCGGACTTCTACCTTGACCAGGTCGCCCAGGTGGTGATGGACCGCTGGTCGAGTGGACGGGTGGGGCTGCTCGGGGACGCGGCGTTCAGCTCGTCGCCGATGTCCGGGCAGGGCACCGGGCTGGCCCTGGTCGGGGCCTACCTGCTGGCCGGTGAACTGGCCGCCTCAGGCTGGGACCCCGACGCCGGGTTCGCCCGCTACGAGGCGCGGATGCGCTCGTTCGTCGAGGCCAACCAGGAGATCGGCCGGCTGAACGCCCGCAGCCGCGACGTCCCCGGGCCGGACGCCGGGCCGAGCCCCGATTTCGCCGGCGAGTGGTTCACCGAGCTGATCGGGCGCGCGATCAACGGGGTCGAGCTGCCCGACTACGCCGGGGTGCCGGACTCCGGAGCCCCGGCCGGGCCACCGATCACCTCCTCCCCAAGCCGTAGACCACCGCCTCGGGCCCGGCGAACCAGCGGGTCCACACCGGGCAGTCGACGGTGATCCGCCCGACCACCCCGTGTGGACACAGCCGACTCCCGGAACCCCGCGGGCGGATCAGGTGCGCCGACGCGGGCCGGGCGGCGCGGACGGCACCCCCGGCGAGCCCGTCGCCGGCGCGGCGACCAGCGCGGCGACCAACGCCGCGACCACGCCGTCCTCCTCGCGCCGGTGCAGCACCTCGGACCGGTAGACCAGGTCGAGGCCGACCAGGGGCACGCCCACCAGGTCCGGTGTGATCGCCTCGGCGGGCAGGAGGGCCAGTCCTTCACCGGCCACCAGCAGCCGGCGCAGGGTGTCGAGGTCCACGCCCGTGCAGCGGACGGCCACGCGCAGCGGCGGGAGGCCGGTGGTGGCGCACAGCTCGTCCAGGCTCCCCAGGGCCTCGGGGGCGTCGATCCAGCGCGCGTCGGCCAGGTCGGGCGGGGAGACGCCGGGCCGGCCCGCGATCGGGTGGTCCCGGGGCACCGCGACCAGGGCCGGGGACTCGGTCAGCGGCGTGGCCCGCAGGGAGCTGACGGCGGGCAGGCTCAGCGGGTCGGTGCGCACGGCCGGCGCCGCGACGACGCCCACGTCCACGTCGCCCACGGCGACCGCCTCGGCCACGGCGACGGGCGGCAGGACGCGCAGGGTCAGGTCGCGCACGCCCACCCGTCGCGCCTGGCGGGCCACGACGGGCGCGACGGCGGACGCGGCGGGGGCGATGCCGACCGCCAGCCGCGAGGTCGGCTGGGCGGCGACGCGGGCCACGTCGGCGCGCGCGGCGTCCAGGCGCATCAGGATCGGGGCGGCGTGCTCCAGCAGCCGCTCGCCCGCTTCGGTGAGGACGACCGGGCGGCGCCCCAGCAGGGTGGTGCCCAGGTCCGACTCCAGGGCGACGACGTGCTGCGAGACCGCGGACTGCGTGTAGCCCAGTTCGCGAGCGGCGGCGGAGAACGACCTCAGCCTGGCGATCGTGCAGAACGTCCGCAGCAGCCGGGTGTCCACGGTCGATAAGCGTAGCTGATGCGGACATGCCCGATGATCGATTGACCTGCACTCGGCTCCGCGCCGATGATGGCGGTGTGGACGACGGGCCGTGGATCGCGCGGGTGGCGCTGGTGGGCGAGCGTTCCGCCGGCGTGCGCGCGCACTCCCGCTACGCGACCCTGTTCGACGCGCTGTGGCGACGGGCGGGCATCGCCGTCGACGCCTACTGGACGCCCACCACCGACGTGTCCGGGCTCGCCGCCTTCGACGGGGTGTGGCTGGTGCCCGGCAGCCCCTACCTCAGCCAGGACGGCGCGCTGGCCGCCGTGCGCGCGGCACGCGAGGGCGACCTGCCGTTCCTGGCGACCTGCGGCGGGTTCTCGCACGCCGTGCTGGAGTTCGCGCGCTCGGTGTGCGGGCTGGCCGGCGTCGCGCACGCGGAGAACGCGCCGGACGCGCGCGAGCACCTGATCGTGCCCTCCGCCAAGCCGTTGGTGGGTCACGAGCGCCGCATCCGGTTGCGGCCGGGGTCGCTGGCCGAGCGGGTGCTCGGCGCGGGCTCCACCACCGAGCGCCACCACAGCGGCCACGAACTCGACCCGGCCTACGCGCCGCTGCTGGAGGCCGGCGGGCTGCGGCTCACCGGCCACGACGACGACGGCGTGGCCCGCGTCGCCGAGCTGCCGGGGCACCGCTTCTTCCTCGCCACGGCGTTCCAGCCCGAGCTGACCGCCGACCCGGTCGCACCGCACCCGATCGTGACCGCGTTCGCCGAAGCGGCCGTCGCCGCCGCGGCCGCCTGACCCCCTGCCCGCTCCCCCTTCCCCGAGGACGCCCATGTCGACCGAACCGCGTGCGCAGACCCCGACGTGGCTGCCGTACTTCCTGCTCTGCTCGCTGATCTGGGGTTCGGGCTTCGCCCTGATCAAGATCGGCGTCGAGGCGGACATCGCGCCCGCCTGGGTGGCGTTCTGGCGCTGCTTCTTCGGCGCGGCCGTGCTGTGGCTGCTGGTGCTCGGGCGCCGGCTCGCCGTGCCGCGCAGCGCGAGGGTCTGGGGGCACGCGCTGGTCGTGGGCACCGTGCTCAACGCGCTGCCGTTCGTCCTGTTCGCCCTGGGCGAGCAGGACATCAGTTCGCTCCAGGCCGGCGTGTGGAACGCGATGATCCCGCTGTTCACCCTGCTGTGGGTGCTGGTCGTGCTGCCCTCGGAGAAGCCGACCCCGCGCAGGCTGGCGGGCCTGGTCACCGGGTTCACCGGCGCGCTCGTGGTGCTCGGCGTGTGGGACGGCGTGGACTCCTCGATGCTGGCGGGCAGCATCGCCTGCCTGGTCGCGGTGGCCTCCTACGGCCTGGGCTACACCTACACCCGCAAGTACCTCTCCGACGTGGACTCGCCGGCGCTGACGCTGACCGCGATGCAGATCGGCCTGGCCACGGTGGAGCTGGCCCTGGTGGCACCGTTCAGCACCGGGTCGCCGAGCCTGCCGATCTGGCCGGGCGCCGGGCCGATGCTCGCCATGGTCGTGCTGGGCACGATCGGCACCGGCGTCGCCTACATGTGGAACCTGAACGTGATCCGCGCGGTCGGCTCGACCGTGGCGTCCACGGTGGCGTTCCTGACGCCGATGTGGGCGGCGCTGATCGGCGTGCTGTTCCTCGACGAGGTGCTGCACTGGAACACGGTCCTCGGCGCGCTGCTCATCATCAGCGGCGTGCTGCTGACCCGACCGCCCAAGCGGGAGCCGGCCGCCGCGGCGCCCCCGGTGGGCACCTCGGCGGCCGGCGGCGCGGTCAGGGGCGGAGCAGCGGAGTGATCCGGCGCAGGCCCTCGGCGACGGTGGCCGGGTCGCGGGCGAAGCCGAGGCGGAACCCGCGATCGCTGCCGAGGGTCTCCCCCGGCATCAGCAGCACCCCGGCGTCGAGGGCGCGCCGGCACAGCGCCAGCGACGGCTCGCCGGAGGTGGGCGACGCCCAGGCGAACGGCGTGCCCTCCGGCAGGACCACCCGGACCAGGTCGGTGTGCCGGCCCGCCCACTCGGCCACCACCTCCAGGCCCGGTCCGACGGCGGCGTCGTAGGCCGCGGCGAACTCCTCGTGCCGGTCCAGCACCCCGGCCGCCAACTCCTCGCACAGCACGGAGTTGGCGATGGAGGTGTAGTGCTTGTGCCGGGCGCACCCGGCCACCACGTCGGCCGGGCCGTGCAGCCAGCCGATCCGCAGGCCCGGCAGCCCGTACACCTTGGCCAGCCCGGACACCGACACCACGCGCGGGTGCCGCGTGGCCGCGGAACCCGCCAGGTCGATGCGGTACTCCTCGTCGAGCACCAGGTAGCCGTCGGTCTCCGCCAGCAGGTCGGCCAGGGCGGTGACCTGCTCGTCGGTCGCCCGCCTGCCACCCGGGTTGCCCGGCGAGTCCAGGTAGACCAGCCGCAGGTCCGGGCCCGCGGCGGCGCGCACCGCGTCGAGGTCGACGCCCATGTCCTCGGTGCGGGCCACGGTCTCCACCCGGCACCCCCGGTGCACGGGCACGTCCACCGACGGCAGCCACCCCGGCAGGAACGTCACCACGCGGTCACCCGGCCGCAGCAGGGTCGTGAACAGCAGGTACAGCGCCTCGGCGGCGCCGTGGGTGACCAGCACGCGGTCCGGGTCGGCGCTCCCGCCATAGCGCGCCGCGACAGCCTCGCGCAGCCTGCGCGTGCCGGTGTCGGAGCCGTAGCCCAGGGTCAGGCTCGCGGGCACGCCGAGGTCGGCGAGGTCGCGGGCCGGGACGTAGCTGTTGCCCAGGTCGATCTCGTAGCGGCCGGGGGTGTCCTCGAACGCCCACTGCCGCATCGGGTAGAGCGCCGCGGTCACCCTGCCTCCTCCAGCCTGCTCCTCAGCGCGGGCGACACGTCACCCGTGCACACCTGCTCGACCTCACCGCACAACCTCACCGCGCCGTCGTCGCCGATGGCGACCTCCACCACACCGCCGGCCATCTCCACGCGCACCCGGCGACCCGTCAGCCCGCGGGCGTGCGCGGCGGACGCGGCGGCGCACGCGCCCGCACCGGAGGCGGGGGTGTAGCCCGCGCCGCGCTCGTGGACCTCGATCCTGAGCGCGTCGGGCCCGAGCACCGTCGTGAACTCGACGTTGACCCGGTCGGGGAAGCGCTCGTGCCCGGCGACGGCCTCGCCGAAGGCGCGGGCGAGCGCGGCGTCCACCCCGTCGAGGAACAGCACCGCGTGCGGGTTGCCGTTGTCCACGACGCTGACGTCGAACCGCTCGCCCGCCGCGGTCAACTCCCCCGCGGGGTCGACGCGAGCGGGACCGAGTTCGACCTCGACGAGCCCCGCCGCCGCGTCGTGGACCTCCACGACGGACTCGCCGGCGGGCGTGAGCACGACGACGCGGTCCACGCCGGCGTGCCGCCGGGCCAGGTGCAGGCCGACCATCCGGACACCGTTGGCGCTGCGCGCGCACGCGCTGCCGTCGGCGTTCACCGCGTGCAGCGCCACGGGCCGGCCGACGTCGACCGGCCCGTGCGGCAGGCGCAGCACCCCGTCCGCCCCGACCCCGAACCGCCGGTCGCACAGCAGCCTCACGGCCGCGGGTGTGACCGGCAGGTCGGTCTCGGCGGGGTCGATCACCAGGTAGTCGTTGCCCAGCGCCTGGTACTTGGCGAAGTCGGCCACCGGGGAACTACATCGCGTCCGCGGTGAGGGCCGCCTTGTCGTGCTCCTCGCCGTACCACTTCTCCTTCCACCGCGAGAACGCCACGATGACGATGTCGCGGTGGCCGGGGCCGCCGTCGGCGGAGGTGACGTCGGTGACGTCGTGCTGCAACGCGCGGTCGTCGAGCAGGACGGCCTGACCGGCCTCCAGCGTGCCGTCCCAGAACGGGGCGTCCGCGCCCGGCCGCCACAGCCGGGTCTTGCCGCCGCCCACGTTGTTGCGCCGCAGGATCGCGATCATGACGAACTCGTGGCCGTCGTGGTGCACGCCCTCGGGGGTCAGCGGACCCACCCGGTCACCCTCGGCACGGGTGCGGTTCTGGTGGACGTTGATCTGCCAGTCCTCGCTCTCGTCGAGGCCGAGGCCCTCCATGCCCGCGCGGATCAGCGGGGTGAAGTCGGCCTCGATGGGCAGGTACTTGCGCTTGATGCCGCCCCCGACCGGGTTGAACTTGGTGAACGCCGTGTAGTCGCGGTGCTCCAGCAGCCCGAACTGCCAGCCCCGCGCCTCGTCGTGGTGCAGCCGGTACTGGCTGAACCGCTTGAAGCGGGTGCCGTTGCCCATGTACTCGTCGACGGGGCAGCGGTCGTAGCTGTCCAGGATCTCCTGGGGGATCTCCGGCAGGTCGACGATCGCGAACCGCTGGTCGTTCAGGGACATGTCAGGTCCTTCCGTGCTCGACGGCGGGGTGGTGGGTGCTCGCGGTGATCAGGTGCACGCGGTGGTTCAGGTGCCCGCGGTGATCAGGTCGGCGACCTCGGCCAGGCGCTCGTCGAGGTAGCGGGCCGAGGAGTTCAGCCGCCAGAGGGTGCCGCGGGCGATGCCGCGCCGCATGTAGGCCGAGCCCGCGGACGGGGACACGATGTTGTGGAACCAGCCCGCCGCGTGCTGCGAGTCGACGGTGATGTGCAGGCGGTGGTAGACGATGCCCACCTCCGGGAGCCCGAGCCTCTCCCACGCGCCGACGACCTGCACGAAGCGGTCCGGCACCAGCCACTCGGTCATGCCCAGGAACCCGACGGCCTCGGGGTAGAAGCGGCGGTAGCGGCACAGCAGCACGGCGAGGTTGCCCGACAGCAGGGCGGTCGCGGTGAGCGAGTCCTCCAGCTCCTGCGGGGTGATGTCGAAGACGTCGTAGAGCTGGTTGAACAGGGTCGTGTGGACCTCGTCGGGCCTGCCGTTGCCCATCTCGTCCCAGAAGTTGTTGGCGATCTCCATCTTCGCCGGCCCCGCGGTGCCCACCTGCATGAGCGCCAGCAGGTCGTCGAACCGCCCGTCGACCACGGACTCCTGGATGACGTACTTGCGCAGGTGCGCCGCGGTGGCGTGGTTGCGGATGAACTTCATGTAGTACGGGTGCTTGAACACCCGGTGCCCGCGCGCGCTCTGCTTGAGCCAGGACAGGTACTCCGCGGGCGTGGTCGGCGCCGCGTCGACCACCGCCCAGTCGACCGCGGCGTCCTCCGCGGCGATGGTCGCCCGCTCCAGGGCGGTGAGGACCCCGTTGACCACCACCGACCCCTCGGCGGTCGGCTCGTCGGGGATCTTCATGAACAGGTCGTAGATGCGCGCCAGCAGCAACTGCTGGAGGCGGAACGCCTCCTGGTCACCCGCCGCGGCGGCCGCGTTGAGCGCGGCCACGTCGAGCAGGACCCGATGCGCCTCCTCCCCGATGACCCGGGCATCCAGCTCCTCTGCGGGCAGCCGAAGCCACGACGTTATTTCCTCGACGAGCGCAACCCCATTACGCAGCACCGGCTCCACCTTGCCCAGATTGGTCTTCCCACGACATGTTCGATGCAATCGAAGAGAGTTCAACCGCGCGGCGGAGTGCTTTTTGACCAATAGGGCCCACGGTTGGCGACAATGATTACCCAGAGCCGGAGGCACCCAACATCCACCATTCGGCCGCATTGTCCGCACAGATGCGGTCCGGCCGCCGAAAACCCACCCCCGCAGGTCCCGTCCGCGCAGGTCAACCGGGCGAGCAGCACGGAAGGCGCACCCAGGAGCGCTGCCACGACCAGGACCGATGGCCGTCGGGCCCACTGCGGTGACAACTGAATCGGTGAGGGAACGAACGGCCTGGCCGGAAAGTCCAAGTTATCGGTCAACGGTGCCGCGGGCCGAAGTTCGGAGGTCCGCACACGACCCCGGACGCTTCGCCTCCGGCACTGGCGCCCCGAGGAAGAACTGCTACCCTCGACCGGCGCAGGCACCGACGACAGTGCGCCGCAGCGCTTTTCGGCCCGCCTTTCAACGGTCCCGTCCGGTGGTGCTCACCCCGGTTGATCGTGGAAGCAGAACGGAGCCGCCGGACGCGTTCAACGGCACTGAACCGCGTCCGGCGGCTCCCGACATTCTCATTTCACCCGCGGTGATCCAACTGCCGCGGGCAGGAGCCTCCACCAGGCTCCACCTCCCCCCGCGTCGCATCCCCACCGCGCCGACCAGGAACCATGGCGGCGCGGCGGCGAACGCGGCGGCCGGGGCTCAGGCCGTGACCACCCGCACCGCGGCGATCGCGTGCTCCAGCGTGGCGTGCAGCGACAGCGCCGCGTCCACCTGGCTCATCCGCAGGGGCCGCAGCACGCAGCGGTTGTCCGCGATGACGGCGAAGGGGACGTGCAACCTGCTCGCGTGGTGGTGGGCGTTGATCAGCACGGCGATGCCGGCCGAGCCCATGAAGTCCACCTCGCGCAGGTCCAGCAGGACCGCGGCCGGGCGGCGCTCGACCACGGCGTCGAGTTCGGCCGCGACCGCCCGGTGCGACACCGCGTCCAGGGCGCCCACCACCCGGATCAGCGGGATGCCACCATCGACCTCGGTGGTGTGCGTGCCGGGAGCGTGCTCGTTCATGGGGCTCTCCTCTTCGTCGGAGACCACGGAGCCGCATCGTTCGAGCACGCTGTTTGACCCGAAGCGGTTCCTGCGCGGCTTTCGGCGTTCGCCCAGTGGTCCGTCAACGGTACGTGCGGCCGGGAGGACTGCCCCCGGACGAATTTTCCCAACCTCTGTTCAGGCCACCGCGCGGGCCAGGTCGACCGCTTCCCGCAGCGTCCGGCGCACCCGCAGCACCTCGACCAGGTCGGTCACCTCGAGGGTCCGCAGCGCCGGCCGCCGGCTCACCGCGACGGCGAACCCGACGCCCAGCCGCGCCGCCCGCTGGTGGGCCCGCAGCAGCGCCGTGATGCCCAGCGAGCCGAAGAACTCGACGCCGTCCAGGTCGACCACCAGCGCGGTCGGCCGCCGGTCCAGCCGGGCGGACAGCTCCGTGTCGATGACCTCGACGCTGCCGTGGTCCACGTCCCCGGTCACGGTGGTGACCAGCACCCCGTCGTGCTCCGCGTGGGCTATGGCGAACGCCCCGATCTCCAAGGTCCGGTCCACGGTTGCGCACTCCTCGCCACGAGACGGAGGGATGTGGTCCACCCGGGCGCGCTGTTCGGCCCGGGACAATCGCTCCACCGAATGCCTGCATTCGTCAGGGACACCTCGACGTTACGGCGCGTCACGGTGAAACACCAACCCGAAGCGGGGAACACAGCGGGGATGTTCACCTGTCGGGATGACAGAGCGCGCCTGTCGAACGCGGGCGAACCACCCGGACGGGGAAGGGCTCTCCTGGACGAGACCGCGATCCTGTCGGCGCGGGGTTGGTCCCGCCACCCCGGTCCCCGGCACCGGCGGGCGCGGCTCCCGGGCTCGATCACGACCCGCGCGACCCGGTAGGGCACGATGGGCGGTCAAGCGGAACACGATCGCGGACAACCGGCGGAGGGTGGGCTCATGGTCGACAGCACAGCCGGGAAGACCGGGCGGGAGGGCGACGGCGTGGGGGTCGCGCTGGACGAGGCCGACCGGGGCGACGAACTGGCGGTGCGGCTGAACGAGGTCGCCCGCACGCTGCACCACCAGGGCGACGAGCAGGGGACGCTGGACGAGATCGTGCGCGCGGCGGTGGGCACCATCCCCGGCGCCCGGCACGCCGGGATCACCGCCATCGTGGGCAAGCGCGAGGTCCGGACGGTGGCGACGACCGACGACGTGCCGCTGGGCGTGGACCAGGCCCAGTACGACACCGGCCAGGGCCCGTGCCTGGACACGCTCTACCGGCACAAGATCGTCAACGTGCCCGACCTGGGCGCGGACAACCCCTGGCCCGTGTTCGCCGAGCGGACGCTGGCGCTGGGCGTGGCGTCCATGCTGTCGTTCCGGCTGTTCGTCCAGGACGACGACCTGGGCGCGCTCAACATGTACGCCCCCGAGCCGCACGCGTTCGACGAGGAGTCCGAGCACGTGGGGCTGTTGTTCGCCGGTCACGCCGCGGTGGCCCTGGCCTCCGCCCAGAAGCGGGACCACCTGGCCGAGGCGGTGCACACCCGCGACCTGATCGGGCAGGCCAAGGGCATCCTGATGGAGCGCCACAAGCTCACCGCCGACCAGGCGTTCACCCTGCTCGTGCGGGCCAGCCAGCGCGCCAACACCAAGTTGCGCGACCTGGCCGAGCAGCTCACCCGGACCGGCGAGATGCCGACCGGGCCCCGCCGCCGCACCTGAACCGGACCCGGGCGCGACCGGCCGTCCTCACGGGAGCAGCGCGCGGACCCGTCCAGCGGACGAGCAGCACGGCGGCGGCCTCCCGCAGGCCGCCGTCGCGCCGGGGGCGCGGGGTGCGCGGGAGCCGCCGGGCGGTTTCGGGCGGCGGGTGGCCCTCGGCCGCCTCGCGGCGCAGGAACCCGGCGAGCCGCGCGTGGGTTGAGGGGTCGTCGAGGACGTCGGTGATGCCGTCGGTGTTCAGGACCGGCCAGTCGTCGTGAGGCCGGCCCCGTCCGAGGCGGGGAAGGTCTCCCGGGCCGGCGAGATGAGCAGCTCCAGCGCGGTGGTCACCGTGTCGGTGGTCAGCAGCAGACCGGAGACGCGCGCGGGCGGGTGCCCGGGAAGTCCACTGTGGAGGCTGCGCGAACCGTTCGGCGGCGCGAAAACCGGGATGAACGCGACGAATTGTCGACTACAGTCCGGCGCATGTCCACTGAACCCGCACCCGAGCAGCGGGTGATCGGCCTGCTCGGCGGCATGAGCTGGCAGTCGACCGCCGAGTACTACCGGTTGGTCAACGAGCTGGTGGCCGAACGCCTGGGCGGCCTGCACTCGGCCCGCTGCGTGCTGTACTCGGTCGACTTCGCCCCGGTCGCCGCGGCGCAGGCCGCGCAGCGGTGGGACGAGGCCCTGCCGCCGCTGGTCGAGGCGTCGGACGCGCTGGTGCGGGCCGGCGCGGACGTGGTGGTGCTGTGCACGAACACGATGCACCTGCTCGCGCCCCGGCTGGCGGAGCGGCTGCCGGTGCCGCTGCTGCACATCGGCGAGGTGACGGCTCGGGCCGTGCTCGCCGCCGGGGTCCGCCGCGTCGGGCTGCTCGGCACCGCGTTCACCATGGAGAAGTCCTTCTACCGCGAGCTGCTCGCGGACCACGGCGTGGAGACGATCACGCCCGGGGCGCGCGACCGCGAGGCGGTGCACCGGATCATCTACGAGGAGCTGTGCCGGGGCGTGTTCACCGAGGACTCGCGGCGCGAGTACCTGGCGGTGGTCGACCGGCTGGTGGCGCGTGGCGCGCAGGGCGTGGTCTACGGGTGCACCGAGATCGAGCTGCTGCTCAACGGGTCGGCGGCGCCGGTGCCGGTGTTCCCGACCACCCGGTTGCACGCGGAGGCGGCGGTGCGGTTCGCCCTCGGGTCGCGGACCGCCTCGACGGCGTAGGGGTTCCTGGTCGGGTGGTGCCGTCAGGGCGGCCCGGGAGGAGTGGCCGCCCTGACGGCGGAGGTGTCCACGGCGCCGGGTGTTCGGTCTGCGCCGGTTCCGCGGACGGGCTGGTGGCCGGGGCCACGCGTGGTCTCGGCAGGTCGTGCAGTGGCGCGGCGGGGCGGGGCGCCGAGTCTGGGCGGGGCGCGCCAGGTCTCGGCAAGGCACGCCGGCTCTCAGCGCAGCGGGTCGAACGGCCGCAGCGCCTCGGGCTGCTTGCCGGTGGTGATCTGCTCCGCCAGCAACCGCCCGGTGACCGGCCCCTGGGCCAACCCCCACATGCCGTGCCCGCCCGCGACGTAGACGTGCCGGGCGCGCACCGCGCCGATCAGCGCCCGACCGTCCGGGGTGACCGGGCGCGGGCCGACCCACACGTCCCGGCGCTCGTCCCAGCGCACGCCGTCGAGCAGGTGGCGGGCGGAGGCGGTGATCGCGTCGACCCGGGCCGGGGAACCGGGGGCGTCCGGGTCGCGGAACTCCATCGTGCCCGCCACCCGCAGCCCGTCCTGGTACGGCGTGCACGCCACGCGCACGTCGGGCAGGTACACCGGGCCGGGGACCGGGCGGTCCACGGGCACGGTGAACGAGTACCCGCGTCCCGCGCGCACCGGCACCCGCACGCCCCACCGCCGCGCCAACCGCGACAGCCACGCCCCGGTCGCCACCACCGCGACGTCGGCGGCCACGGCCTTGCCCCGGCGGGGGTGGACCGTGACGCCCCTGCTGTGGGTGCGGATGCCGTCGACCTCGAAGACCTGGATCGTGGCGCCCCTGGCGACCACCGACCGGCCCAGCGCCCGCACGAACGCGCCGGGGTCGACGTGGCGCTGCCCGTCGACGCGGACCCCCGCCGCGAGGGCGGGCGAGGCCAGGGGCACGTGCTCGCGCAGCCCGTCGGCGTTGAGTTCGACGTGCTCGACCGGCTGGCCGGCGTCGGCCATCCGGCGCAGCTCCCGCAGCAGCCCCCGGGCCCGCCGGGGCGTGGCGAAGGCGGCGGTGATCGGCGCGGCGACCGCGGCCGCGTCCACGCCGTTGGCGGTGAGCACGTCGAACGCCTCGACGCTCTCCTCGTTGAGCGGCAGGTTGGCCCGCACCGCGCGGGTCCACGAGGACCACCGGCACTGGGCCGCGAACCTGGCCAGGAACGCCCACAGCTCCGGGTCGGCCGACAGCGGGACGTGCAGGGGCGCGGTCGGGCTCAGCAGCGACCGCAGGCCGTAGCGCAGCACGGAGGGCTCGTTGAGCGGGATCGCCAGGCCGGGCGCGATCCACCCGGCGTTGCCCCACGACGCCCCGGCCGCCACCCCGGTCCGGTCGACCACGGTCACCTCGACGCCGCGCTCCTGGAGGAACCAGGCGGTCGACAGCCCCACGATGCCCGCGCCCACCACGACCGCCGACCGCGGTCCGCCGTCGACGCGCTCGACGTCGGCCATGACCACCTCCACACCGGGACGAATACCGCTGACGGGGCCGGCATCGCCCGGGGCGCGCCCGGTCCCGTTGTCCGCCGCCGACAACCTCGGCGGGTGTTCTTGTCGGGAACCGACAGCGGGGTGGTCAGTCGTCCCCGGCCGCCGCCAGGTCGATGATCATGGCGAGCCGCTTGCGGGCGTCGTCCAGGTCGAGCGCGGTCACCTCGGTCATCCGGCGCAGCCGGTAGCGGATGGTGTTCGGGTGCACGCCGAGCCGGGAGCCCGCCCGCGCCAGGTCGCCCTGGGCCTCCAACCACGCCCGCAGCGTGGCCACGTAGTGGGTGGCGTGCTCGCCGTCGTGGCGGCGCAGCTCGGCCACCGGTCCCCGGGCCGGGGTCCGCCCACCCCGCGCGGCGGCGCGCAGGCGTTGCAGCAGGATGTCGTCCCACGACTCGTCGTAGGCCGGGGGCTCCGCGCCCGGTGCGCGCGCCTCGTGCAGCGCCAGGCACTCGTCGGCCTCCTGCCTGCTCGCGGGCAGGTCGGCGGCCGACGCCGGGCCGCCGACGCCGGCGGTCACCGCCACCCGGGCCGGCAGCGCGGCGCGCAGCCGGTCCACCCACTCCCGGGCCGCGGCCACCCCGTCGCCGAGCAGGACGGTGTAGAGGGTGTTGCCCGACAGGGCGCTGCGGCCGGGCCTCGACCAGCCGAAACCGGTGGTGGCCCGCTCGAAGGCCAGCAGCAGCGCGGCGTGCCGCTCGGCCGCGATGCGCGCGCGCACGGCCACCACCCGCAGCGCGCCGGGCGGCAGTCCGAGCCTGCTGAGCACGGTCGCGGCGTCGGCGGTGCCCTCCAGCAGGCGGATCACCAGGTCGGACTCGACCTGCCGCTCCAGGTCCGCGCTGGCCTGCCGGCGCAGCAGGTGCGGCGCCACCGTGCGCGCCCCGTCGGCCAGGGCCGCGCCGCGCGCGCCGGTCAGCGGGCTCCCGCAGGTGACCCACACCGAGCCCAGCAGCTCCCGGCCCGCGCGCACCGCCACCACCATGCGCCCGGTCAGCCCGTGCTCCGGGTCCCGCTCCACGAACAGCGGCCCGTCGTGGGCCGCCAGGTGCGCGAACACCCCGCGCTCCTCGAACACCGCGCGCAGCGGGTCCGGCGCCCGCCGCCCCAGGATCGTCGCCAGCCGCGCCGGGTCGGCGCCCTCCTGCGAGCTGGAGTAGGCCAGCACCCGCGACAGCCGGTCCTCGATGGTCACCGCGCCGCCGACCGCGCCGGCCAGGCTGTCGGCCAGCGCGAACAGGTCGGTCGGGCCCCGACCGGACTCGGTCTCCCGGCCCTCCAGGACCAGCCCGTAGACGACCCCGGCGAGCCGGCTCCACGACACCGCCGGCTCCACCACCAGCACCGCGACGCCCTCGGACTCCCCGAGCGCGACGCCCTCCGCCTCCGCTCCCCCGGCGTCGCCGTGCACCAGCACCGCGCACGCCCGCGCCGCCACCGCCCACCCCACGGCCTCGGCCACCGAGCCCGCGCCCACGGCCAGGAACACGTCGCCGTCGACCGCGCGGACCTCGGTGGACTCGCGCATCACCACGCTGCGCAGCTCGGCGTCGCGCGGCACCGGGCAGCACGCCAACCGCACCCCGTAGCCGCCCAGCACGTTCACCAGGCGGTCCAGCCTGATCATGAGCACCCCTGTCCGACACCGACGACCCACGGTAATCGCCGGTCACCGGACCGCCGAGGTCGCCGGATCGGGCGACCCCGCCGGAGGCGCGCGCCGGGGAGCCGCCCCCTCAGGACCGGGCGGACCCGCGGGGTGCCGCCGCGGTCACGCCGCCGACCAATCCCACGAGGACGAGGCGCAGGGCACCCGGGCCCAGACGGTCTTGCCCCCCGCGTGCCGGACCGTCCCCCACTCCTTGCTCAACCGGTCGACGATGACCAGCCCGCGGCCCCGCTGCGGCCCCAGCCGCGACCTGCCCAGGGTCGGCTCCCCGGACGAGCCGTCCTCCACCTCGATGTGGACCGCGCACGGGTCGACCGACCGGCGCAGCATCACCCGGCGGGGCACGCAGCCGTGGTCGTAGGCGTTGGCCACCAGCTCGGTCACCACCAGCACGCAGTCGCCCAGCTCGTCGTCGGTCAGATCGGCCAGCGCGTCCGCCGCCCACCGGCGCACGAGCACCAGCGGTGGGACGTCGGCGGCCAGGTCCAGTGCCAGCGGTCCGGGCGCCTCGGAGTCGTCCATGGTGCCGCACCCTCCCGTTCAAGACGCCTGCTTCGTGCGGTTGGTACCCCGGAGCGGCCCCGGTCATGCGCCCGACGCCCATCGGCGGTTCCGGGGGGCCGGGTGCGGCTCGCCCGGCGGACCGCCGTTCCGGGTACGCTCGTTCGCTCGACGCCGGCTCGTACGGCACCCGCCCTACGCTCGTGCCGGTCGTTCGGTGCGCGTGGTCGGGACTTGGACGGGGTTGACGGATGGGTGGTACGCGGAGTTCGGGGATGAGGCTGCGCGTGCTGGAGGCGATCACCGACAGCGCGCTCCGGGAGCTCGACCTGGACAAGCTGCTGGAGGTGATGCTGTGGCGGGTCCGCGACCTGTTCGCGGTCGACACCGCCACCGTCCTGCTGGTCGACGCCGCCGGCGGGCAGCTCGTCGCCAAGGCGGCCTCCGGCCTGGAGGAGGAGGTCTTCCAGGGAGTCCGGGTGCCGGTGGGGACCGGCTTCGCCGGGCGCGTGGCCCAGACCCGGGAACCGGTGCTGATCGAGCACGTCGACGAGTCCACCGTGGTCAACCCCCTGCTGTGGGAGCGGGGCCTGCGGGTCCTGCTGGGCGTGCCGATGCTGGCCCAGGGCGACCTGGCCGGGGTCCTGCACGTCGGCAGCACCGAGCCCCGCCGGTTCACCGACGCGGAGGTCGACCTGCTCCAGCTGGTCGCCGACCGCCTCGCGATGGCGGCGCACGTGCACCGGTCGCGTTCCGAGCGGGCCGCGGCCGCCATGCTCCAGGACAGCCTGCTGCCCGGCGTCCTGCCCACCGCCGACGGGTGGGAGATGGCCGCCCGCTACGTCCCCGGCACCGACAGCGGGGTCGGCGGCGACTGGTACGACGTGTTTCACCTGCCCGACGGGCGCATCGGCCTGGTGATGGGCGACGTGGTGGGCAAGGGGCTGCCCGCCGCGGTCGTCATGGGCCGCCTGCGCAGCGCGCTGCGCGCCTACGCCCTGGAGTTCGACGACCCCGCGGAGGTGCTGGGCAGGCTGGACCGGAAGGCCAGCCACTTCGAGACCAACACCATGGCCACGGTCGCCTACGCGGTCATCGACCCCGCGGCCCACGGCATGGACCTGGCCCTGGCGGGCCACCTGCCGCCCGTGCTCGCCCTGCCCGGCCGGGAGGCCGTCTTCGCCGACGCCCCGGTCGGCCCGCCGCTGGGCTACGACCTGGCCGTCACCGGCCGGGTGAGCGCCCACGTCGACCTGCCGCCGGGCGCGCTCGCCGTCCTCTACACCGACGGCCTGGTGGAGCGCCACGAGACGGACCTGGACAGCCGCCTGGAGCAGCTCCGGCTGTCCGTGTCGCCCGCGGCGCCGGAAACGGCCTGCGTCCGGATCATGGCCTCCCTGGTCGGCGACCAGCCCGCCACCGACGACGTCGCCCTGGTGGTGCTCCGGCACAGCCCCGGCCCCGGGGCGGACTGAGCCGCGCCGGGTCCCGACCGCCGACACCGGCCGCGGTGGTGCCGGCCCGGGGCCGCGGTGGTGGGATACTGCCGCGGTGGACGTGCTGAGCAGGAACCACGTGACCGTGTCGGGCCGCGAGGACGGGCGGGCCGTCGTGTTCTCGCACGGTTTCGGGTGCGACCAGAACATGTGGCGGTCGGTGGTCCCGGCGTTCGAGCGCGACCACCGGGTGGTCCTGTTCGACCACGTGGGCGCGGGGCGGTCCGACCTGTCCGCGTGGCTGCCGGAGCGCTACTCCACCCTCGACGGCTACGCCGGCGACGTGCTGGAGCTCCTCGACGAGCTCGACCTGCGGGACGTGGTGTTCGTCGGGCACTCGGTGAGCGCCATGATCGGCGTGCTGGCCGCGAACCGGGACCCGTCGCGGTTCGGCGCCCTGGTCCTGGTCGGGCCGTCGCCGCGCTACGTCGACGACGGCGCCTACCGGGGCGGGTTCACCGCCGAGGACATCGACGAGATGCTGGAGTCCCTGGACAGCAACTACCTGGGCTGGTCCGCCACCATGGCCCCGGCGATCGTGGGCAACCCGGAGCGCCCGGAGCTGGGCGAGGAGCTGACCGAGAGCTTCTGCCGCACCGACCCGGACATCGCCCGGCACTTCGCCCGGGTGACGTTCCTGTCGGACAACCGCGCCGACCTGCCCCTGGTCACCGTGCCGACGCTGGTCCTCCAGTGCCGCGAGGACGTCATCGCCGAGCAGCGGGTGGGCGAGTTCGTGCACCGGAGCATCCCGGGCAGCGAGCTGGTGGTGCTCGACGCCACCGGTCACTGCCCGCACCTGAGCGCGCCGGAGGCGACCGCCGAGGTGATCCTGGACTTCACCGCGCGGCGGGGCGCGCGGCCGTGATGTGCGCGGCCGGGAACCGGCTGGACCCCGAGGAGCCCGGTGACGGCGAGCGGTCGGGGACCGACCCGCGGGCGGTGTTCTCCTCGCTGCTGGAGGACAGCCCCGAGGAGCTGTACGACCGGGCGCCCTGCGGCTACCTGTCCACCCTGATGGACGGCGAGATCGCCAAGGTCAACGACACGCTGCTGGACTGGCTCGGGTACCGGCGGGAGGAGCTGGTCGGGACCAGGCGCCTGGGCGACCTGCTGACCACGGCGGGCAGGCTCTACCACGAGACCCACTACGCGCCGATGTTGCGCCTGCGCGGCGAGGCCCGCGAACTGGCCCTGGACCTGGTCACCGCGGCCGGTCGCCGGCTGCCCGTGCTGCTCACCGCCGTGGTGAAGAGCACCGAGGACGGCCAGCCGCTGCTGGTGCGCGTCACGGTGTTCGACGCCCGCGAGCGCCGCTCCTACGAGCGCGAGCTGCTGGCGGCCAAGCGGAAGGCCGAGCAGGAGCGCGAACGGCTCCAGCGCCTGACCGGCACCCTCCAGCGCACCCTGCTGCCCGACGCGCTGCCCGACATCGACGGCCTGGAGGTCGCGGCCCACTACCGGGCCGCGTCCAGCGACCAGGTCGGCGGCGACTTCTACGACGTGTTCCCGCTGGGCGGCGACCGCTGGGGGTTCTTCCTGGGCGACGTGTGCGGCAAGGGCCCCGAGGCCGCCGTGCTGACCTCGATGACCCGGTACGCCCTGCGCGCCGCGGCCGTCCGCGACGCCGACCCGGCGGCGGTGCTGACCACCCTCAACGAGGTGCTGCGGCAGCAGCGGTCGCCGGGGGCGCCGCGGTTCTGCACGGTCGTGTTCGGCGTGCTCAGGCCCGACGGCGACGGGTTCGCCGTCGACCTCGCGGGCGGTGGGCACCCGCCGGCCCTGGTCATCCGCGCCGGCGGGGAGGTGGACGTGCTGCACACGCCGGGCGGGCAGCTGGTCGGCGCCCTGCCCGAGCCCCGGTTCACCGGGGCCTCCACCCGCCTGGCCCCCGGTGACGTCTTCGTGCTCTACACCGACGGCCTGACCGAGGCGCGGCGCGGCGACGGGACCATGCTGGAGGAGGAGGGGCTGGCCGAGGCCGCCGCGGCGTTCGCGGGCCGGGGCGCCCACGGCGTGGTGGCGTCGCTGGTGGACCTGCTGACCGAGTGGTCGGGCACGCCGTCCGACGACACCGCGGTGCTCGCGATCGGCCACCCCGGGGAGGCGGCGTGCTCTCGCTGACCACGACCACCAGCGGGACCACCTGCACCCTCGCCCTCGTCGGCGAGCTCGACCACCAGACCGCGCCCCGGCTGCACGAGGCGCTCGCGGGGCTGCGCCTCGCGCGCGGCGGCCGGCTCGTCCTGGACCTGGGTGGGCTGACCTTCTGCGACTCCAGCGGGCTCGGCGGTTTCCTCGTCGCGCACGAGGTCGCCTCCGGCGCGGGCGCGGCGATCACCCTGGCCGACCCGCCCAGGGGCGTGACGAGGATGCTGCGCTTCACCGGGCTCGACCCGGTCTTCGGCACCGGGGACACCGCCGCGACGGGCTGACCGACCCGTCGACCCGCCCGCGGCCACCCGATCGCTACCCGGTCACGCAGGTGATCCGGTAGCCGCCGTCCTCGTGGTGCACGCCGTGGGTCTCGGCGGCGAACCCCGGGAAGCGCCGGTCGAAGCCCTCCAGCGCGCGCGGGTAGCGCGGCAGCGGGCCGTCGGCCGGGCCGACGCGCTCGCCGGGCACCAGCACCGGGATGCCGGGCGGGGTGGTGGTGACCTGGGTGGCGACGACCCGGTCGGCGAGGTCGGCCGGCCCGACCAGCTCGGTGCGGCCCCGGATGAAGTGCTGGTGCGCCTCGGCGGGGGTCATCGCCGCGACGGGCGGTGTCGGGTTGGTGAACGCCTCGTTGAGCAGCGCGATGACCCCGCTGCCCGCCAGGCTGTCGTGCATCTCCCGGCACAGCTCGGGCAGCGTGAGGTCCGCGTACCTCGCGGGGTGGGCGCGGACCAGGTCCGGCAGCACCTCGCCCAGCGGCGCCCCGCGGTCGTGGAGGTTCTTGAAGTCGGTCAGGGCGTCGAGCAGCGTCCCCCACTTCCCCTTGGTGATGCCCATGGAGAACAGCACCAGGAAGGTGTAGACGTCGGTCTTCTCCACCACGATCCGCCGCGTCTCCAGGTAGGCGGTGACCACCCGGGCGGGGATGCCGAAGTCCGACACCGCGCCGAGGGCGTCGACGCCGGGGCAGGTGATCGTCACCTTGACCGGGTCCAGCAGGCAGAAACCCGGTTCGAGGCCGTCGAAGCCGTGCCACGGCGCGCCCGGTTCGAGGGTCCAGCAGTCGGGTCGGGTGCGCAGCAGGTCCAGCGGCGCCCGTTCGAAGGCGACCCGCTCCCCGGTGTCCGGGTCGGTGACCTCGGTGGGCTGCCACACGCCGAAGAACCACGGCGGCCGGTCGCCCGCCGCGGCCAGGCGCGCCCCGAGGCGGACCGCGGCCTGCCGGAACCTGATCGCCTCGGTGATGGCCTCGGTGGTCAGCCAGCGCCCCGCCGGACCGTCCATCATGCCCGCGGCCACGTCGCAGGAGGCGATCATCGGGTACAGCGGCGAGGTGGTGCCGTGCATCATGTAGGTCTGGTCGAACCGGGCGCGGTCGAACAGGACCCCGCCGCCGGACTTGACGTGGATCATCGCGGACTGGGACAGCGCGGCCAGCAGCTTGTGGGAGGGGTGGGTGGCGAACACGGTCGGGCCCCGCGCCCCTTCGACGGCCATCCCGTAGCGCCGGGCGTAGAGCGGGTTGAAGCGGCCGTAGGCGAACCACGCCTCGTCGAAGTGCAGGACCGCCGTCGAAACGCCGAGCAGTTCCGCCACCCGCACGGCGTCGTAGCACAGCCCGTCGTAGGTCGAGTTGGTGATGACCGCGTACACCGGGCCCGGGGAGGCCGCGCCCTCGGTGATCGGGGTCCGCGCGACCCGGTCGCGCACCGCGTCGGCGGTCAGCCTCGCGGGAGGGACCGGGCCGGTGGTCCCGTAGCCGTTGCGGGTCGGCACCAGGTAGACCGGGCGGGCCCTGGTCAGCACGACGCCGTGGTTGACGGCCTTGTGGCAGTTGCGGTCGAGCAGCACGACCTCGTCGTCGGCGACGGCGCTGTGGACGATCATGCGGTTGGACGTCGAGGTGCCGTGCGGCACGAAGCAGGTCTCGTCGGCGCCGAAGACGCGCGCGGCGTTGCGCTCGGCCTCCCCCACCGGACCGGTGTGCTCGAACAGCGAGCCCAGCTCGCCCACCGACACCGACACGTCGGTGCGGAACAGGCGCTCGCCGTAGTAGTCGTGGAACGCGCGCCCCACCGGCGACTTCAGGAAGGCGACCCCGCCGGCGTGGGCCGGGGTGTGCCAGGAGTAGGCGTGGGTGTCGTCGAACCGGCGCAGCTCGCGGAAGAACGGCGGCAGGACGTGCTCCAGGTACTGCCGGGCCGCGAAGTCGATGCGGCCCGCGATGAAGTCCGGGGTGTCCTCCAGCAGCCAGATCCAGCCGTTGACCACCTCCGACACCCACAGCGGCGCTTCGTCGTCGTACTCGCCGGTGGTGAGCAGGAAGACGGGCAGCCGCGCGGAGAACCGGTCCAGCAGCAGCCGCAGGACGCCGCCGTCGCCCGAGCGCACCACGGCGGCGACCAGTTCCCAGCTCACCACGGCGGCGGCGATGTCGGCGTCGGACCCGACCACCGAGGCGGCGTCGCCCGCCGAGTGGACCAGCACCACGTCGTGGCCGCAGCCGCACAGGTGGGCGCGGACCTGCTCCACCTTCGCCGCGGGCACCGAGCGGTCCGCGGTCGCCCGCTCCGCGACGATCAGGACGGTCGACTGCGACATGGTCCGGCTCCCTCTTCCTCGGTCCGAATGGACCCGTCGGTGCGAAAATAGGGAACTCCGCGCGCGGCGGTCCGAAAATCACCGGTTCGTGGCGACGCACTCCCCCTGGAAGTGGAAGTCCGGCCCGCGCCGCACCGCCGCACCGCCGCCCGTCGTTCACGAGTGTGACCGGGGGCCGCGGATTCCGTTCACGAATGTGACCGCCGGCATTGACCCGCACCGGGCCTTTCCCGGTGGATGATCAATCCGGACGGCCACCACCTCGGTGTTCGACGGATTTCGACGACCCGCCGCCCGGAGCACCTCGGAACCATGGTTGACCAGCGGCTTCCCCGCCACCTAGCATTCGTTCGGAAAGCGGTTTCCGTACGACGAGGTAAGGAAGCACCCCAGGAGGCGCCGCGTGGCCACCCACCCCGTTCCCGCCGGTACCTGATTTCCGGGAGCGAGCCGACAAAGGCGTCCGCCCCGTTGCCGCGCGAAACGGATTTCGGCGAGCACCTCGCCGAAAGAGGAATTCACCACCGGCCCCGACCTCCGGGGAAGTGAGAAGTGGAGTCGTCATGAGCACACCTGACCGATCACCGACCACGCGGACCGGGCGCCCGGGTGACGCCCGGTGGCGCCTGAGCCTGACGGCGGCCGCGGGCGCCACGGCGCTGGCCGCCGCCCTGGTCGCCTGGCCGAGCGCCCCGGCCGCGGACGCCGCGGTCGGCGCGGGCACCTACACGGTCACCAACGCGGGCAGCGGGCAGTGCCTCGACGTGCCGGGTGCCAGCGCGTCGAGCGGCGTGCAGCTCCAGCAGGCGGCGTGCACCGGGGCCGGCGGCCAGCGGTGGACGCTGACCTCGGTCAGCGGCGGGTTCCGCATCGCCTCCGCCGCCAACGGCCTGTGCGTCGCCGTCCGGGACGGGTCGACCTCGGCGGGCAAGGTGATCGAGCAGACCTCGTGCACGGGCTCCGCCGGGCAGACCTGGTCGTTGACCCAGAGCGGCAGCAACTACCGCGTGGTCGACACCAACGGCGGCAAGTGCATGAACACCAAGGACAACTCCACCTCGGCCGGCGCGCCGGTGCAGACCAACTCCTGCGACAGCGCCGCCACCAAGCAGTGGACGTTCTCCCCCACCTCCGGCGGGCCGACCTCGACCACCACGTCGACGTCGACCACGACGAGGACGACCACCACCACCACGACGACGTCCCAGCAGCCGGGCGGTGGCGACGGCAGCGGCTCGTGGCCGTCGGACACCGGGAGCGTGCACCAGACCACCACGCGGGACGTGGGTTCCTACTTCAACGGTGGGATGAAGCGGTACTACGGCATCGGTGACGGCGGTCAGGGCGAGGGCCAGGACCCGATGTTCGTGGTGGCCAACGGCGGCACGATCGAGAACGTGATCATCGACGCGCCGGCCGGCGACGGCATCCACTGCTCGGGTTCCTGCACCATCCGCAACGTCTGGTGGAACGACGTCGGCGAGGACGCGGCCACGTTCATGTCCTCCAGCTCCTCGGCGACCTACCTGGTCGACGGCGGCGGCGCGAAGTCGGCCTCGGACAAGGTGTTCCAGCACAACGGCGCGGGCACCGTGACCATCCGCAACTTCCAGTCGCACAGCGCCGGCAAGCTGTACCGGGCGTGCGGCAACTGCTCGTCGTCCTACCAGCGGCACCTGGTGATGGACGGCGTGACGGTGCGCTCGACCAAGGTGTTGGCGGGCATCAACACCAACTGGGGCGACACCGCCCGGTTCTCCCGGATCACCGTGTACGGCAGCGCCACGATCTGCGAGAAGTACCAGGGCGTGCCGAAGGGCTCCGAGCCGAAGAAGATCGGTGAGGGCGCCGACGGCAAGAACTGCTTCTACTCCACGTCCGACATCACCTACCGCTAGCACCTGCCGGCGGTCGGGCACGGACGAACGGGAACCCCGCGGACGAGGTCGTCCGCGGGGTTCCCCCTGTCGGTCGGGCGTCAGTTCGGGGCGTGGATCTGGTCGGCGGCGTTGGCCGCGTAGTCCCTCGTGGCGCCGCGGACGAACATGGTCACGGGAGCGTGGTTGCCCGAGAAGTGCTGCTGGATCGAGCCGTTGAACGGCGTGGTCGACGCGTTGCGGCCGTACACGTCGGTGTAGACGGTGGTGGGCCCGGAGTTGCGCACGGTGAACCCGCCCGGCCGGAACTCGCGCAGCGTGCCCTTGAACGGGGAACGCGGGTCGTCCCAGGCCACCCGCTGCCCGGTCTGCTGCGTGATCCGGCGGACCTGGTCGCAGTAGTCGCCGCGGATGTTGTCGTAGCAGAGGTCGACCTGGCGGGCGAGCCGGTTCGGCGCCGAGGCGTCGTAGTACCGGCTCGGGTTCAGCACGTAGAACAGCGGCGAGATGGTGAACGACAGCTGCGACGTGCTGACGGAGAAGTCCGAGAACCAGAACTCGTGCAGGTCGTTGGTGTCGAACGGGACCTCCCTGCCCTGGATGACCTCGTAGTGGGTCTTGCCCTCCCGGATCGCCTGGACGCAGTCCGCGGCGGTGATGAGCCGGCCGAGCGAGCGGGTGTCGGACGGCGAGTCCGCGGGCACGGCCTGGCCGACCGAGGTGAACCTGCCGGTGAAGTTCGGACCGGGGCAGTCGGTGGCGCTGAAGCCGCCCGGCCGGCCGTTGGGGATCAGCCCGGTGAAGCGCGCCTCGCTGATCTGGCCGTTGTCGTTGTGCGAGCACCGGTTGTGGTAGATCAGCTCGTGCGCGTTGTTGGTGAACGCGTCGGTCGAGTGCGTGCCCTGGTGGAACTTCAGCAGGACGTCGCACACGGCGATGGTGCTGCCCTGCGGCGGGAAGAAGCTGGTGCCGTTGTCGCCCTGGATGACGTTGGAGTTGTTGACCGCCAGCACCTTGTGCCCGACGTGGTCCTCGTGCCGGTGGACGCCGCCGGGGTTGGCGCTCATCATCACCTCGCTGGTGTAGCCGAAGGGCGGCCACTTCGCGGTGGTGAACAGGTCCGAGGTGCGCGGGTCGTCGCCGTGCTCGTGCCCGAAGGCGCAGCCGCTCGGGTCGCGCGGCGGGTGCCAGGTCGGGTAGACCTTGCCGTCCGGCCCGTACATCCAGTACCGCGCGTGGACCTCGACGGCGCACTCACCGCCGCGCGGCGAGTAACCGGCGCCCGAGGTGATCAGGTCGTAGGACATGCCGGTGGCCGCGTTCGCCGGCGGCAGCGACCTGCCCCAGGCCGGGTTGTCGGCCGGCGGGGTGCTCGTGGGCGACGTCGTGGGTGAGGTCGTCGGTGACGACGTGGACGACGAGGTGGACGACGAGGTGGGGCTGCTCGTCGGGGAGCCCGTGCAGGCGGTGCCGTTGAGGGCGAAGCCGCCGGGCGCGGGGTTGCTCCCGTTCCACGAGCCGTTGAAGCCGAACGACGCGGTGGCGCCCGTCGCGATGGCGCCGTTGAAGCTCGCGTTGCGCGCGGTGGCCTGGTTGCCGCTGTGGGTCACGGTGGCGCTCCACGCCTGGGTGACGCGCTGACCGGCGGCGAACTCCCAGTTCAGCGTCCAGGAGCTGACCGCGTCGCCCAGGTTGGTGACGTTCACGTTGGCGGTGAAGCCGCCCTGCCACTGCGACGTGACCGAGTACGTGACGCCGCACCCGGCGGCCGCGGCCTGCGCGGCGACCACTCCGCCACCGGCGGTCGCCGCGGCGACCGCCACGACGGCCAGCAATCGTGATCGGTGTCTGCTGAGGTGCATTCTGCCCTCCACGAGATGAGACCGGCTCTGAACTGCGGCTCGGGCATCGCGCGGGTGGTACCGGGGTCGGCCCGGTCGCCTCGGCGCCGGGCTGCGCACCCTGTTCTTCCCGTTGTCGCTGCCCTTGGGTGGCGGTGTGCCTGCACCCGGGGCGGCACCGGGGTGGTTCGGATGTCGAAACCTTGTCGACGCGGCCAGTGTTCGGCCGACCCCGCGAACTTGTCAACATTGTCGCAATTTTGCGAAAAGATTCGCGGCAGGAGTTCGGCCGGAAATATCACAATGCATCCGGCGGGGTGGGCGGCCCGCGAGCCCGACCCCTCGAAGACCTGGCGGCCGGCACGGCGGACACCCCCGTGCGGGCCGGCCCCGGGCCGCCGACGGGTGGTCCACCGGGTCCGCACCCCGGCCATGGTGACGCGCATCACAAGAAAGGACCGGCGAACGGGTAACGTTCACGGGCTTGCGCAAGTTGCACCGTACAAGTTGCTCCCGAGCCGCCGAAAAGGCCGGCGCACCACCGGGATCGGAATGCCGCACGACGAAAACGGGGATCGCGCATTCGGCTGGAGGACACCTTGGAGACCCGTCACCTTCTCGCCTTCGCCACCGTCGCGCAGACGGGCAGTTTCACCAAGGCAGCCGAAGTGCTGAGCTGTTCCCAGCCCACCGTCACCGCCCGGATAAAAACGCTGGAGGACAAGCTCGGCGCGCCGTTGTTCCGGCGGTTGCGCCAGGGCGTCCGATTAACCCGCGCCGGCGCGGAACTGCTCCCGCTGGCCGCCGACATCATCAAGCTCACGGACAAAGCGCTGAGGGTGAACTCCGCGGGCGACGAACCCCGGGGCGACATCGTCATCGGCACCACCCAGGGCCTCACCGAGTACCGCCTGTTCCCGCTCGTGGAGTACGTCCACTGGCGGCACCCCGACATCCGGCTGTCCCTGCGCTCCCGCGACACCCCCGGCAACCTGGCGGCGGTGCGCGACGGCGACCTGGACTGCGCGTTCTTCACCGACGGGGTCGAGCACCGGGACGGCCTGGACGTCACGGTGCTGTGCGAGGAGCCGCTGGTCCTGGTCACGGGCCACGACCACCCGCTGGCGCGCCGCCCGACCGTCACCGACGCCGACCTGCGCGGCGTCACCCTGATCACGGTGGAGGACGGGGTCTCCCACCACGACCGGCTGGTGCGGCTGCTCGACCTGGGCGGCGCGGAGCACCGCTCCTCGGTGCTGGCCCTCGACTCCGTCGAGGTGGCCAAGCGGGCGGCGGCGTCCGGCCTGGGCGTGGCGCTGCTGCCCTCGGTCGCGGTGCGGGCGGAGGTCTCGGCGGGCCGGCTGCACCGCCTGCCGTGGTCCTTCCCCTTCCGGGTCTACACGCAGCTGGCCCGGCGGCGCGGGAGCCCGCCGGACGCGGCCCTCGCCGCGCTGACCGCCGCCGCGACCCGGGTGGTCAGCGAACAGGTGGCCGAGCACGCCTGACCCGGCCACCGGTCCGGGGGTCTTCCCGCTGCGGGCCCCCCGGACCGGGCGGTGTTCCCGGGGTTCCCGCCCGGGTCCCGCCGCCGGGGTTCGGCTCGGGTCCCACCGCCCGGGGTCCCGCCTCGGGTCCCGCCTCGGGTCCCACCGCTGAGGTCCCACCGCTGGGGCCCGCCCTGGGCCCCGCCGCCGGGGGTCCCACCCCGGCTTCCGCCGCCCTGGCCGTCCTCCCGGCCCGGCGGCCTCAGCACCGGTGGTGCTCGCCGGCCCGCAGGACGAGCGCCGGCTGCTCCCCGCTGGTGGACCAGACGACCCGGCCGACCACCAGCGTGTGGTCGTGCACCTCCAGCGCGTCCTCCAGCACGCAGCCCACGACCGCGACCGCGCCCGGCAGCACCGGCACGCCGTCGCGCAGCACGTGCCGCACGCCGTCGAACCGGCGGGCCGGGTCGCCCGAGGCGAACCGCCGGCACAGCTCCCGCTGCTCCCAGGCCAGCGCGTTGACCGCGAACGCCCCGGTGGCGCGGAGGTGCTCCAGCGTCCGACCACCGGTGCGCAGCGACACCACCACGCTCGACGGCTCCAGCGACAGCGACACCACCGCGTTCACCGTGCACCCCACCGGCCCGTCGGGGCTCCGCGTGGTGATCACCGTGACGAACGTCGGCAGCTGCGCCATGGCCCGCCGGAACGCGTCCGCGTCGACCACCTCGACCGCGGTCACCGCGCCACCCGCTCGGCCAGCAGCGCGACCAGGGCGTTGCGGTCGGTCTTGCCGTTCGGGTTGAGCGGCAGCTCGTCCAGGACGGTCACGCCGCGCGGCACCATGTAGCCGGGCAGCCGGTCGCGCAGCGCGGCCAGCAACCCCTCGCCGTCCAGGTCGGTCCCGGTGCACACCGCCTCCAGGTCCGGTTCGCCGTCACCGCCGGGCACCGCCACCACGACCGCGCCCAGCACGCCCGGCCGGTCGCGCAGCGCCGCCTCGACCTCCCCCGGCTCGATCCGGTACCCGCGCACCTTGACCTGGTGGTCGAGCCGGCCCAGGTGCACCAGCAGGCCGTCCTCGCGGCGGACCCGGTCGCCGGTGCGGTACCAGTGCGCCCCGGTCAACGGCGCGGTGCCGTCGTAGACCACCGCCACGTCGCCGTCGAAGGCCAGGAACCGCCCCGCGTCCTCGGCCGGGTCGAGGTAGCCGGGGAACCGCTGCGAACCGCGCAGGCACAGCTCGCCCTCGTCGGCCGGGCGGCCGTGCTCGTCCAGCACCACGTGCTCCAGGTGCGGGTACGCCGTGCCGATCGGCACCGTGCCGTTCGCCGGGCGCGGCCAGTCGGCCGGGTCGGCGGGCAGCTCGTACCCGGTGCAGGTGATGGTCAGCTCGGTGGGCCCGTAGAAGTTCTCCAGCCTGCTGCCCGGCGCCGCCGCCCGCCACGCCTCGGCCTGCCGCAGGGTCAGCGCCTCGCCGGCGAACAGGCTCCAGCGCAGGGTCGGCATGCTGCCCGGCCGCAGCGCCCGCAGCCGCTGGGCGAAGGAGATCACCGACGGCACCGAGCACCAGTGCGTGATCCGCTTCGCGTTGACGAACCGGACCGGCGCCAGCACCTCGTTGCGCGTGGGCACCACCAGCGTCGCCCCCGAGCCCCAGGCGAGGAACATGTCGAACACCGAGACGTCGAAGGTGGTGTCGAAGGTCTGCGACACGCGGCTGCCGGGCCCGACCTCGTACCTCGGGATCACGTGCTCCAGGTAGGCCGACGCGTTGCGGTGCCGGATCGGCACGCCCTTGGGGGTGCCGGTCGAGCCGGAGGTGAACAGGACGTAGGCCAGGTCGTCCGGGTCCGGCGTGCGGGGCCGCAGGCCCTCGGCCGACGCGGGCACCTCGTCGCCCTCCCGCAGCACCCGGTCGAGCCGGGCGGCCGCGGCGACGGCGTCGTTGCGGGCGGCCGGGAACTCGGGGTTGAGCGGCACCACCGTGCCGCCCAGGCGCTGCACCGCCAGGTACCCGGCGTAGGTGAAGGCGCTGCGCGCGGCCAGCAACCCGACCCGCTCGTGCGGGCCCCGGGCCAGCCCGGCGGCGATCCGGTCGGCCAGCCCCGCCAGTTCGGCGTAGGTCAACCGCTCGTCGCCGACCTCCAGCGCGACGTGGTCGCCGAACCGGGCCACCGACCCCGCGAACCAGTCGTACAGGGACCTGCTCATCCGTTCCGCCTCTCCACCGCGATGACTTCTTCGAGGGCCCGGACCACCAGGGTCGGGCGGGGTCGTCCGCGCTCGGCGGACTGCACGGCGAACCGCACGGCCCGGGGCAGCTCCGCCCACGCCGCCGCGGCCACCGGGTCGTCGGCGTGCTTGAACCGGTGGTGCCTGGCGGCCGCCCACAGGTCCTCGGCGTGGCGGGCCAGCGCCGCCGGGTCCTCCGCGACGTGCTCGACCAGGTGCCGCAGGGCGGGCCCGGTGCCCGTCACCCACGTGCCCCGCGCCGCCGGCGGTGGCGGGACGTCCCGCCTGGACAGCCACCGGTACCGGCCCGGACCCGGCACCTCGACCGGCACGCCGAGCGCGTGCACGTCCCGGTCGTGCACCTCCGGGCGCAGCGGCGGCAGCGGCGCGAGCAGCTCCCGCAGCGCGTCGTCGTCGAACCAGCCCCGGTGGGGGCGCTGCTCGCCGTGCGGCAGCAGCGCCTCGAAGCCGTCGACGACCAGCCAGCGGCCGTCGGCGTGGTCGGTCACCAGCACCCAGTGCGGGACGTCCTCGTCGGACGGCGGCGCCCACGGCAGGTTCCGGGTGTTGGCCACCGCCAGGGCGC
Organism: Saccharothrix lopnurensis; assembly: GCF_042658445.1. Lineage (NCBI taxonomy): Bacteria > Bacillati > Actinomycetota > Actinomycetes > Pseudonocardiales > Pseudonocardiaceae > Saccharothrix > Saccharothrix lopnurensis. Next base: position 31,311 of record NZ_JBHSQO010000053.1, on the reverse strand, counting down.
GGCCCGCGCCGGCCAACTCCTCGCGCAGGCCCGCCGCGGCCCCCGACCAGTCCGCGGCCGACCGGTAGCCCAGCTCCGGGTCCAGCGGCGCGTGGTGGGTGAACGCCACCCTGTCCGGGCGGTCCACGCGCACCGACAGGGAGACCGCCTCGGCGAACCGCCGGTCGACGTCCGGTTGGTCGGGGCGCAGGCAGTCGACCAGGTTGGTCGTGTAGCAGCTCAGCATGTCCACTCCTCGAACGCGCAGCTCAACGGCACGGCGGTGGTGCGCAGGGCGACCCAGCGGAACCGGCCCCACCGACCGGACACCGGCCGCGCCGGGACGTCGATCGCCCACGGCCGCCCGGCCAGCCCGGTGCCCTCCGCCTTGACGCACGCCTCCTGCACCGTCCACACCCGGGCGAACTCCACCGCCCGCTCGGCCGCCGGCAGCCGGTCCAGCTCGGCGGCCCGCTCGCGCAGGCAGCGGCGCACGACCCCCTCCGGCAGGTCGGCGGGCGGCTGCTGGAGGTCGACGCCCACGGCCCGCCGCAGCGCGACGGCGGCGGCGACCAGGCCGCCGTCGTGCGACACGCTCACCCCGACGTCCGGTGCGCCGGCCAGGACCGGTTTGCCGGTGGCGGTGGGGGTCAGCTCGGCGTCGCGCGCCCACGGGGCGACCGCCGCGAGCAGGTCGCGCAGCACGCCCCGGCCCGCGAGGAACTCCCGCGCCCGCCACGGGGGCAGGCCGGCCGCCGCGCGGGTGTCGGCCGGGTGCGGCGGCCCCGCCGGGGTGTCGGCCAGGCGCACCCAGACGTCCTGGTGGAGCCGGAGGTTCGCGGTCCCGGTCGGCACGGCGCTCATCGACCCAGCTCCGCGAGCAGCCGGTCAGCCTGGTCGGCCACCCCGCCCAGCACGACCTCCGTCACGCCGCCCCCGACCCCGAACACCCCGGCCTCGGCCCGCAGCAGGTGCGGGCCACCGGCGGCGAACCCGTCGGCGCCGTGCAGGTGCGCGCACTCCGCCAGCACCCGGTCCACGGTCAGCCCCACCGACGCCTTGAGCAGCGCGGCGGCCGTGCCGTCGTGGTCGGTGGCGATCCGCCCGCCCAACACCGCGGCCAGGGCGTTGAGCTGGTGCACCTGCACGAGGCAGGTCGCGAACCGCCGGCGCACGCCGTCGAGCTGCCACAGCCCCTCGCGGGCGGTCAGCGACCGCTTCGCCGCGTCGAGCGCCCGCCGGCACAGCGCGACCGCCCACAGCGCGCCGGCGAGCCGTTCGACGGCGATGTGCCGCGCGAAACCCGCCAGCCCCCGGCCCGGTCGCCCCACCAGGTGGTCGGCGGGCACCCGCACGTCGTCGAACCGGACGTGCCCGACGCCGCTGCCCGCGAACAGGTCCGTGTCGGCGGGCCGCACGACCACGCCGGGCGCGTCGGCGGGCACCAGCACCCACGAGAAGTTCGTGAAGTGCGGTCCCGGCCGCCGCCGGGCCAGCACCAGCAGCCAGGTCGCGCCGGTCGCGTTGGTGATCCACCGCTTCGCGCCGCGCACCACCAGCCCGTCCTCGTCGGACCGGACCTCGGTCCCCAGCGCGGTCAGGTCGGAGCCCGGCGCCTCGTCCGTGGCGGCCAGCGCGGTGGTGGCGGAGCCGTCGAGCGTGCGCCGCAACGCCTCCGAGCCCGGCGCCTCCTCCGCGAGCAGCGGCAGCACCGTGGCCAGCTGCACGCACGCGGCCAGCGTCACCCCGTTGAGGCCCCTCGCGTCCAGCGCGGCGAGCAGGGTGCCCAACCGGTCCGGGTCGACGCCGCGTTCCGGGCGCCCGTCCCGGTAGACCGCGGCGAGCACGCCCGCCTTGCCCAGGGCCGCCCAGCAGGCCGCCGCGTCGGGCAGCGCCGGCACGGCGGCGAGGGCGCGCTCCACCTGCCCGGCGAAGTCCAGTGCGGTCGGTGGCTCAGGCAAAGCGCACCTCCTGGTCGAGCAGGGCCAACCGCCCGTCCGCCAGGTACAGCCGGTCGTTGCCGTAGTTGAGCGCCGCCGAGCGCAGGTCGCGCAGCGCGCGTTCCAGCCCGGTCGGCGAGTCGCGCAGGTAGCCGTGCCGCAGCCCCACCGCGTCCACCAGCTCGTCCACCGCGGCGTAGCACTCCTCGGCCGCGGTGATCTTCAGCTCGTTGAGCAGGAGCTGGGTGCGCGGCCGGGACAGGTCGTCCTCCCGCGCCACCACGGCCTCCGCCCGCCACAGCAGGGCGTTGACCACCTCCAGCCGCTGCCGGGACCGCGCCAGGCGGGTCAGCAGCAGCTCCGAGCCCAGGTCCAGCGACCCGCGCGCGGCCGGGTCGCGCAGCAGCCCGAGCACCCGCGACAGGGCGCCGCTGGCGGTGCCGAGCCAGCACGCCGACCAGCCCAGGTGCGCCAGCGGGCCGAACGTGGTGGTGACGATCTCGCGGAAGCCGCCGTGCCGCCCGATCACCTGGTGACCGGGCACCCGGCCGCGCAGCCGCAGCGCGCCGCTGGAGCTGGCCCTCATGCCCAGCGGCTGCCACTCGCCGACCGGGACGACCTCCAGCTGGTCGCGCGCGGCGTAGACGAGGGAGACCTGGTTCGCCGAGGTCGCGCCCGGACCGAGCATCGTCACCAGGAAGCCGTCCGCGTGCGCGCCGCCGGTGACGATCGGGGCGAACCGGTCCACCACCAGTTCGCCGTCGTCGTCGCGCAGCTCGGCCCGCGCGGTCAGCAGGTGGCCGCCCTTGCCCGCCTCGGTGGTCACCGAGGCCAGGTACAGCTCGCCCTGCGCGATGGCGGGCAGGAGCTGGTCGCGCAGCCGGTCGCCGGCGTGGCGCACGACCGCGGCGACCTGCTGGCAGTGCATCGCGAAGATCATCGCCGCGGACATGTCCGCCCGGCCCAGCCGCGTGCTGACGGTCAGCACGTCGGCCACCGAGCCGCCCAGGCCGCCGTGCTCGACCGGCACCAGCAGCCCGAGCAGGCCGGTGGCGCGCAGCCCGTCCAGCGCCCGCACCGGGAACGCGGCCTCGGCGTCGCTCTGACGGGCGTGCTCGGCCACCACCTCCGCGACGGCGTCCGCCAGCGCGCCCAGGTCCGCCGTCCGCGGCGGCGCGGCGGCGGTCACACCGCACCGACCTCGGGTCGCGCCGCAGCGGAGACGGCCCGCCACAGGTTGCCGGCGGTGGCGAAGGTGGTGTCGGTCAGGTCGTCGTCCGCCAGCGACACGCGGAACTCGTCCTCGATGGCGAACAGCAGCTCGATGGACTGCATGGAGTCCAGGCCCAGGTCGCGCAGCGACGACTCGGGGGTCAGCTCGCGGTCGCCCCGGGCGGGCAGGAAACGGGTCAGCAGTGCGGTGAAGCGCGGGTCCATGGCGTCGGTCCTCTCGGTTCGGGACGCGGTTCGGAACTCAGTTCGGGACTCGGGTCAGGGCGAGGCGGGAGGTGTGGACCACCCGGTCGCCGTCCACCACGGCTTCCGCGGGACAGGGGTGACCGAGGAAGGCGAGGAGGGAGGCGGACAGGCCGTAGGCGCCGACGTTGGGCACGGCGAGCAGGTCACCCGGCCGCAGCGGGGGCAGCGGGGCGGCGCGCGACCACGTGTCCAGCGGCGTGCACAGCGGTCCGGTCACCACCGTGGGCGTCACCGGCGCGTCGACGGCGGCGGCGGGGTGCACCAGCGTGGGGTTGAGCGGGGGCAGGCGCCGCAGCCCGGACATGCCGCCCAGGTGGTTGATGCCCGACTCCAGCACGACGACGTCCCGGCCGTGCGACCGCTTGACGTCGAGCACGGCGGTCACCAGCGACCCCGCGGTGCCGACGAGGTAGCGGCCGGACTCGAAGACGACCTCCGGCCCTCCCCCGCGCCAGCCGGGCGCGTGCTCGTCGAGCAGGTCGTGGAGGCCCTCGCGCAGCCCGGTCAGGTCGACCGCGCCGCCCGCCCGGCCGAACGGCGCGCCGAACCCGCCGCCCAGGTCGAGCACGTCGACCCGGAAGCCCTCGGCGCGCAGCTTCGCCGCGGTGGCCAGGCTGCGGCCGAACTGGGCGAGCAGGTCGTCCACGCCGGCCAGGTTGGTCCCCATGTACAGGTGCAGGCCGACCACCTCGACGTGCTCGCGGTCGCCGAAGCGGGTGGGCTCCGCGAGCACCCAGGCGACGTCCGCGCCGAACTGCGAGGTGACCCCGGTCATGGTCAGGCCCTGGCCCGGTTCCGGCTGGTCGTCGTTGATCCGCAGCAGGCAGCGGGCCCGGACGGACTCCGCGCGCGCCGCCGCGTCCAGCCGGTCCAGCGCGTGGGGCGAGTCCACGGAGAACTCGCGCACGCCCAGCCGCAGGGCGCGGACGAGGTCGGCGTCCCGCTTGCCCGGCCCGTTGTAGAGCAGGGTGTGCGCGGGCCACCCGGCGGCGAGCGCGGCGTCCAGCTCGCCCGGCGAGCAGACCTCGGCCCGCGCGCCGCCCTCCCGCAGCGCGGCCAGCAGGTGGGGGTGGGGGTTGGCCTTGAGCGAGTAGTAGTGGCCGCACCGCTCGGGCAGCGCCGCGCGCAGCCGCGCCTGGTTGGCGCGCACCTCGGCCAGGTCGTAGACGTAGGCGGGGGTCTCCACGCCCTCCCGCAGGGCGGTGGCGACGGCGTCAGACACCGCTGGTCACCTCCCGCAGCAGGGCCTTGCGGTCGACCTTCCCGTTGCCGGTCAGCGGGAGCGAGGACGCCACCACGCACCGGTGCGGGATCTTGAACTCCTCGATCTCGTCCTTCAGGAGCGCGGTGACCTCGTCCGCGGTGACCCGCCCGACGACCACCAGCACCGCGGGCCGGTCGCCGTCCGGCGGGAGCACCACCGCGGACTCCACACCGGGCACGCGCCGGGTGGCGGCCTCGACCTCGGTCGCGCTGACCCGGAAGCCGCGCTGCTTGTAGATGTCGTCGCGGCGGCCGTCGAAGTAGACGTAGCCGTCCTCGTCCAGCCGGCCGTAGTCGCCGGTGCGCAGCTCCGGGAACAGCCCCTCGGCCAGGTGGAAGCGCCGGGCGCTCAGCTCGGGCCGCCGCCAGTAGCCCGCCATGACGTTCGGCCCGCGCACGACCAGCTCGCCCAGCTCGCCGGGCGGCAGCCGCCTGCCCTCCTCGTCGATCGCGAACAGCTCGGTGCCGGGCAGGGCGCGGCCGGACGCGCCGGGGCGCTCCAGGTCGCCGTCCGGCGGCATGATCGCGGCCCGCTTGCACTCGGTGAGGCCGTACATCAGCTGCACCCGCAGGGTGGGGATCGCGGCGCGCAGCGCGTTCAGCGGCTCGACCGGCATCGCCGCGCCGGTGTTGGTCAGCAGCCGCAGCGGCGGCGTGCCGGCACCGCCGGAGCGCTTGACCAGGCGGGCCAGCGTCTCGGCCACGGCGGGCACCGAGGCCAGCACGGTCGCCCGCGCGCCGACCAGGTTGCGCAGCAGGGACGGCCCGACCTCGGCCGGCTGCCCCAGCCGCACGTGCGCGCCGCTCGCGGCGCCCAGGAACAGCTGGTACAGCCCGTAGTCGAAGGACAGCGGCAGCGGGCAGTAGACGACGTCGTCCGGGCGGTAGGCCAGCTGGGACTGGATCGCCCCGACCGCGAACACCACCTGCTGGTGCGTGCTGACCACGGCCTTGGGCAGGGAGGTGGTGCCCGAGGTGTAGATGAGGCAGACCGGGTCCACGGCCAGCGGGCCCGGCGCGGGGGTGGGCGTGTCGGCGCCGGCGGGTGCGTCGGCGAAGGCTGGCACGTCCGCAAAGGCGGGTGCGCCGGCGTGACCGGGCGCATCGGCGCGGCCAGGTACGTCGGCATGACCGGGCGCATCGGCGAAAGCCGCCGTCCGGATCTCCCCGGGCGTGGCGACCAGGACGCCGCGGGACCGCGCCGCGGCCCGCGCCCCCTCCTCGGCCGCGACCAGCAGCACGGGCCCGCTGTCGTCGAGCACGTGCTCCAGCGGGCGACCGCGGGTCTGCTCGTGCAGCACGGTGAACGCCGCGCCGATCCGCGAGGCCGCGTACACGAGCACCGGGACCACCGGGTCGGACGGCGCGACCAGGACGACCCGGTCACCCCGGGCCACGCCCCGCGCGACCAACCACGCCGCCAGCCGGCGACTGCCCTCCGCCACCTGCCGGTGGGTCAGCGAGTCCGCGGCGGTGGACACCGCGGGGCGGTCCGGCCAGGCCCGCGCCGCCGCGTCGATCAGGTGGTGCAGCAGGGTCGTCATTCCGGTCCTCCGGAGGAGCGAGAGACGAGACGGCACAGGTCGTCGAGCCGGTGCAGGTGCTCCGGCACCAGGTCCTCGGCGTCGAACTCGACGCCCAGGGCGGACTCCAGGCGCTCCACGATGTCGACCACCCGGAACGAGGAGAACGAGGGGAAGCCCGGGAACGGCTCGCCGCGCAGCACCTCGACCGGGTCCACGCCCAGCACCCGCGCCACCACGGCCGCGACCTCCCGCCGCAGCCCGTCGAACACGACCCGGTCGGCCGCGAGCAGGTCGGCCAGCCGGGGCAGCACGCCGGGCGGCTCCGCCCGGCCCCGCGCCACCCGGCGGTAGGCGAGGTAGGTCTGCTCGGCCAGCGCCTCCCAGCGACGGACGTGCTCCTCGAACACCGCGGGCTCCTCGTGGCACGCCGCGTGCAGCCGCCGGGACCTGGCCAGCAGCCACGTCTCCAGGGTCAGCCGGCGCAGCCCGGCCACCCGGTCCGGGTGCTCCCGGTAGGCCCGGACGTAGGCGTCCACGACCTCCGGTCCGGCGTGGTCCTGCCGCGGCCGGACCCCGGCGGGCGGGTCCACCGGGTCGAGCCGGAACACCCGTGCCCCGTCCGGGAGGGCGGCCGACAGCTCCGCCGCGGACAGCTCCCGGCGGTCCGGTCGCGCCGAGCCCCACTCGGTGTCGTTGTGGTAGGCGTCGTGCACGACGAACCCGGTGGGCCCCGCCTCCACCAGGAAGCTGTGGTCCATGTGCTCGTGCCCGTGGTAGGGCACCCACGGCAGGTGGAAGGCGTCCGCGACCACGTACACCAGGTCGTGGCCCCGCAGCAGGTCCGCCGACGTGGCGGCCCGCCACGTGCCGGCCACGGCCAGGCCGAGCAGGCGGCGCGCGTCGAGCAGGTGCTCGTCGAGGGTCCGCTCCACCGTGGGCAGCCCGTCCGGACCGGGCACGGGCGCGAACCGCAGCCGCGCCCCGAGGGCGAGGTGCCGCCCCGCGCCGTGCGCGCGGTCCGCCAGCAGCGCCAGGTTCGCCTGCACGCAGTCCAGCAGCTCGGCGCGCACGACGACGTCGGTCGGGGCGGTCACGTCCGCGCCCCTTCCACCCGGGGCAGCCCGGCCACCGCCGCCAGCAGCGCCTCCGGCGCCGGCGCCTGGTCGCTCAGCTCGCCGTCGAGCAGCTGCCGGTAGGCGCCCAGGTCCAGGTAGCCGTGGCCGCTGACGCAGACCAGCACGCCGCGCTCGGCCCCGCCGGTCGCCAGCCGCGCCGCGGCGGCCAGCGCGTGCCCGGACTCCGGCGCGGGCAGCACCGCCTCGCGCACGGTGAAGCGGCGGCCCGCCTCCAGCGCCTCGACCTGGTCCACCGCGACGGCGTCGACCTGGCCCGCGTGCCGCATCGCGGAGACGAGCTTGGCCGCGCCGTGGTAGCGCAGGCCCGCCGAGTGCGAGTCCGGGATCGGGTAGGAGCTGCCGATCGTGTACATCGCCTCCAGCGGACCGGTGCCGGTGGCGTCGGTCTGGTCGTAGGCGTACACGCCCCGGGTCAGCTTGGGCGTGGAGCTGGACTCCGCGGCGACGAGCCGGGGCGGCCGGGTGCCGCCGGCGGCGGCCTCGGCGTGGAACGGCAGCGCGATGCCGCCGAAGTTCGACCCGGCCCCGACGCAGCCGACCACCGCGTCCACCTCGGCGTCCAGCTCGGCCAGCTGCGCGATCGACTCGATGCCGATGACCGACTGGTGCAGGATGCTGTAGGTCTCGCCGCTGCCGATGCAGAACGCCGCGCCCTCCCTGCCCGCGGCGTACTCGACCGCCTCGCCGATGGCCAGCGACAGGCTGTTGCCCTGCCCCCGCGTTTCGCGGGAGACCCTGGTCGTGCCGGTCGGGCTGGCCAGCACCTCCGCGCCGAGCATCCGCATCAGCACGCCGCGGTAGGGCTTGCGCTCCAGGCTCGACCCGACCATGAACACCGTGCAGCGCAGGCCGAACAGCGCGCAGGCGGCGGCCAGCGCGGTGCCCCACTGGCCCGCACCGGTGCCGGTGACCAGCTCCCGCACCCCGGCCCGCTTGTAGTAGTACGCCTGGGCCAGCGCGGTGTTGAGCTTGTGGCTGCCGGAGATGTTGCCGCCCTCGTACTTCACGTAGACGGGCACCCGCGCGCCCACCGCCTCCTCGAAGCCGGTGGCCCGCCACAGCGGGGTCGGCCGGAACTTGCGGTAGGCGTCGAGCACCTCCTCGGGGATCTGCCAGTACTCGCGCGGCTGCACGCTCTGCCGCACCAGCTCCATGGGCAGGTTGACGCCGATGCCGTGGCCGCCGCTCGTCTCCGGGGAGCGGTCCTCGGGCAGCGGGACGGTCAGGTGCGGCAGCACGCTGCGCCAGCTCGTGGTCCACGCGCTCACCGCGCCACCTCCACCGCGTCGAGCACGACGGCCACCAGGTCGTCGACGGTGGTGAAGGCGCGGCCCACGAACAGGTCGTCGGGCAGCGTCACGCCCAGCTCGTCCTCCAGCCGCACGAGCATCCCGACGAAGCCGAACGAGTTGACCCGCAGCAGCTCCCCGCTCAACGGCTCGTCGCCGCGGACGGTGCCCGGGTCGATCGACAGCCGCGATTCCGCGACCACCACGCTCTTGACCGTGCGGGTGACGGTCACGCGGTCCAGTGCCCCGACGGACATCAGTGCCCCCTTTCGGCACGCAGCGCACCGCGTGCCTCGACGACCCAGGTGTGGGTGAGCAGCGCGGACACGGTCACCGGACCGCGCACGTGCAACCGGCCGGTGCTGATGGAGATCTCGGAGCCCAACCCGAGGGTCGGGCCGTCGTGCAGCCGCAGCGAGCCGTTCACCACGACCGCGGCGGCGTCCACCCCGCGGGTGAACCGCTCGACCACGTCCCCGTCGGCGCTCACCACGCCCTCGGTGTGCGCCGACCCGTAGCGGCGGACGTGCTCGACCGCGGCGTCCACCCCGGTCACCGGCAGCACGCCGATGGTCGGTTCGAGGAACTCGCGGCCGAGGTCGTGCGGCGCCAGCTCGGCGATCCGCACGCCGCCGCCCGGTCGGGCCCGCAGCCCGCCGCCGAGCTTGAGGGTGACGTCCGCGCCGGTGCGGACCAGCTCCCCGACGAAGTCCTCCGCCACGTGCTCGTCGACGAGCACCAGCTCCAGCGTGTTGCACGCCGAGGGCTCGGCCAGCTTGCTGTCCAGGGCGATCGCGGCGGCCCGCGCGAGGTCCGCGCTGCCGTGCACGTAGAGGTGGTTGACGCCGCCGCCGCTGGCGATGACCGGCACCGAGCCGGCCGAGCGGCAGTGGTCGATCAGCGCGGGGCTGCCGCGCGGGATCAGCACGTCCACCGCGTCCGGCCGGCGCAGCAGCTCGCGCAGCACCGAGCGGTCCGGGTCCTCGACCACCGAGACCAGGCCCGCCGGGAGCCCGGCGGAGACCAGCGCCCCGTGCACCGCGGTGGCCAGGGCGGCGTCGGTGTCGGCCATCTCCTTGCCGCCGCGCAGCAGCACGCTGTTGCCGACGACCACCGGGATCAGCGCGCCCTCGACGGTGACGGTAGGGCGGGCCTCGTAGACCATGAAGACCACGCCCAGCGGCTTGGCCACCCTGCGCAGCTCGCCCCAGTCCCCGATCGGGACCGGTGGGGCGGGCGCGGTCGCCGGGCCCAGTTCGGCGGTCACCGCGTCGATCAGCCGGAGCAGGCCGTCGAGGTGGCCCTCGGTCAGGCGCAACCGCTCGACCAGCACCGGGGAGAGCCCCCGGCGCTCGGCGCGGGCCACGTCCTCCTCGTTGGCCTTGAGCACCAGCGGCCACGAGTCGGTCAGGTGTTCGGCGAGCGCGCCGCAGTAGCGGCGGTAAGCCGGGTCGCCCACCGGCGGGGCCGCGCGCAACGCGGCCCGTGCGGAACTCAGCAACTGCTCGGTCATGGTCTCCTCACCACATGAACTGGCCGCCGTCGACGATCAGCTTCTGGCCGGTCAGGTAGCCGCTGTTCGGGCTCACCAGGAACTCCAGCGCGTCGGCGATGTCGTCGGGGGAACCGAGGCGTCGTCGGGGGATCTCGGCCAGCACGGCGGCCAGCCGGTCGGGGTCGTCGAGCCGGAACCGGGTCCGCAGCTCGTCGGTGTCGGTCATGCCGGGGATCAGGCAGTTCACCCGCACGGTCGGCGCCAGCTCCAGCGCGAGGCACTTGGTGAGCTGGAGCAGGCCGGCCTTGCTGGCGCAGTAGTTCGCCCCGTCGAGCCGGGGCCGGATGCCGGTCGTCGCGCCGATGTTGACCACGTTCCCGGAGCCGGCCGCGACCATGGCCGGCGCCAGCGCCCGGGTCAGCCGGAACGGGCCGGACAGGTTGGTGGCGAGGACGGTGGACCAGTCCTCCTCGGACATCTCCAGGAACGGCCGGTCGACGTTGACGCCGGCGTTGTTCACCAGCACCGAGGGCGTCCCGCGGGTGGCGAGCAGCCGGTGCGCCCAGGAGGTCACCGCCGCCGGGTCGGCGACGTCGACCCGGTCCGCGCCCACCCGGTCGCCGTGCTCGGCCACCAGGCGCTCGGCGGCCGCCTCGTCGCCCCGGTACAGCGCCACGACGCGGTACCCGAGCTTGACCAGGCGGGTGGTCAGGGTGAGGCCGATGCCCCTGGTGCCGCCGCTGACCACGGCGAGCCGGTCAACCATCGAGGAACTCCTTGACGTGGGTGACGAGGGTGGCCAGGTGCTCGGGGTCGAAGACCTCGAAGTGGCCGCAGGCCAGGTGCCGGGTGCGCAGGTCGCGGGCCAGCGAGGGCCAGCGGGTGTCGGTGTTGTCGGGGCAGCGGACCAGCAGCGCGGGTCCGTCGTAGCGGCTGCGCACGCGGTGGCGGCTCATCGCTCCCAGGTGGGCGTCGGTGACGGCGGCGACGCGCTCGCGGGCGTCCTCGGTGGGCGCGAACCCGGCGGAGGCCACCACCTGCTCGCGCAGCCGGTCGTCGCCCGGCTCGGGGTCGGCGGTGCTGTCCACCAGGACCACGGCGGGACGGGCGCCCCGCTCGGCGAACCGGGCGGCCAGCTCCCAGGCCAGCACGCCGCCCATGGACCAGCCGAGCAGCAGGGCCGGTGGTCGGTCGACGAGGGCCGCGTAGCGCTCGACCATGGTGGGCAGGTCGTCGTCGGGGCGCTCGCCCGGCAGCAGGCCGGCCGCGCGGACCGCGTGCACCGGGCCGCGGGCGGCCAGTTCGGCGGCGAGGCCGAGGTAGGGGCCGACGCCGCCGCCCGCCGGGTGCAGCAGCAGGGTCGGCGCGCCGTCGCCCGCGGCCAGCGGCACCAGCAGGTCCGTCCGGTGCGCGGTGGTCATCGGAGCCCCCGGACCAGCGCGGCCAGCGCGGACACGGTGGGGGCGCGGAAGAAGTCCAGGAAGGGGACGCGCACGCCGTGCTCCTGCTCGACGCGGCCGAGCGCGAGCAGCACGGTGAGCGAGTGCGCGCCGACCTCCAGCAGGGAGCGGTCGAGCGGCGGCGCGGGGTGGTCCAGCAGCTCCGCCCACAGGGCCTGGAGCTCCGCCTCCAGCGGGTCGTCGGGCGTGGTGCGCCCGCCCCGGTCCGGTCCCCGCTCGTCGGCCGCCGCGTCCGCGCGCCGCAGCAGAGCGGCGCGGTCGACCTTGCCGTTGCCGGTCAGCGGCACCTCGGCCGCGGTGAAGGTGCGCAGCGGCACCATGTACGGGGGCAGCGCGTCGGCCAGCCGCCGCCGCAGGGCCTCCGGGTCCGGGACGTCGCCCTGGACGAACAGCACCAGGTGGCGGTCCGCGCCGTCGCCGCGCGCGACGGCCACCGCCCGGCGCACCCCGGGGTGCCGCTGGGCGACGACCTCGACCTCGCCGAGTTCGACGCGGTGGCCGCGGATCTTCACCTGGTGGTCGTCGCGCCCGAGGAAGACCAGCACGCCGTCGGCGTCCCACAGGACCTGGTCGCCGGTGCGGTAGCGGGTCGTGCCGCGCGGGTCCGGGACGAACCGCTCGGCGGTGCGCCCCGGCTCGCCGACGTAGCCCAGGGCCGGGCAGTCCCCGCCCAGCAGCAGCTCGCCCGCCACGCCGCGCGGCGCGAGGTGGCCGGTGCGGTCCACCACCTGGGCGGTGACCCCGGTCAGCGGCACGCCGATCGGCACGTGCGCCGGCCAGTGCGGGTCCTCGGCGGAGAGCCGGTGGGTGGTCACCGCGTGCGTCTCGGTCGGGCCGTAGAGGTTGACCAGCCGGACCCCGGGGTGCCGGGCGAAGAACTCCCGCACCACGTCGTCCAGCACGAGCTGCTCACCCGAGACGCACACGTACCGCAGGTGCCCGAACTCCAGCCCCTCGGCGGCCTGGACGAACGGCCGCAGCGCCGCGACCGGCAGGTAGACGTGGGTGACCGCGGCGTCGAGCACCCGGCGCGCCACGGCCGGGAGGTCCCGCCGGTCGGCCGGGTCGCGCGAGACCACCGTGCCGCCCGCGGCCAGCGTCGGCACGATCTCCTGGAAGGACACGTCGAACCCGAGCGGCGCGTACTGGAGGAACCGGGTGCCCTCGTCCATGTCGAGCGCGTCGAGCTGCCACGCGGTCAGGTTGACCAGCGGGCGGTTGTGCATCAGGACGCCCTTGGGGTTCCCGGTCGAGCCCGAGGTGAACATGACGTAGACACCGTCCTCTTCGGACGGTGCGCCGGGGTCGCCGGCGCCGGCCGCGGTGTCGCGCAGCTCCGCCACCGGGAACACCGGCACGCCGGGGTCTCCCCCGCCGACGGCGATGCGGCAGTCGGCCCTGCCCACCACGTAGGCCAGGCGCTCGGCGGGCAGCGCCGGGTCCAGCGGCAGGAAGGTGGCGCGCAGCCGCAGCACGGCCAGCACCGCGACGACGGTGTCCACCAGGGTGGTCGTGGTCAGGCCGACGACCCGGCCGGGGGCGACGCCGCGCCCGCGCAGCCCGGCCGCGACGGCGGCGACCTCGCGGCCCAGCTCGGCGTAGGTGAGGGCGCGGCCCTCCTCCTCGACCGCGACGGCGTCCGGTCGCCGGGCGGCGACCCGGGCCAGCCAGCCGTCGAGGTCCGCGCACGGCGGTTCCCGGCGGAACCCGTCGGTGTGGCGCGCCTCCCGCGCCGAGGCGTCGTCGAACAGGTCGCGCAGCGGGGTCGAGGGGTCGGCGGCGGCCCGGTCGAGGGCGAGCCGCAGGGAGTCCTCGACCGCACCGGCGATCGGCTCGGGCAGCAGGTCGAGGTCGTGCTCCAGCTCCAGCACCCAGCCGTCCGGGGTGGGGGTGACCCCCAGCCACAGGTCGAACTTCGCGGTGCCGGTGCCGTGCTCGCGCACCGCGCGCACGGCCGAGCCGGGCGGGGTGGCGGTCGAGTCCTGCATGGCGAGCATCGCGGAGAACAGCGGGTTGCGGGCGCCGTCGCGGTCCGGGTCGGCGTGCCGGACGACCCGGCCGAACGGCACGGTGACCGCCCGCCGCACCGCGTCGACCTCGCGGTCCACCGCGGTGCGCGCGTGCTCCGCGAACGCCCGGTCCCAGTCCACGTCCACCACCAGCGGCAGGGTGTTGACGAAGAAGCCGCACAGGTCGTGGGAGGCGAGGGTGCGCCGCGCCATCAGCGGGCTGCCGAAGGTGACCCGGTCGGTCCCGCCGTGGCGGGCGAGCACGGCCGACCAGACGGCGGAGAAGAAGGTGAAGGGGGTGACGCCGAGCGCGGTGATCGCGCGGTCCACCGCCGCGGAGGCCGCGGCCGACAGCGGCAGCTCGCGGCGGGCGCCGCGGAAGTCGGTGGTGGTGGGGCGGTGGGGTCGCGGGTACAGCACCACGGGCGCGGTCCCCCGCAGCCGGGCGGCGATCGCCTCGGCCCGCTCCTCGGTGGCGGCCTCGGCGGCGGCCCTGACCTGGGCGTCGAGTTCCCGCCGCAGCGCCCGCTCGCGCACCGGGCGCACCGCCGCCACGTCCAGGGTCCCGGCCAGGGCCGCGTCGAGGTCGCGGACCAGCGGTTGCAGCGAGTACCCGTCGAAGACGGTGTGGTGCACGGAGAGCAGCAGCGTCGACGCGTCGCCCGAGGTGGAGCTCAGGTGCACGGCGCGCAGCAGCGGGGCCTCGCCCGGGTCGAAGCCCTCGGCGGCCAGCTCCGCCAGCGCGCGCCCGGTGCGCGCCCCGAAGTCCCGGTCGACCGGCACGTGCCGCAGCGGGACCTCCTGCTCGGTGAACGGCTCCCGCAACCAGGCGGCGGGTTCGGGCAGCTCGCGGAACGCCAGGCGCAGCGCCGGTTGCGCGTTGAGCACGGCGGTGAGCGCCGCGCGCACCTCGGCGGCGGACCGGTCCGGGTCGAGCCGCAGCTCGACCAGCACGGTGTAGAGGTTCCCGACGGGGACCGAGCGGTGCACCACCAGCAGGCCGAGCTGCGACTCGGTCACCGGGGCGGCGCTGATGACGGCCGTCACCGGGCCACCTGCCCGGCGACCCAGGCCCGGAACCGGCCCAGCGTCTTGAGGTCGGCCAGCTCCGCGAGGTCGATCTCCCGATCGGGATCGGGCACGAGTTCGGCCACGACGCGCAGCGTCGTCAGCGAGTCGAGCCCGATCTCGGCCAGGGTCGAGGCGTCGGTGAAAGGCACGCGGACGAACCGCCGGATCGTGGCGTCAATGTCTTCGGCGAAAATCTGCACGGCAGGCTCCATCGACCAAACTCCCAGGTGGGTCCGGGAACACCGGAGGCGATGAATCCAGGATGCGCGTCCTCGGACGGGATTTTCAACCGAGGATCGGGGCTTCCATAGGACCGGCCGATGGTCGAATAGGAGCAGTTGGAATAATTTCCGGAAATGCTTTTCCGAGCCGTTCGGGCCCGCGGGTCAGGCGTCGGTCGGGGTGTAGATGCGGTTCAGCACGGCGGGGGTGAACGTGCGCAGGAACGGCACGATCAGCGCGAGGGTGGCCAGGGCGAACACCGCGAAGGCGACCCGGAAGCCGAACCACTCGGCCAGCACGCCGACGAGGGCCGCGCCGACCGGCATCGCGCCCCAGCTGAACAGCCGCAGGGCGGCGCTGAAGCGGCCCATCATCTCCGGCTCCACGAGCAACTGGGTGATCGTGCGCGAGTTCACCGTCCACAGCGTGCCGCCCAGGCCGCCGAAGAACGCGGCGGCGCCGACGGCCACGGCGTTGGTGGTCAGCACCGGGACGGCGACCATGGCCAGCGTGCCGACGAGGTCGACGAACATGACCGTGCGGCGGCCGAGCAGGCGGTTGAGCGGGCGCACGGTCAGCGCGCCGACCAGGCCGCCGACGCCGAGCGCGCTGAGCACGAAGCCGTAGCCGCGCGGGTCGAGCCCCATGGTGGTCGTGGCGATCAGCGGCATCAGCGCCAGCCACGCGCCCCAGCACGCGCACAGCACGGTGAGCACCAGGGCCATCAGCCGCAGGACCTGGCTGCGCCACAGCACCTTCAGCCCCTCGGCGATGTCGCCGTGGACCGAGGTCGCCCCCCGGTCCCCGGTCCGCGCCACGCGGAACCTGCCCACCAGGAACACCAGCACGCCGATGCCGATGACGTAGGCCGCCGCGGTGGCGCCCAGGGCCACCGACGCGCCCGCCGCGACCAACAGGCCGCCCACGAAGGGCCCGCAGAACTCGTTGCAGACGGTTTCCGCGCCCGCCACCCACGTGTTGGCGCGTTCGCGGCCGGCGGGGGCGACCGCGTCGGGCACGAGCGCGCCCGCGGACGTCAGCGCGATGACCTCCGCGACGCCCAGGGTCAGGCCGCCCGCGTACAGCAGGGGCAGGCTGGTGGTGCCCCCGGCCGCCGCGGTGAGCAGCCAGCCGACCACCACCAGGCGCATCCCGTTGGCGACC
The DNA here is from genome assembly GCF_042658445.1 of Saccharothrix lopnurensis. Lineage (NCBI taxonomy): Bacteria > Bacillati > Actinomycetota > Actinomycetes > Pseudonocardiales > Pseudonocardiaceae > Saccharothrix > Saccharothrix lopnurensis. The sequence goes on along the minus strand of NZ_JBHSQO010000053.1, from coordinate 15,278 downwards.
CACAGCAGGCGGCGGCGATCGACCCGGTCGACCAGCACGCCGACGTGCAGGGCCACCAGCAGCCAGGGCAGCGTCAGGGTCAGCCCGACCGCCGAGATCTGGAGCGGGGAGCTGGTCAGGGCGGTCGCCATCAGCGGCAGGACCACCTTGGTCACGCCGTCGGCGAGGTTGGTCACGGCGGTGAAGGCCACCAGCACCCCGGTGTTGCGGGTGCTGGTCCGGTCGATGCCCGCCGGCACGGCAGTGGTCGTCATGGCTGCCCCTAACCACCTATGGCGTTAGCCGGTCATTTCCTGCTCCAGCGGCTACCCTAGAGGAGTCCGGGGTAACCATCAACCGCGTTAGCTGGTGGGAAACATGATCGAACCCTCCCCTGAAGCGGAGTTGACCAGGGCTTTCGCCAACACCGTCGACCTGGAGGACGAGACCGACGAACTCGCCGCGAGCGACTCGGCCGCCGCCTGGCTGCGGGCCCGGGGGCTGGTGGACGAGCCGGTGCCGCTGAGCGCCGACGACCACCGCCGGCTGCTCGACCTGCGCGCCGGCGTCCGGTCCGCGCTCGGGCAGGTCCAACCGGGCGGGCTGGCGGCGGGCGAGGCCGTGCTCTCGGGCCTGCCGGTGCTCGTCAGCCTCTCCGCCGGCGGGTTGGTGCCCGCGCCGGGGCTGCCCGTCGCCGACCGGGCCCTGGCGCGCCTGGCCATCGCCTGGTCCGCGCTCGTGACCACCGGCGAGGCGCAGCGGCTGAAGCGGTGCGCGGACGACGTGTGCGGCTGGGTCTTCTGGGACGTGTCGCGCAACCACAGCAGGCGCTGGTGCAAGATGCGCGTCTGCGGGAACCGCGCGAAGTCCCGGCGCTACTCGGCGCGGCAGCGGGCGCTGCGCCTCCGGGAGGAGACCGCCTGACCGGCGACCCGGGTCACGCGGAGTCGACCAGGATCGGCGCCACGCCGCTGCGCGCCCACGCGGCCAGGCCCTGCCGGTCCACCAGGGTGATGCCGACCTGCGCCGCGACGGACCGGGCCGGCCCGGTGAACGTCGAGGTGGTGACGATCAGCGGGTGGTCGGCGCGGTGGTAGTACCGCGCGGTGCCGGAGAACCGCTGCACGGCCTCGCTGCCCACCTTGTTCGTCGGGCTGTAGCGCTTGCACTGCACCACGACCCGGCCGCCGTCCGGCGCGGTGGCCACCACGTCCGCGCCCGCGTCGCCCGACCCGCCGACGACCTCCACGTCCACGCACCCCGACCGGCGCAGCAGCCGGGCGGTCCACTGCTCGAAGTCCGCGCCGCTCATGCCGTCGGTGGACTCGACGGCGCGGTCCAGTTCCGCCTGGAGCACCACCTCGGCCCGGCGCCGGCGCAGCCGCAGCACCAGGACCGCCACCCCGACGGCCAGCCCCGCGCCCGCGATTCCCGCGGACAGCACCGGGTACGCCTGGACGAACCACCACAGCAGCAGCACCGCGACCCCGACCGCGATGGGCACCAGCGGCACCCGGTCCCCGCGCCGCTTGGCCTTCGGCTTCGCGCGCGTGCGCCGTTTCGCCCCCATCCACTCCCCCTCGTCCCGTCCAGCGTGCGGGGGCGCCGGCGGGCGGCGACAGGTCCCGTCGGGTGAAAGTCGCCGGGGCACCGGGGCGCGGGGACCGCAATCGTGCGTTGCGGCCGGCCGCGGGCGCGGGATGTGGTGGCGGTTGTCCGGCCGCGGGGCCGGCGCGGCGATCCGAGGGGGTGCGGTGGTGGAGCCAGGCGCGGCCGGCCGGGTGGGCCAGTCCGGTGCGGCCTCCGGTGGGGCGAACCTCTTCCAGGCGGGCCGGGACATCACGGTCCACGGTGACGTGGTGGGCGGGGTGCCCGCGGTGGAGTCGGTGTCCCCGCCGCCGTCGGTGGGGCGGGTCCCGGTCGCACCGGGGCTGTTCGTGGGCCGCGGCGAGGAGTTGGCGCGCCTGGGCGCGGTCGTCGCCGGCGCGGGCCGGGCGGCGGTGGTGGCCGTGCACGGCCTGGGCGGGGTCGGGAAGAGCGCCCTGGCCGCGCGGTTCGCCGCGGTGCGCGCCGAGGCGTTCGAACTGGTCTGGTGGGTGACGGCGGACTCGCCGGCCGCGCTGGACGCCGGGCTGGCGGAGCTGGCCGAGGCCGTGGTCCCGGAGACGGCGCGGCTGCCGCCGGAGGAGCGGGTGCGGCTGGGCGTCCGCTGGCTGGCCACCCACGACGGGTGGCTGCTGGTCCTGGACAACCTCACCGCCCCGGCGGACGCCGCCGAGCTGCTGGAGCGGGTGCGGACCGGGACCGTGCTGATCACGTCCCGCCGGGGTGGTGGTTGGCGCGGGGTGGGCACGGTGGTGCTGGACGTGCTCCCGCCCGCCGAGGCGGTGGAGCTGATGACCGGGCTCGTGCGCGCGGAGTGGCCCGACGCCGACGTGCGGGGCGCGGACGCGCTGTGCGCGGAGCTGGGCTGGTTACCGCTGGCGGTGGAGCAGGCCGCCGCCTACCTCGCCCAGGCGCGCATCCCCCCGACCGGGTACCGGGACCTGCTCGCCCGGTACCCGGCGCGGATGTTCGCCGCGACGGCCGAGGGCGGGGACGCCCAGCGCACCGCGGCCCGGATCTGGCGCGTCACCCTCGACCGGCTCGCCGACACGCCCCTGGCCGGCCGGGTGCTGCGGGTGCTGGCCTGGTGGGCGCCCGACGCCGTGCCGCGAGCGCTGCTGGACGGCACGGCCGACGAGCCCGACCTGGTGGAGGCGCTCGGCAGGCTGGCCGCCCACAGCATGATCACCCTCACCGGCGACACCATCGGGGTGCACCGACTCGTGCAGGCCATCACGCGCACCCCCGATCCCCACGACCCGCACCGCCGGACCCGCGACATCGACGCGGCCCGCGCCACCGCCACCACCGCGCTGATCACCGGCCTCCTCGGGCGCGATCCCCGCGACCCCGCCGACTGGCCCCACCACCGCCTGGTCCTGCCCCACGCCCGAGCCCTGCTCGACCACAGCACCGCCGCGGCGGACACCGGCGACACCTGCGACCTCCTCGCCCACCTCGGCCGCTACCTGGTCGGCCAGGGCGATTCGGCCACCGCTCTCGCCTACTTCACCCGAGCCCTGCACGGCCGCGAGCGCATCCTCGGGCACACCCACCGGAACACGCTGGCCAGCCGCAACGACCTCGCCTACGCCTACTGGTTCGTGGGTGACCTCCGACGCGCGATCGCGCTGCGGGAATCCACCGCCGCCGATTACGAACGACTGCTCGGATCCGACCACCCCGACACGCTGACCGCCCGCAACGACCTCGCCTACGTCTACCGGTTCGCCGGCGACCTCCACCGGGCGATCCCCCTGCACGAGGCGTGCCTGGCCGACCGCGAACGCGTCCTCGGACCCGACCACCCCCACACGCTGACCGCGCAGGACACCCTCGCCGCCGCCTACCTGTTCGCCGGTCATCCCTGGCGCGCGATCCCGCTGCACGAGAAGACCCTGACCGACCGCGAACGCGTCCTGGGCCCCGACCACCCCGACACCCTGCTGTCCCGCAACGACCTCGCCAGCGCCTACTCCGTCGCGGGTTCCCCCCGGCGCGCGATCCCGCTGCACGAGGCGACCCTGGCCGACCGCGAACGCGTCCTGGGCCCCGACCACCCCGACACCCTGATCACCCGCAACAACCTCGCCACCTCCTACCGGGCGGTGGGCGACTTCCAGCGGGCGATCCGCCTGCACGAGAGCGTCCTGGCCGACCGCGAACGCGTCCTGGGCCCCGACCACCCGGACACCCTCGCCTCCCGCAACAACATCGCTTTCAGCCACTGGTGCGCGGGCGACCCCCGACGCGCGATCACGCTGTACGAATCCACCGTCGCCGATTGCGAACGCGTCCTGGGTCCCGACCACCCGGACACGAAGCTCTACCGCGAGAACCTCGCCGGCACCCGCCGCTCGAACGGCCCGGACGCGGTCGCCCCCACCTCCCCGTCCCCCGACGACGCGCCCCCGCCGTAGCGGGTGGTCCGGCGCCGACCACCCGGGCAGGTCGGCGCACGCGCGTACCTTGGGAACGTGAGCACCGCACCGCCCCCGACCACCACCCTGGGCAACGACTTCGCCCGCGCGCTCCCCGAGCTGGCCCTCCCCTGGCGCGCCGACGAGTTCCCCGCACCGGACCTGCTCGTGCTCAACGAGCCCCTGGCCGCGGAGCTGGGCCTGGACCCCGCCTGGCTGCGCGGTCCCGAAGGGGTGCGCCTGCTCGTCGGCAACCACGTCCCCGAGGGCGCCACCCCGGTGGCGCAGGCGTACGCCGGGCACCAGTTCGGGCACTACTCCCCGCGCCTGGGCGACGGCCGGGCGCTGCTGCTCGGTGAGCTGACCCACACCGACGGCCACCCGCGCGACCTGCACCTGAAGGGCTCCGGGCGCACGCCGTTCTCCCGAGGCGGCGACGGCCTGGCCGCGGTCGGGCCGATGCTGCGCGAGTACGTGATCAGCGAGGCGATGCACGCCCTGGGCATCCCCACGACCCGCTCCCTGGCCGTGGTGGCGACCGGTCGTCCGGTGCGCCGCGAGACCGCGCTGCCGGGGGCCGTGCTCGCGCGGGTCGCGCGGAGCCACCTGCGCGTCGGCAGCTTCCAGTACGCCCGCGCCACCGACGACGTCGACCTGCTGCGCCGGCTGGCCGACCACGCGATCGCCCGGCACCACCCCGGGGCGGCGGGGGCGGACAACCCGTACCTCGCGCTGTTCGAGGCGGTGGTGGCCGCCCAGGCGTCGCTGGTGGCGCGGTGGATGCTCGTCGGCTTCATCCACGGGGTGATGAACACCGACAACATGACGATCTCGGGCGAGACCATCGACTACGGGCCCTGCGCGTTCCTGGAGGCGTACGACCCGGCCACCGTCTACAGCTCCATCGACGAGGGCGGGCGCTACGCCTACGGCAACCAGCCGCTGGTGGCCGAGTGGAACCTCGCCCGCCTGGCCGAGGCCCTCCTGCCCCTGCTCGCCGACGACCAGGAGCGGGCGGTCGCGGTGGCGGTCGAGGCGCTCGGCGCGTTCCGGCCCCGGTACGACGCCGCGTGGTCGGCGGGGATGCGGGCCAAGCTGGGCCTGTCCGCAACCCCGGCGGACACGGCGGACAGGACGGACGCGGTGGTCGCGCCGCTGGTCGACGACCTGCTGACGCTGATGCGGGACAACCACGTCGACCACACCTCGTGCCACCGCCGCCTGGGCGCGGCGGCCCGGGGCGACACCGGGCCGGCGCGCGAGCTGTTCCTCGACCTGGCCGGGATCGACGCGTGGATCGCCCGCTGGCGGGCCCTGGGCCCGGACGGCGACGCCATGGACCGGGTGAACCCCGTCCACATCCCCCGCAACCACCTGGTCGAGGAGGCGCTGACCGCCGCGACCGGGGGTGACCGGGCCCCGCTGGAACGCCTCCTGGACGCGGTGACCTCGCCCTACGACGAGCGCCCCGGCTTCGAGCGCTACGCCGAGCCCGCCCCGGCCGACTTCGGCGCGGACTACCGGACGTTCTGCGGGACCTGAGCCGGCGGTCAGGCGTCGGGAGGTTCGGCCGCGCACGAGCGACGACCCGGTGGGGGTAGCCCGATGGGGTACTGGTCCGGTCGGCGGAGAGCTGGGACGATGGCGGTGTGCGATCCGACCCCGTCACTCCGTGCGGGCCCCTGACCGCGAGCCGTCGTCGAGGCGTGCAGCTGGTCACCGGGGTGGCCGTCGGTGGTGGCCTGGGCGCCGCCGCCGCCCCGTGGTGGGCGTGGGCCGTCGTGCTCCCGGGCCTGTGGCTGCTGGCCGCCGCGATGCGCCGGATGAGCCCCTCGTACCTGGTCACCAGGTGCGGCGGCTAGCGGTGCGCCTCGGCGGGTCGGTCCGCCGTGGGAACGGCACCGCTTAGTCGCCGAGGATCTCCTCGTACACCGCCCGCGCCTCGACCCCGGGCTTGATGCCCAGGTCCGAGTCGAGCACGTGCCACAGCCGGCGGTACACGCCGATCGCGCCCGTGCGGTCGCCCAGGTGCGCCAGCACGCGCATCAGCAGCACCTGCGAGGACTCGCGGGCGGGGTGGGCGGACGCCTGGGGCGCCAGCAGGTCGGCCGCCTCGGCCCACGCGCCCAGCTCGGTCTTCGCGGTCGCCAGGTGCTCGACGGCGGCGAGCCTGCGCTCCCGCCACAGCGCGGTCACCGTCGTGGCGGGGCCCGAGGGCACGAGCCCGGCCAGGCCGTCGACCGGCCAGCCGGCCAGCGCGGGGGTCAGCGCGGCCACCGTGGTCGGCAGGTCGCCCTGCCGCAGTGCCGCCGCGCCGCGCCGGGCGAGGCCGTCCACCCACAGCGCGTCCACGGCCTCCGGGCGCACGTCGAGCCGGTAGCCGTGGCCGACGTGGACGAGCAGGCGGGCGAAGCCGGTGTTCGCGGTGTCCAGGCAGCGGCGCAGGCGGGACACGTACAGCTGGAGGTTCTTGACGGCGCTGCGCGGTGGTTCCCGCTCCCACAGGTAGTCCAGCAGGCGTTCGGTCGACACGGCCGTGCCGGCGTCCAGCGCGAGCGCCACCAGCAGCGTGCGCGTCTTCACGCCACCGGGCACCACGCCGCCCGCGGTCGGTCCGCTCACCGAGGAGCCGCCCAGCAGCCGGACGTCCACCTCCCGCTGCACGCGCACCGTCGACCGAACCGACATCCCAGCGCTCCCCACCTCAGCCCGACCCGTCACCGCACACGGTATGTCGGACCCGGAGGTGCGCGGCGCCACACCGAACGGAGTGCGTTACCTCGCCCGGAAACGCATACCGGACGTATACCGGCAGGTGGAATCGTCCGGCCCGTCGCCCGTGTCCCGAGGAGGTGCCCGTTGACCCCGAACGAACCCGATTCGGAGAACCGCACCGCCGCGAGCGGGGCGGGCCGGTCACCGGGACGGCTCCGGGGCGGGTGATCGCACCACCCGACAGGGCGGGCGGTCCCGGGTCGGCACATCGCCCGGCCGCGTCGCCGAAGCACTCCCGAAAGGACACGACCCGTGGACCTGACCTTCGACGACTCCGAACTCGACCTGGGTGACCTGGCCGTCACCGCGATGCGCGACGCCGTCGCGCTGCCCGAGACCGGCGCCTCGGCGGCGGCGTGCTCGTGCAGCAGCACCTCGTGCTGCTGCTGCCAGCAGCCGCAGCTGCCGCACCTGCCGAGCTGACCGGGCAGGAGCGGATTCGAGCCGGGGGCGCCCGTTCGCGGGCGCTCCCGGCCCACACCGGGGGGAGCACCGGATGACCGGGAGCGCGACGGGCCGCACCACGACCGAACTCGCGCCGTACGCGCTGGTCCGGGTGACGGCGCTGCCGCACCGACGACCGGGTACCACGGACTTCCGGACCGGGCTGGGCCAGGTCGTGGCGGCCGAGGCCCGGGTGGCGGCGCTGGCGCCGGACCTGGCCGACGCCCTGCACGACAGCGCCGCCGGTCACCCGGCCGAGTTCCACCGGCGGGTGGTGCTGCCGCTGCGCCGCGACGTGCACAACGGCCGCGTGCCCGGACCCCGGGTCGTGGCGGAGCTGGGCGACCTACCGCAACGGGTGCCGCTGCTGGCGTACTGGCTGGCGGCCCACGCCGACCTGGTGCGGGCGGTGGACGAGGCGGTGACCGCGTGGCCGCGCGAGCTGGCCGCGTCCCGGGCGTGGCTCGCGGAGGTGTGCGCGGCCGACGCGCTGCGGCGGGCGAGCGCGCTGACCGGCCCGGACCTGTTGCACGGCCTGGACCGCACCGCGCGGGGCCGCGGCGAGCCCGACCGCCGGGCGCGCAAGGTCGAACCCGCGGTGCTGCGGTACGCGTTGCGCGCGACCGCCAAGACCAGCCCGCTGTCCTGGTACACGCACGTCGGTTGGGGCGTGTGGGGCGAGGGACCGTGGCCCGCCGCGCCGCCGGTGTCGCACCCGGCCGCGCACCGCCTGCTGGTGACCAGGGTGGTGGACGCCCTCGGTCCCGGGCTGCCGCACCGGTTGGCGCCGGCGCTGCGGGAACGCGACGGGCGGCTGCTGTTCCGCCGGGACTCGCCGGTGGAGGGCGTCGGCCGCGCCGTGGTGGTGCGGGAGGAGGAGGTGGACCTCGCCGCGTCCGGGCCGCTGCGGTTCGTGGTCGCGACCGTGCGGGAGGCCGGGCCCGACGGGGTGTCGCCGGACCGGGTCGCCGGGGCGCTGGCGGCGCGGCTGACGGGTGAGGACGCGGAACGCTCGGCGCGCGGGTTCGTGGCGAAGACCCGGGACCTGGGGCTGCTGGTGCCGGTGTCCCCCGTCCACCCGCAGGACCCGGACGCGCTGGGCTCGCTGGCCGCGTGGCTCGCCGCGCGCGCCGAGGATGCCGGTGCGGCCGAAGAGGCCGGTGAGCGGGCCGACACCGTTGAGCAAGCCGACGAGCCGGCGAGCGGCCGCTTCGCCGACACCGCCCGCCGCCTGACCTCCCTCGCCGCCACCACCGCCGCGTTCGCCACCGCCGACCCGCCGACCCGCACGGCCGTGCTCACGGACCTGACCCAGGGCTGGCGCGAACTCGGGGAGCGGATCGGCGCGGACCTGACCGGGGTCACCCCCGTGGTCGAGGACGTGGTGCTGCCCGAACCGGTGCCCGTCCCTCCCGGCGCCGCGCCCGCGCTGGCCCGCCTCACCCCGCTGCTGGCGGCGTTCGACCAGCACGTGCTGCTGCGCCGGCTGATCCGGACCAGGTTCGTCGAGCGGTTCGGCGAGGGCGGGGTCGCGAGCCTGGCCGACTGCTCCGGGCCGCTGGTCCTGGCGTGGCAGGACTCGACGAGCACCGGGGCGGCCGAGGCCGTGGGCGATCCCGGGGTCCGCGTGGTCCTCAACATCCGGGAGAAGCTGGCCGGGCAGGTCCACGACGGCGTCGTCACCGACGAGGTGCTGGCGACCGCCGCCGACCTGCTGCCCGCGTGGGCCACCGGCCGCGCCGGCTCGTACGGCTTCTTCGCCCAGCCGACCCCGGACGGGCGGCTCGTGGTCAACCGGGTCTACGCCGGGTTCGGGAAGTTCACCAGCCGCTTCCTCGACCTGCTGCCCGGCGCGCGCGACGCGGTCACCCGCCAGGTTCGCCGCTACACCGACCACCCGGTGCAGTTCCGCCCGGTGCAGGGCTTCAACGCCAACCTCCACCCGCTGCTCGGGGCCCACGAGGTCGGCGAGGACGCCCGCTGGGCCGACCTGCCCGCCGACGAGCTGGACGTGCGGCACGACCCGGTCGCCGACGAGGTCCGGGTGACGCACCGCGGCGTCCCGCTCGACGTGCTGTACCTGGGTTTCCTGATCGCGCCGGCGCTGCCGGACCGGCAGGCGCCGCTGTACTCGGACCTGGCCTGCGGCTGGGTGGACCTGGACGCGCTGCGGCCCGCCCGGACGCACCGGGGGGTGACCGCGCGGGGCCGCCTGACCTTCGGCGAGGTCGTGCTGGCGCGCCGGTCGTGGGACTTCCCCGCGCCGCCCGCGATCGGCGCGGAGGAGCGGGCCGCGCTGGACGTGGCCCGGTTGCGCGCCCGGCACGGGCTGCCGGAGCACGTCTTCGTCGGACCGGACCCGGGACCGGTGTCGGCCGACGCCTACCGGCGGGCGCTGACGGCGGGCAAGCCGCAGTACGCCGACCTGGGCGACCCGCTGCACCTGCGCTGCCTGCCCCGGCTGCTGGCCCGGTTCCCCGACGGCGTGCGGCTGACCGAGGCGCTGCCCGTGCCCGGCACCGGGTCGCCGGACGGCCGGGTGGTCGAGCTGATCGCGGAAACCTACTGGAGGGCCTCGTGATCGACGTCGTCTGCTACTACCACGACCCGGTGAAGGCGCCCCTGCTCCGCGACGCCGTGCTGCCCGCGCTCGCGGCGGCGCGGGAACGCGGCGCGGTGGGGCACGTGGAACGGCACTGGCTGCACGGGCCGCACGTGCGGGTGCGGCTCGACGGCCCGGACGAGACCGCCGCGCTCGTCGCGGACCGGCTGCGCGCGCACCTCGCCGACCACCCGTCCACCGTGGACTTCGATCGGGCCGGGCTGCTCGCCCAGGCCGAGCGCAACGGGATCGCCGAGCTCGTGCCGCCGCCCTACGAGCCGATCCACCCGGACAACACCGTGGTCGTCGAGCCGACCGACCTCACCGCCGTCCGGCAGCTGCTGGGCTCCGACCCGCTGGTGGACCTGCGCACCCGGTGCCTGCGGCTCGGCGTGCCCGCGGTGCGCGACGCCGTGGCCGTGACGGGCACCAGCCAGACCCGCGTGCGGCTGGCGCTGGTCGCGATGGCGGCCCACGCGAGCCGGTTCCCGGCGGGCCTGGCCAACGGCTACCACTCGTTCCTCTCGCACCTGGAGGACTTCCTGCTGCACAGCGACCCGGACGGCGTGCTGCGCGACCGGTTCGACCGGGTGTGGGAGCGCAACGCCGACCAGGTGGTGGGCACCGTGCGCGGTGTCGCCGACGGCTCGGTGAGCACACCGTGGGTGGCGTGGACCGAGGGGTCCCGCGCGCTGGTGGAGGAGGTGTTCGACCGGGGCGGGCTGCCCACGGCCTACCCGGAGCAGCTCGGTGAGCGCGCCCTGGAGCTGGGCGCGGAGGCGGTCCGGCGCTGGCACCGCGACCACCAGGACCGGGTCAGCGACTACCACCTCAGGTTGCGGGAGGTCGACTTCGACCACCCGGACTACCGGCGGCCCGTCACCGTCTACCGCTTCGGCACCAACATGCTCTACCAGCTGCTGGCCGTGTGCGACGTGACGCCCGTCGAGCGCTACCTGGCCGCGAGCCTGGTGGTGCGGGCGGTCCAGCGGATCACCGGGCTGGGCTGGTCCGAGCACGTCGCGCGGATGGTGAAGGTGGACCGGTGAGCGGGGTGCTGCTGCGCCTGCGCCCGATCGCGCACGCGACGCCCACGGCGACCGGGCTGCACGTGCGGGGGTGGCGGTCGAGCTTCACCGTCGACGGCGGGCGGGGTCTGTGGACGATCTGGGAGCGCCTGGCCGGTCCGCTGGCCGAGGGGGTGCCGCCGGAGCGGCTGGCGGTGCCGGAGAACGCGTCGCCGGCGGTGGCGCGGGCGCTGGAGCTGATCATCGGCCAGCTCCGCGAGCACGACCTGCTGGTGGAGGTGCCCGCCGGGTGGGGCGACGGCGGTGCTGGTGACGGCGGCACGTCCCACCGGGATCTCGGCGCACCACCACCGGACATCGCGAGCTGGCTGGAGTCGGTGGCCGCGTCACCGCTGGAGGCGTGGCGGCGGCTGCGCTCCACGACCGCCGTGGTCACCGGTGAGGGCGCGCCGGCCGCCGCCGCCCACCGCGCCCTCACCGCCGCCGGCCTCGACGTCGCCCCCGTCCGCCCCGGCGCGGGCCTGCTCCTGACCGCCGGCCCGCACGTGGTCGCCGCCGGGTACGCCGCCGCCGTCGGTTTCGCGGTCGCGCCGGGCCCCGTCGCCGACGTGGTGGCCGACGCGGCGGCGCTGGCCGACCGGCTGGCGGGCGCTCCCGGGACACCGCCGGAGGTGCTGGCCGCGCTGGTCGGGTCGGCCGCCGCGCACCGGCTGGTCTGCGCGCTGGGCGGCCTGCCCGACCCGGCGACCGAGGTGGTCGACATGTGGAGCGACGTCCCCCCGACCGGGCCGCCGCACCAGGCGGTCCTGGTCGCCCGGGTGGACCCGCTGCGCGCCGAGTACCACCCGTGGCTGTCGGCGGTCCGCCCGCGGGAGCCCAACGGCACCCTGCTGGAGGTCCTGGGCGACCGGGAACTGGGCCCGGTGCCCACCCCGCTGCCCGGCGACCTGCCCCAGCTGCCGGTCAAGCTGGCCGCGTCCGGGAACGCGGTCGGCTTCGGCACGACCGAGCACGCCGCGCGGCTCGACGCCCTGCTGCGCGCCGCCCGGGAACTCGCGCCGGCGGGCGCGGTGCTCGGCGCGGACCGGGCGCATGCCCTGGGCCTGGCCCTGCGCACCGCCGCCCGGCACCTGCCCGGCACCCCGGTCACCGAGGACGAGTGGTCCGCCGACCCGACCGCCCGCCGCTGGTGGAAGGCCGTGGTGCTCCGGTTCGCGCTGCCCGCCGCGGTGGAGGTGACCAGGGTGGGTCCGGGCGTGGTCCGGGCGGTGGTGCGGGCCGCCGGGGAGGAGCTGTCCTGGGCCGTCGAGGCGCGGCCCGCCGACGCCGTCGCGTTCGCCGCGCTGGCCGCCGCCGGGCGGGCGCAGGCCGACCAGGCACGGACCCGCCCGCCCCGAGCCGACCAGGCACAGGCCGGGCAGGCACGGACCCTCCGGCCACCAGCCGGGGTGCCCGGCCCGGTCGTGCTGTGCGGAGCGGCGCCGTTCGCCACGCCGGACGGGGCCGCCGCGCCGTGGACCAACCGCGACTGGCACTGGCCCCACGGGCTGCGGGACGGCGAGGATGCCTTCCAGGACGGCCTGCGCGCGCTCGTCGGCGAGGCCGAGCCGGTGCGCCTCGGGCCGGTGTTGGAGGCCGCCGGCCTGGTGGCCTTCGCCGTGCCGGGAGCAACCCGGTGAACCCGACTCGAACCACCCCCGCACCTCACCGGCCTGGCGGCCTCGCCGTGCCGGGGGCGACCCGGTGAGGGTGCTGGAGCTGGTCGACTACACGATCGACGACCTGGACCGGGTCGGCGCGGACGGCCCCGTGCTGCCGGTGCGGTTCGACGGCGCCCTGGTCCTGGTCGGACCGGTGGTCGGCGGTGCCGGCGGCGGCGTGTGCGTGCGGTGCGCGGAGGACGCCCGCCTGGCCGCGCTCGGCGCGTCGGCCCCGCGCGGCGACGGTCGGCTGCGGCTGGGCGGCCTCGCCTCCCCCGCGCTGCGGCCCCTGCTGGCGGCGCTGGTGGACCGCGTGCTGGCCGACCGGGACGCCCACCGCGACCGGGGCCTGGCGCTGCGGACCGACCTCGCCACCCTGGGCGAGCACCGGGTGCGCCCCCGGCCCGGCGGCTGCCCGACGTGCGGCCCGCTGCCCGAGGACTCGCCGGGCGCCGCCGAGGTGGTCCGCGCGCCCGTCCCCGCCGTCCCCGGCACGCTGCGCGGCCCCAACCCGCGCACCGGCGGCGACGCCCTGCACCGCGAGCTGTTCGACCTGCGGCACGGCCCGGTCGGCGGCATGTACCGCATCGGTGACCTGGCGGTGGCGGCGGTGAGCGCCGAACTGGTCGGCGGGCAGGCCGGGTTCGGCCGCACCGCCGACTACGCCGAGGCCGAGCGCGTCGCGCTGTACGAGGCGGTGGAGCGGCACGCGGGCCTGCGGCCCCGGCGCGTCACCACGGTGCTGGAGGCGTCGTACGCCGAACTCGGGGACCGCGCGCTCGACCCCGCCCGCCTGGGCCTGCCCGACCACGCGTCGCCGCACGTGGCGCCGTACCACCCGGGCGCGCGGACCCGCTGGGTGCACGGCTGGTCCTACACCCGCGGCCGGCCGGTGGCGGTGCCCGAGCACGTGGCCTACTGGGGCCCGGCCGAGGGGTCGCGGTTCGTCGACGAGACGTCCAACGGCTGCGGCACCGGCAACAGCCTCACCGAGGCCGTGCTGCACGGGCTGTTCGAGGTCGCGGAACGGGACGCGTTCCTCATGGCCTGGTACGGCCGCGTGCGGCTGCCGCGCCTGCGCGTGCGCGACGAGGTCACCGCGCACCTCGCGGACCGGCTGGAGCAGCTCGGCTACCGCCTGGAGCTCTACGACGCCACCAACGACCTGGGCGTGCCCGCAGTGCTCTCGCTGGCCCGCTGCACCGCGCCGCGGCCGCGCCTGCCCCGGGCGTTCTTCGCCGCGGGCGCCGGGCTCGACCCGGACGCGGCGATGCGCTCGGCGGCGGCCGAGGTGGTGATGGACGTGGAGGCCGGGGCCAAGCGCTACCGCGCCGAGCCCGGGGACTTCGACCCGGACCGGCTGCGGCGGCTGCTGCGCGACCCGCGGCTGGTCCGCACCATGGACGACCACGTCAACGTCAACGGCCTGCCGGAGGCCGTCGACCGGTACGACTTCCTCGTGCCCGGCCCGGAGGTGGACCCCGTGGTCCCCGACGTGCCGCGCGAGGACCTGGACGCGGTGCTGGAGCACCACGTGCGCCGGTGGGCGGCGCTGGACCTGGAGGTGATCGCGGTCGACCAGAGCGACCCGGTGGTGCGCGACCGGCTCGGCCTGCACTCGGCGAAGGTGATCGTGCCCGGCACCGTGCCGATGACCTTCGGCGAGCTGAACCGGCGCACGCGCGGCCTCCCCCGGCTGCGCCCGGCCGGTCCCCCGCTGCCCCACCCGTTCCCGTGAACCCGGACGACGTGAACCCGGACGCCCCGCCCCGGGACGCCGCGCTGGCCGCCGCCTACGCCCACGGGCCCGGCCGGGTCGTCGAGCCCGGGGCGTCACCGCGAGCCGGGTCGACGCCGGGACCACGCGTCCCCCTGACCGCGCTGGCCGCGCACGGCCGCTTCGGCGCGGCACTGGCGCACCTGCTGACCGACGTGGCCACCCCGCTGCGCTGGGAACCGTGGAACCAGTACAACGACCACCGCGCCTACCCCTCCGCGCGGGCCGCGGGCACCGTCGACCTGGTGCTGGCGGTCGGGTCGCGGCGGTGGCCGCTGGACCCCGTGCGCCGGGCCCTGGTCGGGGACGAACCGCCCGCGCCCGACGGCGCGGCACGGGTCGAGCTGGTCCGCCGCCGCGACCGCCTCTCCCCCGGCTACCGCGAGTTCGGCGACGTGCTCACCGAGCTGGAGGTGGGGCACGTGGCCGCGGCGCTCGTCGAGCACGCGGCCCGCCTGGGCCTGCGGGCCCGCGCCACCGGCACGACCGTCACCGTGACCTCGGACCGGGAGACCGGCGACCCGGCCGCACCCCTCCCGCGCCGCAGCTCGGGGGTCGGGCCGCGCGGCATCGCGGCCGATCCCCGACCGCTGCCCGCGAGCGCGCTGCACGCCGTGGTCGAGGCGGTCAACGACCCGCCGGCCGGCTCGCCGGCGCGCGACGACCTGCGGCACCGGCTGGCCGTGCGCAACGTGGCGGGCGTCGAGGACGGCTGGTACGCCGTGACGGGCGGGTTGCGGCTGGTCGAGCCCGGACCGGCGGTGGCCCGGCTCCAGCCGGTGTTCGGGCACCCGCCCGGCACCTTCCACGTCGCCTCGGTGAACCTCGCCCTGGTCACGACCGGCGACCCGGCCGCCGCGGTGGCCGCCGACGGTCCCGACGGCTACCGGGCGCTGCTGCGCGCGGCGGGCGCGACCGCCCAGCACGTGTGCGCGGCCGCCGCCGGCG